>NZ_JBICZL010000006.1:0-193564 GCF_043201875.1 Streptomyces sp. NPDC048248
GGTTGATAGGCCAGATATGGAAGACCGGTAACGGTTGGAGTTGACTGGTACTAATAGGCCGAGGGCTTGTCCTCAGTTGCTCGCGTCCACTGTGTAGGTTCTGAAGTAACGACCTGTGTTTTTGCCGGGTTGGTTAACTTCATAGTGTTTCGGTGGTCATTGCGTTAGGGAAACGCCCGGTTACATTTCGAACCCGGAAGCTAAGCCTTTCAGCGCCGATGGTACTGCAGGGGGGACCCTGTGGGAGAGTAGGACGCCGCCGAACAATCATTCAGCTCCGGTCCCTGAACCTCTTGGTTCAGGGACCGGAGCTTTTTTGTTCTGGTTCTCTGGTGGTGCTCGTAACGTGACGTTCACCTGGCCTGACCAGGATCCGCAGACATGGGGACATTCGAAACACTCAAGTCCGCCGGTGTGCGCGCCGGCGATGAGGTCGTGGTGCCCGCCTATGGCAACGCCGAAGTGGCTGAGGCGGTCGTGCAGTTGCGTGCCTTGCCGGTGTTCGCCGACGTGGACGCCGACAGCTACTGCGTCGACCCGGCCGCTGTGTCGGACGTCGTCACCAGCAGGACCGCGGCGGTCGTCGCCGTACACCGCTTCGGTCGGCGGGCTAACGAGGCCTGGATACGCGAGGTCGGCCAGCGCCATGGGTTGCTGGTGGTGGTCGAGGAAGAGCCCGGGGCGGACCCGGGCGGTGTGGAGCGGCGCCGGGAGCATGCGTCATACCTGGACGGCAGGCTCAGTGGAGTCCGGACGCCGGAGGCGGCCGTGGGGCACACCTACGAGCACTATGTGGTGCGGGTGCCGGGGAACGGGCGGCCCGACCGGGACGCGTTCGTGCGTGCCCTGCGGGCCAAGGGCGTGATGTGCCGGGTTCCCGTGCAGGCGCCCGTGTATCGGATGCCGGGGCTGCGGAGGGATGTGTTCCTGCCGCACACCGAGCGGGCCGTTGACGAGACGCTGGCGCTGCCGGCGCATGCGGGACTGTCGCGGCGGGAGTTGCACAAGGTCGTAGGTGCCTGCAATGCGCTGGGTGGATTGTTGCAGCCGGCCTTTTGATCCGATGGGTGGTTCGGAGGCGGCGCGGACTTCAGGTATGATCTATCCCGTTGACGCGCCCCAATAGCTCAGTCGGCAGAGCGTCTCCATGGTAAGGAGAAGGTCTACGGTTCGATTCCGTATTGGGGCTCAAAGAACAAAGGCCCCCGCCATTCGGCGGGGGCCTTTGTTGTGTCCGGAAGTTGACGGCGCTTCAGCCATCGGCGGGTTTTGCTCGGGTGGGGGTCAGGGCCGGATCGGGAGATCCGGCCCTGAGACGGACCTCATTCGGCTGGGACCTCGGGGACGCGCATGGCGAGGATCGCCATGTCGTCGGAGGCCGGTTCCGCAGCGAAGCGCTCCACGGCGCGCAGGACGCGGGCGGCGACAGCGCCGGCGGTCAGGCCGGTGCAGGTGGTCAGGACGTCGGTGAGGCCGTCGTCGCCGAGCATGCGGGTGCCCTCGCGGCGTTCGGTGACGCCGTCGGTGACGCACAGGAGGACATCGCCCGGGTCGAGGGTGACGTTCTGCTCGTAGAGTTCGAGGTCTTCCATGACGCCGAGGAGCGGCTGGGGTTCCGCGGCCGGCTCGACCGAGCCGTCCTGGCGCAGGCGCAGCGGCAGGGGGTGTCCGGCGCAGACGACCTTGAGGAGGGCGCTTCCGTCCTCCTGCGGCCACAGTTCGCCGTAAAGGAGCGTCAGGAAGCGGCTGCGGGCGCCTTCGTCGAGGATGGCGGCGTTGAGCCGCTCCAGGACGGCGGGGCCGCTGAAGCCCTCGCGGGCGAGCAGGCGCAGGGCGTGCCGGGCCAGGCCGGTGACGGCGGCGGCTTCGGGGCCCGTGCCGCAGACGTCGCCGATGGCGAAGCCGTACGCGCCGTCGCGGATGGGGAAGAGGTCGTAGAAGTCGCCGCCGACCTCGTTGCCCTCGCCCGCGGCGCGGTAGATGACCTCGACCTCGACGCCGGGGACGTCGGGGAGCTCCGGGGGCAGCAGGCTGCGCTGGAGGGACTGGCTGATGGCCGTGCGCTCGGAGTAGAGGCGGGCGTTGTCCAGGGCGAGGGCGGCCCGGCGGGAGAGGTCCTCGGCGAGTTCGAGGATTTCCTGGCGGAAGTGCTCCTCGGTGGGCTTGCCGAGGGTGAGCATGCCGATGACGCGGTTGCGCGCGACGAGGGGGAGTACGACGGTCTCGCCGCCGACTGCGGAGGCGGTGGCGAGCGTGGCACCCGGGCCGGTCGAGGGGCGGGCGGAGTTGCCCAGGCCCAGGCTGCGCAGGGACGTGCGCAGGGCGGCGTCGTGCGCGGCGTCGGTGGGGGCGGTCCAGACCCGGGCGCCGGGGGTGGGGACCGGCTCGGGCGGATCGACCTTCATCAGGAGGGTCTTGAGGCCGTCGATGCGGTCCTCGTCCTCGTGCAGGACGTAGGAGAGCTCGGGTTCGGAGCTCTGGTCGGCGACGGTGTAGACGGCGCACCAGGTGGCGAGGGTGGGGACCGTCATCTGGGCCATCAGGGCCAGGGTCTGGTCGCGGTCGAGGGTGCCGGCCAGGAGGTCGGAAGCCTCGACGAGGAAGGACAGCGAGCCGCGGCGGAGCCGTTCCAGTTCGGTGAGGCGGGCGCGTTCGACGGCGAGGGCGATGCGGTCGGCGGCGAACTGGAGGCGCAGCGCCTCTTCGTTGGTGTAGCGGCCGGCGGCCTCCGCGGCGACGCCGAGGGAGCCGGTCAGCCGTCCCTCGACCTTCAGCGGGACCGTGACGACCGAACGCATGCCCGTGCCGCTGAGCAGCGGGACCGCTCCGGGGACGGCGGTGAGGTCCTCGTGGACCGCGGGCATCCGGGCGGAGCCGTAGCGTCCGGAGCCGGCCTCGACCGGGACGCGGGCGAACCGCTGGCGGGCGGAGGGCAGGCCGGTGGAGGCGCGGACCTCCAGCTCGGTCTCGTCGTCGGTGGCCAGCAGGAGGTAGGCGGCGTCGCCGTCGAGCATGTCGCGGGCGCGTTCGACGGTGCGCTGGAGGAGGCCGTCGAGGTCGTCGGGGGCCGGGGAGCCGATGAAGACCTCGAACGGGTCGGACGATCGGCCCTCCGACTGGGCGCCCTGTGAGGCGGCGTCCGGGGCCGGGGTGCGCTGCGGGCTCTGGAGGATCGCCCGTTCGTGGTCGCGGACCAGGAGACAGACCGTGGAGGCCTCGCCGTCGGCGTCGCGGACGCGCAGGTGCGAGGCGTACACGGGGACGACCCGGCCGTCGGCGCCCCTTATGCCGTAGGAGCCCTCCCAGCGGGAGAGCTGCAGGGCCTCGGCGATGCCGGTGCCCGTGCCGGGGGTGTGCGGCCAGGCGGCGAAGTCGGTGAGGGGCTTGCCGATGACCTGCTCGGGGTCGTACGCGAAGAGGTCCTTGGCGTCGTCGTTCCAGAAGCCGATGCAGCCGCTGCGGTCGATCTGGATGACCGCGACCCGGACCCGGCTGTCGGTGACCGGGAGGGCGTCCACGGGGAGGGCGGGGCCGGCGGAGCGGGTGCCTGCGGGGCGCTCGGGGAGGTCGAGCTGGAACCAGACGTGCTTCTGGGCGGCGGTGTACTCCACGCCCCACCGGGAGGCGAGTGCGCCGCACAGAAGGAGGCCACGGCCACCCTCGCGGTCCGGGTGGACGATGGTCTGTCCGGCGTTCTGGAGGGGGATCTCACGTTCGGGGTACCGGTCGGCGACGGAGATGCGCACGCCGCCGTCCGTCCGCAGGCACAGCACGTCCGCGGCGGTGCCCGCGTGCACCACGGCGTTGGTCACGAGCTCGCTCGTCAACACGACGGCGTCGTCGACGATGTCGCCGTAGCCCCAGCCCTGGAGGGTGTCACGGACGAACGCACGGGCAGTGGCGACAGAGCGCCCGACCGGCTCGAAAGTGGCGGCGGCCCGCGCGGTGATCACTGGTCTCCTCGTGCGTGTGTCGGTGATCTGCTCCCCCATGCTGCGGCGCCCCTCCGAATACCTGTTGTGCTCGCACCACCGCCCGTACTGGATGGCCGGGGCGGGGTGGACAGCCGTATGCCAGGTTACTTACCTTCGCCGCGCCTGCGGATGCCGGTCACGTGTGTTTCCGCCCCAATCGTGCCCCGGGACGGGTGTGCGATGCTGCCGAACTGTTATGGCCTCGTTGGGCCATGGTGAAACACTGGGCAAGCATCACGAGAAAGCCTGGGTAGAACGGTCGACCCTGCGGGAGGGACACGGTGGAGTCTGGCGCAGCGGCGCGGGGCGCAAGCACACGCGCAAAAGGCGGACGATCCCGGAACAATGGGACGACCGAGGTGGATACGGCTGCCCTGAATCGGCTGTTGGTCGCTCTTGTCGCCATGCGGGACGGGAACTTCCGCAAGCGGTTGACGGTTTCCGGCGACGGCGTCATGTCGGAGATCGCGGCGGTATTCAACGAGGTGGCGGACCGCAATCTGCACCTGACGGGTGAGCTCGCCCGGGTGCGCAGGGTGGTCGGTCGTGAGGGAAAACTCACGGAACGGCTGGAGGTCGGCGCCTGCGAGGGTTCGTGGGCCGCGGCCATCGACGCCTCGAACGCCTTGGTGGACGACCTCGTACGGCCCGTCTCCGAAGTGGGACGGGTGCTGTCGGCGGTGTCCGAGGGTGACCTGGAACAGCGGATGGACCTGCGCTCGCGCAGTTCGGACAGCTCCTCGGAGCATCCGTTGCGGGGCGAGTTCCTCAAGGTCGGCCGTACGGTCAACGGCCTGGTCGACCAGCTCTCGGCGTTCACCGACGAGGTCACGAGGGTGGCCAGCGAGGTCGGTACGGAGGGCAAGCTCGGCGGTCAGGCGCGGGTGCGCGGAATGTCGGGTTCGTGGAAGGACCTCACGGAATCCGTCAACACGATGGCCTCCCGGCTCACCGCGCAGGTGCGTGACATTGCTCTCGTCACCACCGCGGTCGCGAAGGGTGATCTGTCCCGGAAGGTGACGGTTCACGTCGCCGGCGAGATGCTGGAGCTGAAGAACACCGTCAACACGATGGTGGACCAGCTCTCCTCGTTCGCCTCCGAGGTCACGAGGGTCGCCCGCGAGGTCGGCACGGAAGGGGAGCTCGGCGGCCAGGCGCAGGTGCCAGGTGTCGCCGGCGTGTGGAAGGACCTCACGGATTCGGTCAATCTCATGGCCGGAAACCTCACCGCGCAGGTCCGGGGTATCGCCCAGGTCACGACAGCGGTCGCCAACGGCGACCTGTCGCAGAAGGTCACGGTCAGCGCGCGCGGCGAGGTCGCGCAGCTCGCCGACACCATCAACACCATGACCGAGACGCTGCGCACCTTCGCGGACGAAGTGACGCGGGTGGCGAGCGAGGTCGGCGCCGAGGGGCAGCTCGGCGGTCAGGCGCAGGTGCCCGGCGCGGCGGGGACGTGGAAGGACCTCACCGACTCGGTGAACACCGCGTTCCGCAACCTCACGGCGCAGGTGCGGGACATCGCGCAGGTGACGACTGCGGTCGCCAACGGCGACCTGTCGCAGACGATCACCGTCGACGTGGCCGGCGAGATGCTGGAGCTGAAGAACACCGTCAATACGATGGTGGGTCAGCTGTCGTCGTTCGGTGCCGAAGTGACGCGCGTGGCGCGGGAGATCGGTGTCGAGGGTGAGCTGGGCGGCCAGGCCGCGGTGCCGGGCGCGGCGGGGACGTGGAAGGACCTCACGGACTCCGTGAACACCGCCTTCCGCAACCTGACCGGTCAGGTGCGCAACATCGCGCAGGTGACGACGGCGGTCGCCAACGGCGACCTGTCCCAGAAGGTCACCGTCGACGTCTCCGGCGAGATGCTCCAGCTGAAGAACACCGTGAACACCATGGTCGACCAGCTGTCGTCGTTCGCCGATCAGGTCACCCGGATGGCCAGGGACGTGGGCACGGAAGGCCGGCTCGGTGGCCAGGCCCGCGTGGACGGCGTCAGCGGCACCTGGAAGGAACTCACCGACTCCGTCAACTTCATGGCGGGGAACCTCACCTCGCAGGTGCGGCAGATCGCCCAGGTGACCACGGCGGTCGCGCGTGGCGACCTGTCGCAGAAGATCGACGTGGACGCGCGCGGCGAGATCCTGGAGCTGAAGAACACCATCAACACGATGGTCGACCAGCTCTCCGCGTTCGCCGAGCAGGTCACCCGGGTCGCCCGGGAGGTCGGCACGGACGGCAGGTTGGGCGGCCAGGCGCAGGTGCCGGGCGTCGCGGGCGTCTGGCGGGACCTGACGGACTCGGTGAACGGCATGGCCGGGAACCTCACCGCTCAGGTCCGCAACATCGCGCAGGTCGCCACGGCGGTCGCGCGCGGTGACCTCTCACAGAAGATCGACGTGGACGCCCGGGGCGAGATCCTGGAGCTGAAGAACACCCTCAACACGATGGTCGACCAGCTCTCGTCCTTCGCGGAGCAGGTCACCCGGGTCGCCCGCGAGGTGGGCACCGAGGGCATCCTGGGCGGCCAGGCCGAGGTGCAGGGCGTCAGCGGGACGTGGAAGGACCTCACCCAGTCCGTCAACTTCATGGCGAACAACCTGACCTCCCAGGTCCGCAACATCGCCGAGGTGACGACCGCGGTGGCCCGCGGTGATCTGTCCAAGAAGATCACCGTCGACGCCAAGGGCGAGATCCTCGAACTGGTCACGACCGTCAACACCATGGTCGACCAGTTGTCCTCGTTCGCCGAGCAGGTGACGCGGGTGGCCCGTGAGGTGGGCACCGAGGGGCAGCTGGGCGGTCAGGCGCGGGTGCCGGGTGCCACCGGTATCTGGCTGGATCTCAGCGACAACGTGAACCTGATGGCCAACAACCTGACCATCCAGGTCCGCAACATCTCGCAGGTCTCGGCGGCGGTCGCCAACGGCGATCTGACGAAGAAGGTGACGGTCGAGGCGCGCGGCGAGGTCGCGCAGCTCGCCGACACGGTCAACACGATGGTCACGACGCTGTCGTCGTTCGCCGACGAGGTCACGCGAGTGGCCCGCGAGGTGGGCACCGACGGCATCCTGGGCGGCCAGGCCCGCGTCCCCGGTGTCGCCGGTACGTGGAAGGACCTCACCGAGTCGGTGAACTCCATGGCCAACAACCTCACCGGCCAGGTCCGCAACATCGCCATGGTCACCACCGCCATCGCCAAGGGTGATCTGACCAAGAAGATCGACATCGACGCGCGAGGCGAGATCCTCGCGCTGAAGACCACCATCAACACCATGGTCGACCAGCTGTCGTCCTTCGCCGAGCAGGTCACCAGGGTGGCCCGCGAGGTGGGTACGGAAGGCCAGCTGGGCGGTCAGGCACAGGTGCGGGGCGTGGCCGGCACCTGGAAGGACCTGACCGAATCGGTGAACGAGATGGCGGGCAACCTGACCCGTCAGGTGCGTGCCATCGCCGCGGTCGCCGCCGCGGTCACCCTCGGCGACCACAACGTCCGCATCGATGTGGACGCGGCCGGCGAGATCCTGGAACTCCAGGACAACGTCAACACCATGATCTCCACGCTCCGCGAGACCACCCTCGCCAACGAGGAACAGGACTGGCTCAAGGGCAACCTCGCCCGGATCTCGGGCCTGATGCAGGGCCGGCGCGACCTCAAGGACGTCGCCACGCTCATCATGAGCGAGCTCTCGCCCGCGGTCTCGGCACAGCACGGCGCGTTCTTCCTCGCCGCGCAGCCCGACAGCCAGGAGATCGGCGCGGACGGCGGCGAGGCGGGCGCGTACGAGCTGCGGCTGATGGGCTCGTACGGCTACGCCATGGGCGGGATGCCGACGACCTTCAGGCCGGGCGAGACGCTGATCGGCACGGCCGCGGAGGAGGGGCGCACCATCCTGGTGGAGAACGTCCCCTCGGGCTACCTCAAGATCGCCTCCGGGCTCGGGGAGGCTCCGCCGGCCAACGTGATCGTGCTGCCGGTGCTCTTCGAGGACAAGGTGCTGGGTGTGATCGAGCTGGCCTCGTTCCAGCCGTTCACCCAGATCCAGAAGGACTTCCTCAGCCAGATCGCCGAGATGATCGCCACCAGCGTCAACACCATCTCGGTCAACACCAAGACCGAGGTCCTGCTCAAGCAGTCACAGGAGCTGACCGAGCAGCTCAAGGAGCGCTCCGGTGAGCTGGAGAGCCGGCAGAAGGCGCTGGAGCTGTCCAACTCCGAGCTGGAGGAGAAGGCCGAGCAGCTGCGTGCGCAGAACCGTGACATCGAGGTGAAGAACACCGAGATCGAGGAGGCGCGGCAGGTCCTGGAGGAGCGCGCCGAGCAGCTCGCGGTCTCCATGCGCTACAAGTCGGAGTTCCTGGCGAACATGTCGCACGAGCTGCGCACGCCGCTGAACTCCCTGCTGATCCTCGCCAAGCTGCTCGCCGACAACGCCGAGGGGAATCTCTCCCCGAAGCAGGTGGAGTTCGCCGAGACGATCCACGGGGCGGGCAGCGACCTGCTCCAGCTGATCAACGACATCCTCGATCTGTCGAAGGTCGAGGCGGGCAAGATGGACGTCAGCCCGACGCGGATCGCGCTGGTCCAGCTCGTCGACTACGTCGAGGCGACGTTCCGGCCGCTGACCGCGGAGAAGGGACTCGACTTCTCCGTACGGGTCTCCCCGGAGCTGCCCGCCACCCTGCACACCGACGAGCAGCGGCTGCTCCAGGTGCTGCGCAACCTGCTGTCCAACGCGGTGAAGTTCACCGACAGCGGCGCCGTGGAGCTGGTCATCCGGCCGGCCCGCACGGACGTGCCGGTGGCGATCCGGGAGCAGCTGCTGGAGCACGGTTCGCTGCGCGACCCGGACGCCGACATGATCGCCTTCTCGGTGACCGACACCGGTATCGGTATCGCGTCGAGCAAGATGCGGGTCATCTTCGAGGCCTTCAAGCAGGCGGACGGAACGACCAGCCGCAAGTACGGCGGCACGGGTCTCGGCCTGTCCATCAGCCGGGAGATCGCCCGGCTGCTCGGCGGTGAGATCCATGCGGCCAGTGAGCCCGGCCGCGGCTCCACCTTCACGCTGTACCTGCCGCACAACCCCGGTGGGCTGCCTCCGCAGGGCTACCCGCAGCTGGTGGCCGGCGGTCTTGCGATGGACGCGGAGGCGCGTGAGACGGAGGTCGTGCGGCAGGCCGAGGCCGAGGAGCTGCAGGGCGAGGAGCCGAACGACCCCGGTACCCTCAACCGGCGGCGCCGGCGCAGCGTTTCGGGTGGCGCCCGGCGGTTCGCGCTGCCGCCGTCGTCCCTCCCGCCGAAGCATCCGGCGCAGGCGCCTTCGCAGCCTTCCCAGCCCACGCAGCCGACCACCCAGCAGCCCGCGGACGAGCAATGGCTCGGCAACGGCCAGGATCTGGTGGCCCCGGGGCCCGAGGGCGGGTTCCACGGTGAGAAGGTGTTGATCGTCGACGACGACATCCGCAACGTCTTCGCGCTCACCAGCGTCCTGGAGCAGCACGGGCTCTCGGTGCTGTACGCGGAGAACGGCCGGGAAGGCATCGAGGTGCTCGAACAGCACGACGATGTGGTCCTGGTGCTGATGGACATCATGATGCCGGAGATGGACGGTTACGCGACCACGGCCGCGATCCGTCGGATGCCGCAGTTCGCCGGGCTGCCCATCATCGCGCTGACCGCGAAGGCGATGAAGGGCGACCGGGAGAAGAGCATCGACTCCGGAGCCTCCGACTATGTGACCAAGCCGGTGGATACCGATCATCTGTTGTCGGTCATGGAGCAATGGATGCGCGCGGAGTGACGGGGCGTCCACTATGGAGCCGAAAGAGGATCACCGCGTGCTGACTCAGGGTCGCCGTGGACGTGTGGAAGCGTGGGATTCGGGGAACCTTCTGGTCTCCCGCTGCGTTTCTGCTACGTGCACAGTGACATCGCGGTGACAGGGTGTGGCGACAAGCGGGGTGCAGCTACCATGACCGGCACAAGGACGGGCGGCGTGACGGAGTCGTCCCCTGGGGCGGCGTCCGGTTCCATGCCGGGGCGAGGAGGGCGGGCCATGGTGCAGAAGGCCAAAATCCTCCTGGTCGATGACCGGCCGGAGAATCTGCTGGCGCTGGAGGCGATCCTCTCTGCGCTCGATCAGACACTGGTGCGGGCATCGTCCGGGGAGGAAGCGCTCAAAGCGCTGCTCACGGACGACTTCGCGGTGATTCTGCTCGATGTACAGATGCCGGGAATGGACGGATTCGAGACCGCCGCGCACATCAAGCGGCGGGAGCGGACCCGCGACATCCCGATCATCTTCCTCACGGCCATCAACCACGGGCCGCACCACACCTTCCGCGGGTACGCGGCAGGTGCGGTCGACTACATCTCCAAGCCGTTCGACCCGTGGGTGCTGCGGGCGAAGGTCTCGGTCTTCGTCGAGCTGTACATGAAGAACTGCCAACTGCGGGAGCAGGCCTCTTTGCTGAGGCTGCAGCTGGAGGGCGGGCGGCCGAGCCCCGACGAGGCGAAGGAATCCGCCGGGCTGCTCGCCGAGCTGTCGGCGCGACTTGCCGCGGTCGAGGAGCAGGCGGAGGCGCTGTCCAAGCAGTTGGACGAGTCCGCGGATGCCGCGGCGGTGGCCACCGCCGCGCATCTGGAGCGGAAGCTGACGGGCCTGCGCAGAGCGCTGGACGCACTCGAGCCGGGGTCGGGAAACGGCGCCGGGTAACTGACGCCCCCTCATGAGGCGCAGGCGCGACACGAATGGGTGAAACGCCGCGCGCTCGTGTCCCGCGCGTCGTCGGCTGTAATCTCGTCACCATGGCCTCACGTACGTCCGGCAAGGGAACCCAGAGCACGGCGGGCCCCTCGAAGCAGCGCGCCGGACAGGCCGGAGGCGCCGCCAAGAAGGCCGCAGCGAAAAAGGCTTCGTCCGCCCGGAAGCCACCGGTGAAGAAGACCGTGGCCGCGAAGCGGGCGCCGGCCAAGAGGGCGCCCGCGAAGAAGGCCGCCCCCAAACCGGCGCCGTCGCCGACCGGGGGCATCTACCGCCTCGTCCGTGCCTGCTGGCTGGGCGTGGCGCATGCCGTCGGGGCGCTGTTCCGCGGCGTGGGCCGCGGTGCGAGGAATCTCGACCCGGCCCACCGCAAGGACGGGCTGGCGCTGTTGCTGCTCGGCGTGGCGCTGGTGATAGCGGCCGGCACCTGGTCCAACCTCAGCGGCCCGGTGGGCGATCTCGTCGCGCTGCTGGTGACGGGCGCCTTCGGGCGGCTCGACCTGGTCGTACCGATACTGCTTGGCGGCATCGCCGTACGGCTCATCCGGCACCCCGAGCAGCCCGAGGCCAACGGCCGGATCATCATCGGGCTGTCCGCGCTGGTCGTGGGGGTCCTCGGGCAGGTCGCGATGGCCTGCGGGTCGCCGGGCCGGGACGAGGGCGTCGCGGCGATGCAGGACGCCGGCGGTTATGTCGGCTGGGTCGCCTCCAAGCCGTTGATCTTCGCCGTCGGGCAGACCCTCGCGGTGGCACTGCTGGTGCTGCTGACCGTCTTCGGTCTGCTGGTGGTGACCGCGACACCGGTGAACGCCATCCCGCAGCGGCTGCGCGCGCTCTGCGTGAAGCTGGGCGTGCTGGAGCCCGCGGAGCCCGAGGGCTTCGTCGGCGAGCTGGACGAGTACGACGACGACTGGCGCGAGCAGCCCGCCCGCCGGCCGCGGCGCGGCGCCCCGGCGGATGCGAACGATCCGGACGCGCGGGAGGAAGAGGCGCTCGCCAAGCGCCGCCGTCCGCGCCGGGCGTCCGTACAGCCAGGTGACCGGACGATGGACGCGGTGGATGTGGCCGCCGCGGCCGCCGCCTCCCTGGACGGCGCGGTACTGCACGGCGTCCAGCCCTCCCCGCTCGTCGCGGGGCTGAGCAGCAGCATCTCCGGGGAGCGGCGGGAGCGCGGCGACGAGAGCGGCGCGGGGGAGAGCGGTTCGGTGCCGCCGGCCCGGGGCCCGGAGCCGTCGGCCGCCGTCGAGAAGTCCTCCGCGGTGCCGGACTACACCAAGGCCGCGCCGGAGCCGTCCGGAGAGCTGCCGGCGCGCGCCGAGCAGCTCCAGCTGTCCGGCGACATCACCTACTCGCTGCCCTCGCTCGACCTGCTCGCCCGGGGCGGTCCCGGCAAGACCCGCAGCGCCGCCAACGACGCCATAGTGGCGTCACTGACCACGGTCTTCCAGGAGTTCAAGGTCGACGCCGCGGTCACCGGATTCACCCGGGGGCCGACGGTCACCCGCTACGAGGTCGAACTGGGCCCGGCGGTGAAGGTCGAGAAGATCACCGCGCTGGCCAAGAACATCGCGTACGCCGTCGCCAGCCCGGACGTCCGGATCATCAGCCCGATCCCGGGCAAGTCCGCGGTGGGCATCGAGATCCCCAACACCGACCGCGAGATGGTCAACCTCGGCGATGTTCTGCGGCTGGCCGACGCAGCGGGCGACGAGCATCCGATGCTGGTGGCGCTCGGCAAGGACGTCGAGGGCGGCTACGTCATGGCGAACATGACGAAGATGCCGCACGTCCTCGTGGCCGGTGCCACCGGGTCCGGCAAGTCCTCCTGCATCAACTGCCTGATCACCTCCGTCATGCTGCGGGCCACCCCGGAGGACGTGCGGATGGTGCTGGTCGACCCCAAGCGGGTCGAGCTGACCGCCTACGAAGGCATCCCGCACCTCATCACGCCCATCATCACCAACCCCAAGCGCGCCGCAGAGGCGCTGCAGTGGGTGGTCCGCGAGATGGACCTGCGCTACGACGATCTCGCGGCGTACGGCTTCCGGCACATCGACGACTTCAACGAAGCGGTCCGCAGCGGCAAGGTCAGCTCACCCGAGGGCAGTGAGCGCGAGCTGTCGCCCTACCCGTATCTGCTGGTCATCGTGGATGAGCTGGCGGACTTGATGATGGTGGCGCCGCGGGACGTGGAGGACTCGATCGTCCGCATCACGCAGCTCGCCCGCGCGGCCGGCATCCACCTGGTGCTCGCCACCCAGCGCCCTTCCGTCGACGTGGTCACCGGCCTGATCAAGGCCAATGTGCCGTCCCGCCTCGCCTTCGCCACCTCCTCGCTCGCCGACAGCCGCGTCATCCTCGACCAGCCGGGCGCCGAGAAGCTGATCGGCAAGGGCGACGGGCTCTTCCTGCCGATGGGCGCCAACAAGCCGGTCCGCATGCAGGGCGCCTTCGTGACCGAGTCCGAAGTCGCGGCGGTCGTCCAGCACTGCAAGGATCAGATGGCGCCGGTCTTCCGCGACGACGTCACCGTGGGCACAGCGAAGAAGAAGGAGATCGACGAGGACATCGGCGATGACCTCGATCTGCTGTGTCAGGCCGCTGAACTGGTCGTTTCCACCCAGTTCGGGTCGACGTCCATGCTGCAGCGCAAGCTGCGGGTGGGCTTCGCCAAGGCCGGACGGCTGATGGACCTCATGGAATCGCGCAACATCGTCGGGCCGAGCGAGGGTTCCAAGGCACGCGATGTCATGGTGAAGCCGGATGAATTGGACGGAGTGCTCGCGGTGATCCGGGGGGAGGCTACCGAGTAGCACAGACGTCCGGCTCACCCGTACGAGACGGGGACGCAACCGTTTCTCCTGCCGATACGTCAAGTTGAGGGAGGTGAGGGAACGATGCTGCAACATCAGGCCCGCCGGCTCCGACCGCGGGCGTTCTGATGGCGTACAAACTCTGCTCTCCCGCTTGCCCGACCCTTTCGCTCCACCCCTAGACTGAACCTCCAGCAGGTGGCTACACGCTCGAAAGGCGCCCCCGTGTCCATCGGCAACTCCCCCGAAGACGACCGGCCTTCCGTCGGTCGCGCCCTCCAGCAGGCCCGTATCGACGCACGGCTGACCGTCGAAGAGGTCAGTACGACGACACGGGTGCGCATCCCCATCGTGCACGCGATCGAGCAGGACGATTTCTCGCGCTGTGGCGGCGACGTCTACGCCCGGGGACACATCCGTACGCTCGCCCGCGCCGTTTCCCTCGATCCCGAACCTCTCGTCCACCAGTTCGATGCCGAGCACGGCGGACGGCCCGCACCGACCCCCGCCGCGCCCCTCTTCGAAGCCGAGCGCATCCGCGCGGAGCCTCGACGGCCCAATTGGACCGCCGCCATGGTCGCGGCGATCGTCGCCGTCGTCGGCTTCGTCGGCTTCACGATGTTCAACGGCGGGGAAAAGAACACCGGCGGTCCGATCGCCGCCGACGACACCACGGGTGCCCGCAAGCCGGCGCCCGCCCCGCGCACCACCAGGCCCACCGTCAAACCCGACACCCCCCAGCCCTCCGACAGCGCCATCGCCGGGCTGCCCAAGGACAAGGTCACGATCAAGGTGACCGCCCGGGACGGCCAGAGCTGGGTGTCCGCCAAGGACGCCAACGGCAAGCTCCTCCAGGACGGCCTGCTCAAGCAGGGCGAGTCCAAGACCTTCACCGACAAGAAGCGGATCGACCTGGTCCTCGGTAACGCCGGAGCCGTACAGCTGTACGTCAACGGCAAGGAGGTCAAGCAGGTCGGCGACGAGGGATCCGTGGAGCGGCTCAGCTACACCCCCGGAGACCCGCAGGCGGGCTGATACCCGGCACGACCCCCTCCGCCGCCAGGCCCCGGATGCCCGGGACCGGCGGCGGAGACCTGGGCGCAATGGGTACGGCCGGGACGAAGTAGGCTGAGCCTCATGCCCGAACGCCGTACCGTCGCCCTCGTCACCCTTGGCTGCGCCCGTAACGAGGTGGACTCGGAGGAGCTCGCAGGCCGCTTGGCAGCGGACGGCTGGGAGCTCGTCGAGGAAGCCGCCGAAGCCGATGTCGCCGTCGTCAACACCTGCGGCTTCGTCGAAGCCGCCAAGAAGGACTCCGTCGACGCCCTGCTCGAAGCCAACGATCTGAAGGATCACGGCAAGACCCAGGCCGTGGTGGCCGTCGGCTGCATGGCCGAGCGCTACGGCAGCGAGCTCGCCCAGGCGCTGCCCGAGGCCGACGGTGTGCTCGGCTTCGACGACTACACCGACATCTCCGACCGCCTGCAGACCATTCTTAACGGCGGCATCCACGCCTCGCACACCCCGCGCGACCGCCGCAAGCTGCTGCCGATCAGCCCTGCCGAGCGGCAGGGCGCGGCCGAGGTCGCTCTGCCGGGCCACGCCCAGGACACACCCCCGGAGGACCTCCCGGAGGGCGTCGCACCGGCCTCAGGGCCACGCGCGCCGCTGCGCCGCAGGCTCGGCAGCAACCCGGTGGCCTCGGTCAAGCTCGCCTCCGGCTGCGACCGGCGCTGCTCGTTCTGCGCGATCCCGTCCTTCCGCGGCTCCTTCATCTCGCGCCGGCCCTCCGACGTGCTGGGCGAGACGCGCTGGCTGGCCGAGCAGGGCGTCAAGGAGGTCATGCTGGTCTCCGAGAACAACACCTCATACGGCAAGGACCTCGGCGACATCCGGCTGCTGGAGACGCTGCTGCCGGAGCTGGCCGCGGTGGACGGCATCGAGCGGATCCGCGTCAGCTATCTGCAGCCCGCGGAGATGCGGCCCGGGCTCATCGACGTGCTGACCGGCACCGACAAGGTGGCGCCCTACTTCGATCTGTCCTTCCAGCATTCGGCGCCCGGGGTGCTGCGCGCGATGCGCCGCTTCGGGGACACCGAGCGCTTCCTGGGTCTGCTGGAGCAGATCCGGGCGAAGGCGCCGCAGGCCGGCGCCCGCTCCAACTTCATCGTCGGCTTCCCGGGCGAGAGCGAGAGCGACCTCGCGGAACTCGAGCGCTTCATCACCGAGGCCCGCCTGGACGCCATCGGCGTCTTCGGCTACTCCGACGAGGACGGTACGGAAGCCGCCTCCTACGAGGAGAAGGTCGATCCGGACGTGGTCGCCGAGCGGCTGGCGCGGGTCTCGCGGCTGGCCGAGGAGCTGACCGCACAGCGCGCCGAGGAGCGGGTCGGTGAGCACGTCCGGGTGCTGGTCGACCGGATCGACGAGGAGGACGGCATCGTCGGGCGGGCCGCGCACCAGGCACCGGAAACCGACGGGGTCACGCTGCTCTCGTCCGACCTGGAGCTCGCTCCCGGTCGTATGGTCGAAGCAAAGGTGGTGGCGAGCGAGGGCGTGGACCTCGTGGCCGAGGTGCTGTCGGTGGACGGCGCGGCATGTACCGAGGAGGCGGGCAGATGACCGGAGTCCCGGCTTCCGCAGCGGGTGGCCCGCGCACGGCGCCGGTCGTCCGGCAGGCCGGGCTGTGGAACATCGCCAACGTCCTCACCATGCTGCGGCTGGTGCTCGTCCCGGCCTTCGTGATGCTGCTCATGCACGAGGACGGATCGGATCCGGCCTGGCGCGCCTTCGCCTGGGCGGCCTTCGCCGTCGCCATGATCACCGACATCTTCGACGGACACCTGGCGCGCGCGTACAACCTGGTCACGGACTTCGGGAAGATCGCCGACCCGATAGCGGACAAGGCGATCATGGGCGCGGCGCTGGTGTGCCTGTCGGTGCTGGGTGATCTGCCGTGGTGGGTGACCGGTGTGATCCTCTTCCGCGAGCTCGGCATCACGCTGATGCGCTTCTGGGTGATCAAGCACGGTGTGATTCCGGCCAGTCGTGGCGGCAAGATCAAGACATTGGCGCAGGGCACCGCGGTGGGGATGTACGTCCTGGTGCTCACCGGGCCGCTGGCGACACTGCGCTGGTGGGTGATGGCGGTAGCCGTGGTGCTGACCGTCGCCACCGGGCTGGACTACGTGCGCCAGGCCGTGTCCATGCGCCGGGCCGGGCTGGCCAAGGAGCGGGCCGAGCGGACCGATCGGGAAGCCGTACGGTGACCGGGCCGGGTTCTGCGGCGGCCGGGGCGTTGGAGCAGCTCGCGGGGCGCGGGCAGAGCCTGGCGGTGGCCGAATCGCTGACCGGGGGGTTGGTCGCGGGCGCGCTGACCGCCGTACCCGGGGCCTCGCGCGTCGTACGGGGTTCGGTGACCGCCTACGCCACCGACCTCAAGCGTGCCGTGCTGGGCGTGGACGGCGCGCTGCTGGCCGAGCGCGGAGCCGTGGACGGCGAGGTCGCGCGCCAGATGGCGAGCGGTGTGCGGCGGGCTCTGGGCGCCGACTGGGGCATCGCCACGACCGGGGTCGCGGGCCCCGACCCCCAGGACGGGCAGCCCGTGGGGACCGTGTTCGTGGCGGTCCAAGGCCCCGATGGCGCGGGCGGGGTGCGCCGGCTGGCACTGGAGGGGGATCGTGACCGAATCCGCCTGGACACCGTGGAAGCCGTGATCATCCTGTTGTTGAGCGAACTGACAGAAAATGCGCGGGCACAGGATACGGAACAACACAGGGGGAATTGATGTTTGCAGCCCTGAGAGAACACGAACTTGCGCCCGGCACGGCTGCGGCCCGAGGCGGTACGGTGGGGCGAGAAGGATCCGGATCCGAGGTCCGAGGAGGGAGCCAGCGATGATTCTGCTTCGTCGCCTGCTGGGTGACGTGCTGCGCCGACAGCGTCAGCGCCAGGGCCGAACCCTGCGCGAGGTCTCTTCCTCCGCTCGGGTATCACTCGGCTATTTGTCCGAGGTCGAAAGGGGGCAGAAGGAGGCGTCCTCCGAGCTGCTCTCGTCGATCTGTGACGCGTTGGATGTGCGCATGTCAGAGCTCATGCGAGAGGTCAGCGATGAGCTGGCGCTCGCCGAGCTGGCACAGTCCGCGGCCGCGAGTGACCCGGTGCCGGCACCGGTGCGGCCGAAGCTCAACTCGGTGTCCGTCACCTCCCTGGCCGGTGTGCCGGAGGACCGCGTCACCATCAAGTCCCCGGCGGACGTCGTGGATGTCGTCGCCGCCTGACGCCCCCGTTCATCCCCTGCAGAGCCCCGACCGGTTGTCGCCGGTCGGGGCTCTGTGGCGTGTGTGGGCCTGGTGGGCGCGGGTACCCGCTCGGTCGGACCGCCCGATCTACTCAGAACGCAACAATCGTTTGTACGCTGAGTAAATCGGAACAATCATCTGAAAAGGAGTATTTGGATGCCTGTGGTCAAGAGCACACTGTCCGATGACGACCTCAACGTCGTCGGCAACGCCCTGCAGGGCGCGCTCGTCGATCTGGTGGACCTCTCCCTTGTCGCCAAGCAGGTGCACTGGAATGTCGTGGGTCCGCGCTTCCGTTCCGTCCACCTGCAACTCGACGAGGTCGTGGACACCGCACGGCAGCACGCCGACACCGTTGCCGAGCGGGCTTCCGCGATCGGTGTGGCGCCGGACGGCCGGGCCGTGACGATCGCCAAGACGAGTGGCATCGGCGAGGTATCGGACGGCTGGATCAAGGACGGTGACGCGGTGCAGACCCTGGTGACGGGGCTTGCCGCGGTCATCGAGCGGATGCGGGAGCGCATCACCGCCACCGGTGACCCGGACCCGGTCACTCAGGACATCCTCATCGGTCTGACGGCGGAGCTGGAGAAGCACCACTGGATGTTCCAGGCCGAGTCCTCCTGACCGGCTGATGGCCGCCACGTCGAGGGTCGCGGTGTCCGGTGGCCGGTCATCCGACCCGTCGCAGGACGCGTCGTCCACGGATGGGCGTACCGCCACCCGGTGCGCGCCGGGACTGCCCCGGTGCGCCCTCGCGCCGGGTGGCGGGTCCGCTTAGCGTCGGTCGGAGGAGGCAGCCATGGCGTGGCACGATTTCGTGGCCCGCGGCGTGACCGGGACACTTCCGGCCCGCGGGCCGGATGACCGGCCTTCCCGGGCGATACCGGGGCGCTGGATAGCCGTGACCGTCATCGGCGGGCTGTGGTGGTGGGCCGTACTCCGGCTCACGCTGTGGCCCCACGTGGCGGGCATGGTCGAGGGGGCGGTGGCGGCAGGCGGGTGGGGGCTCAGCCTGCTTCCGGTGCACTGCGTCCCCTGGGCGGGCCGCAGGGACCGTGGGCGCGAGCGCGCCAGGCCGGGGGAGGAGGTCTGGAGGGCGCTCACCACGGCATGGCGACGCCGCCGTTGGGGCGGAGAATCTGGCCGGTCGTGAAGGACGAGGCATCGGACGCCAGGTGGAGCACGGCGTGCGCGATGTCCTCGGGCTCACCCACCCGGCCCAGGGGAGACATCCGGATCATGGGTCCTTCGGCCTGCCGGCGGGCCTCGGTCGTGTGGCGGTCGGTCATGGCGGTCCGCACCCAGCCCGGGGCGATGGCGTTGACGCGGATGCCGTGTCGGCCGACCTCGGAGGCCAGGGTCTTGGTGAGCTGGACCACCGCCGCCTTGGCCACGCCGTAACAGAGCAGCCCGGGAGCGCCGGTGTCGATGGCCCCGGACGCCATGGTCACGATGCTGCCCCGGGTGTCGGCGGCGAGCATCGCACGAGCGGCCTCCTGGCAGCCGTGCAGCACGCCCTTGAAATTGGTGTTCCAGACCCGGTCGAGATCCGCGTCCTCGGTCTCCAGAACCGTCGAGGTGTGCATGATCCCGGCGATATTGGCCATCACGTCGAGGTGGCCGGTGGCCCGGCGGGCCTCCTCGACGACGCCGGCGACCTGATCGCGCCGGGCGACATCCAGGGCGTGGGGGCGGGCGGAACCTCCTGACCGGTTGATGGTCGAGGCGGTCGCTTCGGCCCCGCTGCCGTCGAGGTCCGCGCAGTGCACCGTTGCGCCGGCCTCCGCGAGCAGGACGGCGGTGGCGCGCCCGATACCGCTCGCAGCGCCGGTGACGATCGCGGTGCGGCCCATGAGGTCGTACGCCGTGACAGGCATGGCGTGAGGGTAGAGAGATTGCTGACGGTGCGTCAATTGGTGTGCCGGGCGGATTCCGCGCCACCAGGCCGTGGGCGTCAGGGGGCGGCGGATCCGGGGTGTGGCTCGGGAGGCTCCGGTTGGCAGGCCGGACACCAGTACGTGACGCGTTCCTCGGGGGCGGGGCCCTGGTCGGCGGAGAGGATCCGGGTGCCACAACGCCGGCAGGGTTGCCCTGCTCTGCCGTAGACCCACAGTCGGCGGTCGGTGCGGGCGCTGGGGGTGGTGACGCGTGCCGGGCGGTGCTTGTTGGCTTCGAGGAGCTTCTTGGCGAGCGTGATGGCGCGCTCGGGGTCGGGGAGGGCGCCGGCGGGGAGCCACGGCGAGGCGCGCAGGAGGAAGCAGAGCTCGCACTTGTAGACGTTGCCGATACCGGCGAGATTTCGCTGGTCGAGCAGGGCTTCGCCCAGCGGACGCGCGGGGACGGAGAGCAGCCTGCGCAGGGCTTCGGCCGGGTCCCAGTCGGGGCCGAGGAGATCGGGCCCGAGGTGGCCGACGACCCGGGACTCGTCGCTGGTGCGCAGCAGCTCCAGGACGGGGAGGCGGTAGCCGACGACCGTGTGCCGCTCGGTGCCGAGGATCGCCCTGATCTGGTGGGCGGGGCCGCCCCGCCAGTGTTCGTCCGGGCGGTAGATCTTCCAGGCGCCGTCCATGCGGAGATGGGAGTGCAGGGTGAGGCCGCCCTCGATGCGGGTGAGGAGGTGCTTGCCGCGCGGGACTACGCCGAGGACCGTGCGCCCGGTCAGGTCCACCGTCGCGAGTTGCGGGACACGGAGGTCGGAACGGGTCAGCGGATGATCGGCCAGCGCGTCGTGCAAGCGCTGGGCCAGACGCCAGACGGTGTCGCCTTCGGGCATGGATCCATCATGCCGGGGAGTGGCGCCGTGAGGGCGGATCCGGCTGTTGGCCTCCTGCTTCCGATGGCGCCGACCGGCCGGGCGCGTGCCGCAGCACCATGGGGCCGCGGTCGGCGGGCTCGGGGCGCTGGTCGTCAGCCGCGCAGCCGCATTCCCCGAGGGGTGGGGTGGAAGCCGGCGACCTCCAGGGCGGGGGCGAAGGGGGAGGTGAGGGCCGCGGTGCCGTTGATGCGTTCGGTGGTGATGGTGCCGAGAGCGCCCGCGCGGGCGGCTTCGGTGAGCGCCGCGACGGCGGGCTGGACCCGGGCATCGCTGCCGGCGTCGGCCGGATCGTCGCCCAGGGGCCAGATCAACAGCGTCTTGCCGCCGCGCTCCATGTAGAGCGTCAGCTCGCCGTCGACGAGGACGACGAGGGAGCCCGCCTTGCGGCCGGGCTTGTGGGTCGATCCTTCGGGTGGGTCGGGCCACGGAAGGGCGGCGCCATAGGCGTTGGCCGGGTCGGCGGCCGCCAGGACGACGGCGCGCTGCGGTCCACCGTGGCGATACCGGCCCGCACTTCCGTCCGGAAGAGCCTCGTCCGCCGTGCGCTCCCGCTGGGTGTTGACCGCGCGCAAGCGGTCCACCGCGCCGTCCATCGCGAACTGCGCGGCGCCCAGCCCCTCCACGACATATCCGCGGCGCGCCTGCCCGGACTCCTCGAACACCGCAAGTACCCGATAGGCGGCGGAGAAGCCGCCCTCGACACCCTCCGCGGCGACGGCGCCGCGGGTGACGATGCCGTGCCGGTCCAGGAGCGTACGTGCCAGCGCATGGGCGCGGTGGGTGGCGTCCGGTTCGAGGGCGGGGAGCACGGACCAGCGGCCGCCGACCGTGGGCGGCCCGGAGCGCGAGGCGGTGGGTCGGCCCGTACGGCCCGTCGCGGCGGTCAGGGAGCCGTACCGGCCGCGGGGGACCGCGCGCCGGGCGCGGTGGGCGGTCGAGCCGGCCGTGCGGCCCGAGCCGAGGAGGGCGCGCAGCGGGGCGAGGGTGTCGTTGCTCAGCCGCCCGGACCAGGCCAGATCCCAGAGCGCATCGGCGAGTTGCGGGTCGGTGGCCTCGGGATGGGTGGTCGCCCTGACCTGGTCGGCGATCTGCCGGAAGAACAGGCCGTACCCGGGGGCGAGGGTGGTCAGCACCGATTCGTGCAGCGCCGTGAGTTCGAGGGGGAGTGGGGGAGGGAGCAGCAGCGGCGCGGAGTCCGTGAGATGCAGGGAGAGCCAGCCGTCCTTGCCCGGCAGCGCGCCGGCACCCGACCACACCACCTCGCCGGTGGCGGTGAGTTCGTCCAGCATCGCGGGGGTGTAGTCGCCGACGCGGGACGGCAGCACCAGTTTCTCCAGGGCGGACGCCGGGACCGGGGCGCCCTGGAGCTGCTCGATGGCGCGGACCAGGCCGTCGATGCCACGCAGGCCGTGCGAGCCGCCGGAACTCCGCCCCGGGCCGCCCGGCGCGGTGACGTGCTGCCACTGGGGGAGGAAGGCGGCGAGCGCGGCCGGCGGCACCGGCTCCAGTTCCTCGCGCAGCGCGGCCAGCGAGCGGCGGCGCAACCTGCGCAGCACCTGTGCGTCGCACCATTCCTGACCGATGCCGGCCGGGTGGAATTCGCCCTGGACGACACGGCCCGCGGCGGCCAGACGCTGCAGCGCGCCATCGGTCACGGCCGTGCCCAGGCCGAAGCGGGCGGCGGCCTGCTCCGAGGTGAAGGGGCCGTGGGTGCGGGCGTAGCGGGAGAGGAGGTCGCCCAGCGGGTCCTTGACCGGCTCGGTGAACGACTCCGGCACACCGACCGGAAGGGCCGTCCCCAGGGCGTCGCGCAGGCGTCCGGCGTCCTCCACCGCGGCCCAGTGGCCGGCGCCGGCGATCCGCACCGTGATGGCCCGGCGGGCCGAGGCCAGCTCCCGGGGCCAGGCCGGATCCGCGCCGCGCTCGACCAGCTCGGCGTCGGTCAGCGGCCCGAGCAGCCGCAGCAGGTCGGCGACGCCCTCGGGGTCCTTGACGCGACGGTCCTCCGTGAGCCACTGCAGCTCGCGCTCCAGCTCGGCCAGCACCTCGGCGTCCAGCAGCTCGCGCAGCTCGGCCTGGCCCAGCAGCTCGGCCAGCAGGCGGGAGTCCAGGGACAGCGCGGCGGCGCGCCGCTCGGCCAGCGGGGAGTCGCCCTCGTAGAGGAACTGGGCGACGTAGCCGAAGAGCAGCGAGCGGGCGAACGGCGACGGCTCGGGGGTGGTGACCTCCACCAGGCGCACCCGGCGCGCCTCGACATCGCCCATGAGCTCCGTCAGACCCGGTACGTCGAAGACGTCCTGCAGGCATTCGCGGACGGCTTCCAGCACGATCGGGAAGGAGCCGAACTCGCTCGCCACCTGGAGGAGTTGGGCTGCCCGCTGGCGCTGCTGCCACAGCGGGGTGCGCTTGCCGGGGCTGCGGCGCGGCAGCAGCAGGGCGCGGGCGGCGCATTCGCGGAACCGGGAGGCGAACAGCGCGGAGCCACCGACCTGGTCGGTGACGAGCTGATCGACCTCGCCGTGGTCGAAGACCACATCCGAGGCGCCCACGGGCGACTGCTCCGGGTCGAATTCCGTGCCCCGGGCGGCGAGGCCGGGGTCGCCCCCCGGTTCGAAGCCGTCGTCGAGAAGATCCAGGCCCATCAGGTCGGCGTCCGGCAGCCGCAGCACGATGCCGTCGTCGGCATGCATCACCTGTGCGTCCATGCCGTAGCGCTCGGAGAGACGGGCGCCGAGCGCAAGCGCCCAAGGAGCGTGCACCTGCGCGCCGAAGGGGGAGTGGATGACGACCCGCCAGTCGCCCAACTCGTCGCGGAACCGCTCGACGACGATGGTGCGATCGTCCGGGACATGACCGCAGGCCTGCTTCTGCTCGGCGAGATAGCTCAGCACGTTGTCGGTCGCCCAGTCGTCGAGCCCGGCTGCCGCGAGGCGGCTGCGGGCGTCCTCCGGGCCGAGCGAGCCGACCTCGCGCAGGAACGCGCCGAGCGCGCGGCCCAGCTCCAGGGGGCGGCCGAGCTGGTCGCCCTTCCAGAAGGGCAGCCGGCCCGGTACGCCCGGTGCGGGTGTGACGAGGACGCGGTCGCGGGTGATGTCCTCGATGCGCCACGACGTCGTGCCGAGGGTGAAGACGTCGCCGACGCGGGATTCGTAGACCATCTCCTCGTCCAGCTCACCGACCCGGCGCCCGCCACCGCCCTTGCCGGAGTCGCCGCCCGCCAGGAAGACGCCGAACAGACCGCGGTCGGGGATCGTGCCACCGGAGGTGACGGCCAGCCGCTGCGCCCCGGGGCGGCCGGTCACCGTCCGGGCGACGCGGTCCCACACCAGGCGCGGGCGCAGCTCGGCGAAGGCGTCGGAGGGATAGCGACCGGCGAGCATGTCCAGCACCGCGGTGAACGCCGACTCGGGGAGCGCGGCGAACGGCGCCGCCCGGCGGACGACGGCCAACAGCTCCTCCACGTCCCAGGTGTCCATCGCGGTCATCGCCACGATCTGCTGGGCGAGGACGTCCAGCGGATTGGCGGGCACCCGCAGGGCCTCGATGGCGCCCGAACGCATCCGCTCGGTGACCACGGCGGCCTGCACCAGGTCGCCGCGGTACTTGGGGAAGACGATGCCCGTCGACACCGCGCCGACCTGGTGGCCGGCGCGGCCCACCCGCTGCAGTCCGGAGGCGACGGACGGCGGTGACTCGACCTGGACCACCAGATCCACCGCGCCCATGTCGATGCCCAGCTCCAGGCTGGAGGTCGCGACCACGGCCGGAAGCCGGCCGGCCTTCAGGTCCTCCTCCACCTGGGCGCGCTGTTCCTTGGAGACCGAGCCGTGGTGGGCGCGGGCGAGCACCGGGGGCGCGCCCTTGGCGGCACCGGCCTCGGCCATGATCTCCGCGGGGGAGTGCGCCTCGGGCATGGCCTCGCCGGTGGCCCGCTCGTAGGCGATCTCGTTGAGGCGGTTGCACAGCCGCTCCGCCAGCCGGCGGGAGTTGGCGAAGACGATCGTGGAGCGGTGGGCCTGGACGAGGTCGGCGATCTTCTCCTCGACCTGTGGCCAGATGGACGGCTTCTCCCCGGTCTCGCCCTCCTGGACCGGGGAGCCGCCCAGCTCACCCATGTCCTCCACGGGGACGACGACGGAGAGGTCGAACCGCTTGCCGGAGGGCGGCTGGACGATCTCCACCCGCCGCTGCGGCGACAGATAGCGGGCGACCTCCTCCACCGGCCGGACCGTCGCCGACAGGCCGATCCGGCGGGCGGGGCGGTCCAGCAGCTCGTCCAGCCGCTCCAGGGAGAGCGCCAGATGCGCGCCCCGCTTGGTCCCGGCGACGGCGTGCACCTCGTCGAGGATCACCGTCTCGACGCCCGCGAGCGCCTCCCGGGCCGAGGACGTCAGCATCAGGAACAGGGATTCGGGGGTCGTGATGAGGATGTCCGGCGGGCGGTTGGCGATCGAGCGGCGCTCGGCCGGCGGGGTGTCCCCCGAGCGGATGCCCACCGTGACGTCCGGTTCCGGCAGCCCCAGCCGCACCGACTCCTGGCGGATGCCCGTCAGCGGACTGCGCAGATTGCGCTCGACATCGACGGCGAGCGCCTTCAGCGGTGACACGTACAGCACCCGGCAGCGCTTCTTCGGCTCGGCCGGCGGGGGCGTGCTGGCCAGGGAGTCCAGCGAGGCCAGGAAGGCGGCGAGGGTCTTGCCGGAGCCCGTCGGCGCCACCACGAGGACGTCGGAGCCCTCCCCGATGGCCTGCCAGGCGCCCTCCTGCGCCGCGGTGGGCGCGCTGAACGCCCCGGCGAACCAGCCGCGGGTCGCGGGAGAGAAGGATTCGAGCGCTGCCTTGGCCATGTTCCCCATCGTGCACCGCACCACTGACAATGCGGCCGTACGCGACGGGCGGACGGCGCGTGCCGGTGCCGGACGGGGGCCGGCCATCCGCGGTCCGCCCCTCCCCGACGAGACCGTGCGGGACCGTCCACGCAGCGGACGCACAGGTCGGAGGCGGCCGCGCAGGCGCAGAATGGAGCCATGGTCACGGGCAGCGAAGACGGCTCCGCCACGGAGGGCGGCGGGCCCGGTGCAGCGGTCACGCCCCGGTCGCCAGGCGAATGGGCACGCCACTGGGCGCTTGCCGAGCTGCCCGGTCTGGAACTGCTGCGCGCCCGATACGTCCGGCACTCCTTCCCCCGGCACGCCCACGACGGCTACGTCGTGTGCGCGGTCACCGACGGGGTCGAGGAGGTCGGCCTGCGGTCCGGCGTGATCCGCGCCGGCCACGGCGGCGTGATCATGATCAATCCGGAGGTCGCGCACACCGCACGCGCCGGCGTCCCCGAAGGCTGGGCCTACTCCACGCTCTACCCCTCGGCCGGGCTCGTCTCCGAGATCGCCGAGGAGACGACCGCGCTGCGCGGGACCGCTGGGTTCACCGAGACCGTCGCCGTGGACCCGCACCTGGGCGGCATGATCACCGGGATCCACCGGGCCGCGGAGGACGGCAACGCCCTCGCCGCCGACAGCCTGCTGCGGATCGCCGTCGCCCGCCTGCTGCGCAGCTACGGCGGCCCCCTCCCGGCCCGCACGCCCCGGTCGGCGGGCGCCGATGCCGCCGCCGGCGCCAAAGCCGTCCTGGAGGAACGGATGGCCGACCCGCCCTCCCTGGAGAAGCTGGCGGCGGAGCTGGGGACCAGCCCGTTCGCGCTGCTGCGGGCCTTCAAGCACGTCTACGGCATGCCGCCACACACCTGGCTCACCGATGCCCGGGTGCGCCGGGCCCGCCGCCTCCTGGAGGCGGGCAGCGCGCCCGCCGAGGCAGCCCTGGCCGTCGGCTTCACCGACCAGCCGCACCTCAACCGCCACTTCACCCGGATCGTCGGAGTGCCGCCCGGCGCGTACCGCAGGGAACGCACCGGCAGCCGCGTCGGCGCAAGAACGTACAAGACCCCGGGCCGCGCTCCCGCCTAACGTCGCGGGTGTGCCAGAACAGACAGACACAAGCACCCCGGAGCGGGCCGCGCCGCCGCGGCCCGTCACACCGGACTCCGCCGTCATCAGGGACGCCCTGGGCGTCGGCGTCGCGGTGGGCCTTTCCGGCTTCGCCTTCGGCGTGACCGCTGCCGGGGCCCACCTCAGCATCCTCCAGACCTGCGCGCTCAGCCTGCTGGTCTTCACCGGAGCCTCGCAGTTCGCCCTCGTCGGCGCGCTTGCCGCGGGCGGCAACCCGCTCACCGCCGCCGCCGGCGCGTTCTTCCTGGGGGCCCGCAACGCCTTCTACGGGCTGCGGTTGTCCGCGCTTCTCGGCTACCGGGCGTCCATCCGGCCCCTCGCCGCCCACTGGGTCATCGACGAGACGTCCGCCGTCGCCCTGGCGCAGCCCGATCGGCACAGCGCCCGCCTCGGCTTCACCGTCACCGGGCTGACCCTGTACATCCTGTGGAACCTCACCACCCTGGGCGGCGCCCTCGGCGCCGAGGCGCTCGGTGACACCGCCGCCTGGGGCCTGGACGCGGCAGGTCCCGCGGTCTTCCTGGCGCTGCTCGCACCGATGCTCAGGACCACCGTCGAGCGGGCGTCCGCAGGCCTCGCCGTGGTCCTGGTCATGGTGACCACGCCCGTGATGCCCACGGGCGTCCCGGTCCTCCTCGCGGCGCTCGCCGCACCCGTCGTCCTCTTCCTGGAGGGGCGCCGGGCGCGAACGAAGACGACCACCGACACCCCCGGCGCGCCGCACGCCCCTCACGGGCAGGACAGCGACAGCCGTACCGACACGCAGGAGGATCCGACATGAGCGTCTGGATCGCCATCGGTGCCACCGCCGTCGGCTGCTACCTGGTCAAGTTCCTCGGTCTCGCGGCGCCCGCCGGTCTCCTGGAGCGCCCGCTCGTCAAGCGGCTCGCCGCCCTCCTGCCGGTTGCCCTGCTGGCCGCGCTCACCGCACAGCAGACCTTCAGCGACGGGCAGCACCTGCTGCTCGACGCCAAGGTGGCAGGCGTCGCCGCCGCGGCCCTCGCCCTCGCCCTGCGGGCGCCGTTCCTCCTGGTCATCGGCGTCGCGGTGGTCGTCACCGCCGGGGTGCGCGCCTTGGGAGGGTGATCGCCGGCCGAGGCGGGAGCGGCCGGGCGTTCCCGCCTCAGCCCAGCGGTCGGCCGTAGGCCCGCAGTGTGAGCAGCGCCTTGAGGGTCACCATCGGGCGGCACTCCAGGGCCGTGCCCGGGGCCCAGGTCCGCCAGTTCAGCGGCCAGCCGCCGTCCTCCTCCTGGAGCGACGCCAGATGGTCCAGAGCCCGGTCCAGCTCAGCGTCGCTGAACCACCGGCGCGCGAGCGAATCCGGCCTGGGGGCGAAGTCGTACGCCAAGTGGTGCTCCTCCGGGCCGTACCCCTCCGCCACGGGGACGTCCGCCGCACGGTCGGGGTCCAGCAGGACCAGCCCCTGCTCCCGCGCCAGCTTGCCGAGGCGCTTCGCCGCGGCCGCCGCCCGCGCGCGGTCCGGTGCGCCGTCCAGGAAGGCCACCGCGGCCTCCAGCTCGTACGGGTGGGTCTTCTCCAGCGACTCCACGGCGACCCAGCAGTAGTCCGTCGCCCGGAACAGCCAGGCGTGCCACACCTCGTTGCGGTGCAGCACACCCACCACGGGCCCCGTCGCCAGGAGTGCGCTCGGCGGATCGTCGACCACCGGGATCCACGGCGCGGACGGATACCCACCGATCGACGGGTGCAGCGCCGGCAGCGCGCCCTCCGGGGTCGAGATCCGCGTCAGATAGCGGCAGATGTGCTCCACCCGGCGGCCTTCGCAGCGCCCGATGCCGTCCAGCACCGCGAGGGCGTGCGCGGTGTGCAGCGGCTGGCTGACCGGGCCGCGCAGATCCGGCTCCAGGGCGTGGCCGTAACCGTCGTCGTCATTGCGGTACGCGGCGAGCGCGGTCTCCACCGCGTCCGCACCGCCGCCGAGGAAGTGGTACTCGAAGAGCCGCTGTTCGAGCACCCGCGCGGTCAGCCAGACGAAGCGCTCGGCACGCGCCACAGGGGTCGGGGAGGGGCTTGCGTTTTCGGCCATGGCCCGACCGTAGAGCCCACACCGCCCCGTGGCGGCGCTCGTGCACGGCTGCCCTCCCAGGGCGGGATACTGGGGGCATGCGGTTGACGGTCTTCTGGCAGCGGATGGCGGATCACTTCGGTGCGGCGTACGCCGACTCCTTCGCGCGCGATCACGTGATGTCCGACCTCGGCGGCCGGACGGTCCACGAGGCGCTGGACGCGGGCTGGAGCGCCAAAGAGGTGTGGCGGGTGGTCTGCTCGACGATGGATGTTCCCTACGACAAGCAGTGAGCCGGGCTCCGGCGTGGTGGGCGCCCGGGGCGGTGTGCACCCCTGCCCGCCTCGGTCCCCCGGCACGCTGAGGGACGCCCAGGGAGCGACCATCTCGGACGAATGCGCGGGGCAGGCCGTGCACTGTCGTACCCGTGCGCGACACTTGGGCCGTGCCCGCGACAGATGAGATCACCAGCAACGACGACCCACGGCCCGAGGATCGCCTTGGCGCCCGGATGCCGCGCTGGCTGCCGCGCGCCATGCTGCTCGCGCTCGCTCTCGTGGGCTGCTTCCAGCTCGCCAGCTGGGCGTTCCACCAGCTCATCAACCTTCTGCTGAACGTACTGATCGCGTTCTTCCTCGCGCTGGCCGTCGAACCCGCGGTCGACTGGATGGCGGCCCGCGGCATGCGGCGCGGGCTCGCCACGGGGGCGGTGTTCATCGGGGTCCTCGTCGTCACCGCCGGATTCTTCACCCTGCTCGGCTCCATGCTCGCCGGTCAGATCGCCACGATGGTCGAGGAGTTCCCGCACTATCTGGACTCCGTCATCAGGTGGACGAACGACACCTTCCACACCCACCTCTCGCGGGTCGAGGTGCAGAACAACCTGCTCAAGTCCGACTGGCTGCAGAAGTACGTCCAGGACAGCGCCAACAACGTCCTCGCCGTCTCAGCGACAGTGCTCGGCAGCCTGTTCAACCTGCTGACGGTCGCTCTGTTCTCGTTCTACTTCGCCGCCGACGGCCCCCGGCTGCGCCGAGCGCTGTGCTCCGTCCTCCCGCCCAGCCGGCAGGCCGAGGTGCTGCGTGCCTGGGAGATCGCGGTCGCCAAGACCGGCGGATATCTCTACTCCCGCGGCCTGATGGCGCTGATCTCGGGCGTCGCGCACTACGTCCTGCTGGAGATCCTCGGCGTGCCGTACGCCCCGGCGCTGGGCATGTGGGTGGGCCTGGTCTCGCAGTTCATCCCGACCATCGGCACCTATCTGGCGGGCGCGCTGCCGATACTGATCGCCTTCAGCGTCAACCCCTGGTACGCCCTGTGGGTGTTCGGGTTCGTGGTCGTCTACCAGCAGTTCGAGAACTACCTCCTCCAGCCCCGGATCACCGCGAAGACCGTCGACATACACCCCGCCGTCGCCTTCGGGTCGGTCGTCGCGGGCACGGCGCTGATGGGAGTGGTCGGCGCGCTGATCGCCATCCCGGCCACCGCGACGCTGCAGGCGTTCCTGAGTGCGTACGTCAGGCGGTACGAGGTCACCAACGATCCGAGGGTCCGGGGAGGCGCGGGCCGCAGACGTGGCGCGCGGGTGCTCGCGCGTGCCCGGCGCACCCTGCACGCCAGGCAGCCGACCGCTCCGCTGGAGGACTGGCGCAAGAGCCCGGGCGGGTCGCATCTGGATCCGGGGACCGGGAAGAAGAAGGGGAAGGCCGGGGAGGAGCCGCCCTCGGACGAGACCGGTCAGGATGCCCGCGGCGAGGACCAGGGCGGCGAAGAGCCGGGCAGGGAGCAGGGGAGCGACGAAGGCGGTCCCGAGAACGGTCGCTGAGGGCGATGGCCGGGGCGGGCGGCGGCTGCCGCGGAGGGCGCCCCGCTCCCGGGCGCACGGGTGGTGCGCTTGACACCAAAATCGAACATCCATTCTGATGGGAGATCCGACCTGTGTCCCGGAGCTTTCCGGAAGTTATCCACAGGCTGGAGCCGGGTCCGGGCGCATTGTCAGTGGCAGGCGTTAGCGTCATGGACGTGAAGCGATCGACTCAAGCAAATCGGGTGGAACCCATGGCAGGCACTGACCGCGAGAAGGCGCTCGACGCTGCGCTCGCACAGATTGAACGGCAATTCGGCAAGGGCGCCGTGATGCGCATGGGGGAGCGGCCCAACGAACCCATCGAGGTCATCCCCACCGGCTCGACCGCGCTCGACGTGGCGCTGGGCGTCGGCGGCATCCCCCGCGGCCGCGTGGTGGAGGTCTACGGTCCGGAGTCCTCCGGTAAGACGACCCTGACGCTGCACGCCGTGGCGAACGCCCAGAAGTCCGGCGGCTCCGTGGCGTTCATCGACGCCGAGCACGCACTCGACCCCGAGTACGCCAAGAAGCTCGGTGTGGACACCGACGCCCTGATCCTGTCCCAGCCGGACAACGGCGAGCAGGCCCTGGAGATCACGGACATGCTGGTCCGGTCCGGGGCGCTCGACCTCATCGTCATCGACTCCGTCGCCGCCCTGGTGCCGCGGGCCGAGATCGAGGGCGAAATGGGCGACTCCCACGTCGGTCTCCAGGCCCGGCTCATGAGCCAGGCGCTGCGCAAGATCACCAGCGCGCTCAACCAGTCCAAGACCACCGCCATCTTCATCAACCAGCTCCGCGAGAAGATCGGCGTGATGTTCGGCTCGCCGGAGACCACGACCGGTGGCCGCGCGCTGAAGTTCTACGCCTCCGTGCGTCTCGACATCCGCCGCATCGAGACCCTCAAGGACGGCACCGACGCGGTCGGCAACCGCACCCGCGTCAAGGTCGTGAAGAACAAGGTCGCGCCGCCCTTCAAGCAGGCGGAGTTCGACATCCTCTACGGCCAGGGCATCAGCCGCGAGGGCGGCCTGATCGACATGGGCGTGGAGCACGGCTTCATCCGCAAGTCCGGCGCTTGGTACACCTACGAAGGCGACCAGCTCGGCCAGGGCAAGGAAAACGCCCGCAACTTCCTCAAGGACAACCCGGACCTCGCCAACGAGGTCGAGAGGAAGATCAAGGAGAAGCTGGGCATCGGCGTGAAGCCGCAGGACCCGGCCGCGGAGCCCGGCGTGGACGCCGCGGGGGTGGTGGCCGACCCGGCCGCCGCGGTTCCGGCACCGGCGGCCAAGGCCGCCAAGGGTTCCAAGGCCGCCGCGGCCAAAAGCTAGTCCGCCATGACGCGGCGAACGGAATGGCCGGGCAGCGAGGACGACACCAGCAGCGCTGCGGGCGACGCCGAGAACCGTAACGGCCGCAGGGGCCGTAAGAAGGGCGGTGGTTCCGCCCTTGCCTTCAGTGGGGGAGACCCGGACTCACCGAGGGCCGGGACGGAACCGCCGCGTACGCCCGAGGAGCAGGCACGGGCCATATGTCTGCGCCTGCTCACCGGAAGCCCGCGTACGCGCAAGCAACTTGGGGACGCCCTGCATCAGCGGGGTATCCCCGAGGAGGCCGCGGAGGAGGTGCTGTCCCGATTCGAGGATGTCGGGCTCATCGATGACGCGGCCTTCGCCGACGCCTGGGTGGAATCACGCCACCACGGCCGAGGGCTGGCCCGCCGCGCCCTCGCGCGCGAACTGCGCACCAAGGGTGTGGACTCCGCCGTGATCGATGAGGCCGTCGGGCGCCTCGACTCCGAGCAGGAGGAGTCCACCGCCCGCGCCCTGGTCGACCGCAAGCTCCGCACGACGCGGGGGCTGGACAGGGAAAAGCGGCTCCGCCGACTTGCCGGGATGCTGGCCCGCAAGGGCTATCCGGAAGGTCTCGCCCTCCGCGTGGTCCGCCGGGCGCTGGAAGAGGAAGGCGAAGACCCGGAGCTGCTGGACCAGCATCTGCCGGACGTCTGAGCCCCTGCCCGTGAGACATCGCAGCCCGGTCGTCGGACAGCGAGCCCGGCCGGGCATCGAACGCCGGCCCGATCGACGGAGACGAAGCGAGCAGGTCGAGCAGGGGCCGGGAACGGGCAGCAGCGGTGGGGCGCCGCCGAGCGCGCCCCGGCCGGCCGCCGTCGTCCGGTGTACCGGACGTGTCAGGCTCCTGCCCGGCACTTCCCGTCCGCAGCTCGCCGCGGGACCTCAGTCCGTAACCGGCAGGCCCGCTGCCCGCCATGCCTGGAAGCCGCCCGTCAGGTCCGTTGCGCGGTGCAGGCCCAACTGACGCAGGGAGACGGCCGCGAGACTCGATGCGTAGCCCTCGTTGCAGATCACCACGACGGGCAGGGCGTGATGGGTCGCCTCGGGGGCGCGGTGGTCGCCCGTCGGGTCGAGCCGCCACTCCAGCTCGTTGCGCTCGACGATGAGCGCGCCGGGAATGGTGCCGTCACGCTCCCGCAGCGCCGCGTAGCGGATGTCCACCAGGAGCCCGCCGGCTTCCTGCACCGCGGCGGCCTCCTCGGGGCCGATGCGCACCAGCTCTTCCCGGGCCTTGTCCAGCAGATCCTCGACGGCGCTCATCCCGCCCACACTCCTCTCACGCCTCCGGTGTTTCCGGCGCTGCCGGTGCCTACGGTGTCCCGCGCCCGAACAACCCCCGGCCCGCGCGGGCCAACCCGGTCGGTCGGACGTGTCAGGGCGGTCGTCGGCAACGGCTCCCGCAGCCTCGGGCCACGACGGACGCGCACCGTCATCTCCCCCGTCCGCCGGGCGATCACTCCCACTCCTCCGGGCGCTCGACCTCTTCGAGTCGCAGCACGGGGCCGGTCCGGCTGTAACGGCGCATCAGCGGCAGCGGCGGGTAGTAGGCGTGCACCGACACCGCATGGGTGTCGTGGGAGAGGTTGAGCACCTGGTGGACATGGTGCGGGCCGAAGGCACGGCCCCGCCCATCGCTGAGCGTGCGCTCCCGGTCCACGCCGTCGGCGAGCTCCAGGGTCTTCCAGCCCTCGGTGGGCAGCTGGACCGCGAGCGACTGTTCGGTCAGCTCACCGCCGGCCGCAGCGAAGGCGCCGCGCGAGCCGCCGTGGTCGTGCCAGCCGGTGCCCGTGCCGGGCGGCCAGCCGATGAGCCACGCCTCGCTGCCGCCGGGCCCGTCCAGCCGGATCCAGGTGCGGCCTTCGGGGTCGAGGGGGAGCGAGGTGACGAGTGCGCTGTCCGCGGCGGTGCGGCGGGCGAAGTCGAGGAGCTCGGATGCGCTGGGGCCACTGTCATGGCCGGTGGCATGCGGGAGCACAGGGGTACGTACGTCGGGCACGGAAACCGTCCTGGTGATCGCGAAGAGGCGCGGCCGCCAGGAGATGACGAGGGGCCGCGCGGGAAGGAAGGCGAATCAGAAGGACGGACTACACATGCAGCCCGCATAGCGGACCAGGTCCAGATGGACCCTCCGCCAGAATCGCGAGCCGTGATCAGTCACCCTCGGAGTGAAGCATGTGTGTTCCCGCACGGTCAACAGCCGGAAGCGCGTCGTGAGCGGATGCGGGCCCGGGCGCCGCACCCCCGTCGGCCTCCTCGGCGGGACTGTTCGCCGCGGTGCCGCTTTCGTCGCCCGCGTCGGCTCCCCCGGGAGCGGCGGGCCGTGGCAGCTGTCGCATCCCCTCCCGATCGCCGGCCCCGCCCCGCACCGCGTCCGCGCAGGCGTACAGCTCCTCCGGCCGGACGCCCGACAGTGCGGTGACGAGGTGACCGTCGGGCCGTACGAGCAGCACGGTGTGTGCCGGAGCGCCCGGATAGGACTCGGTCACCAGGACCTCGGCCGGCATGGGCAGCCCGGAGACGGTGCCGGTCAGCCGCGGCATCAGGCCGGCGGACTTCCAGTGCCGCCGGTCCCACACCCCGGTACCGGGCGCCACCAGGACCGCCAGCAGCCCGTGGCCCAGCCGGTCACGCAGCCGGACGACCGACCCGTCCGACGCGGTCACCGGGACGTCGGTGACGGGCGCCCCCGGAAGGGTGCCGACGGGCGTGCCCGCCGCCTGCTCGGCGGTCGGCGCGAGTGGGGAGCGGGCGTACGCCGGCGGTGCGCCCAGCGGGCCGCGACCCAGATGTCCGTCCGTCAGCATCGCGCAGCGACCGCGCGCGCCGCCCGGCACCATGGTCCGCCAGCGGGCTCCGCCGCCCTCCCGAAGCAGCGGCAGCACCTGGTCGGCGGCGCGCAGCCGCGCCGCGACCGACCCACGCCGCTCCGCCTGGTAGCTGTCCAGGAGTGCCTCGGAAGCCCCTTGGTGCCAGGCCAGGCCCAGCTTCCAGGCGAGGTTCTCGGCGTCCCGCAGCCCCTCGTCCAGTCCTTGGGTCCCGAGCGCGCCCAGCAGATGCGCGGCGTCACCGGCGAGGAAGGCACGGCCCAGTCGCCAGCGCCGCGCCAGCCGGTGATGGACGGTGTGGACGCCGGTGTCGAGCAGCTCGTACGGGGGGACCAGCCGGCCGTGGCCGCGCCCTCGGGCGTGCGGGGTGGCGTGGGGGGACGCGGTGGCACCGTCCGGCCCGGTCACCGCTTCATGGGCCCATCCGGCCAGGGAGTCGCGGATCCTGGCGACCAGCGCGTCCGGCGTGACCAGCTCACGCCCGGGCGGCAGCAGCCAGTCCAGCCGCCACACGCCGTCGGCTAGAGGGCGGGCAGAGACCTCGCCGCGGGGCCCGCCGTGCCGGGTCGGTGAGCGGTGCAGCAGTGCCTCGCCCGGCCAGGGGAGGTCGGTGCGTAGTGCCGCGACGGCGTGCCGTTCGACGGCCGTGCGGCCCGGGAAGCGGATGTCGAGCAGCTTGCGGACCGTCGAGCGGGGGCCGTCGCAGCCGACGAGGTAACTGCCGCGCCACCACGTCCCGTTGGGCCCGCGGGTGTGGGCGCTGATGCCGCGCTCGTCCTGCTCCAGCTCGGCCAGCCGGCTGCCGGTGACGATCTCGGCGAGCTTCTCGCGGGCGAGGGCGGCGCGCAGCGCGCGGGTCAGGGAGTGCTGGGGGAGATGGACGGGGGAGGGCGTGGCACTGGGCGACGGGTGGTCGAAGACGACGCGCTCCAGCAGGCGGCGGCGGTGCATCGTGCGCCAGGCGGTCCAGCGGGTGCCCGCCGTCTCCAGAGTGTCGGCGCAGCCGAGGCGCCCGACGAATTCCGCGGTCTCCTGACGGAGCACGGCGGTGCGGGCGGGCCGGGTGTCCTCCTGGCCGGTGGTCTCGTCCAGGACGACCGAAGGGACACCGAGGCGGGCCAGGGAAAGGGCGAGCGAGAGGCCGACCGGGCCGGCCCCGACGACGATCACCGGGTCCACGGCGTGGCTCCCTGAGTCCAGCGGTGCTTACGGGGCGTGCGGGAACTGGCAGTTGGAGCCCGGTGCGTGATCACACAGCGTATGCAACCCATTGCGGCCGTCCCCGTCAAGTGACCAAAGGCGGCGGCACGTGCGCCGCCGCCTTCGGGCAGTTCGAGGACAGTCTGTCGTACCGTCAGTCCTTCTTGTCGACCGGCCCGCCGGGGATCGGGTCGTGGACTTCCAGGGCGTCGGTCGCCGCCACCGGCTCACCGGCCTCGGTCACCCCGATGCCGGTCCTGGCCCGGCGGCCGCGCCGCTCGATCCAGTTCGCCAGGGCGGACAGCGCCAGGCACATCGCGACGTAGATGCTGCCGATGACGATGATGACCGGGACGTAGGTGTCGTTGCCGTTGACGATGATGTTGGTGCTCATCAGGCGAGCCGTGTAGAGCAGCTCCTCGAACGTGATGATGTATCCGAGGGAGGTGTCCTTCAGGGTCACCACCAGCTGGCTGATGATCGTCGGCAGCATCGCGCGGACGGCCTGCGGAATCAGCACCGTCGTCATGACCTGCGTCTTGCTCATGCCCAGCGCGTAGGCGGCCTCGCTCTGCCCCTTGGGCACGGAGTTGATGCCGGCCCGCAGCACCTCGGCCTGCACCGAGCCGTTGTAGATCGTCAGGCCGATGACCAGCGCCCAGAACTGTGGCGCGCTGCCGGAGAGGCCCAGGCTCTCGCGGTTGCTGAGGAGGATCACCCACAGCGCGTAGATCGTGATCAGCAGCGGGACGGCGCGGAAGAGCTCGATGAAGCCCGTCGCCAGCCAGCGGACCGGCTTGTGGTCGGACAGCCGTGCCACCGCGAGCAGCACGCCCAGGACCAGCGACAGGACCGCCGCGACCGCGAAGACGGACAGTGTCGTCACCACGCCGTCGCGGATGTTGGCCCGCACACCGGCGTTGTTGAAGATGTTCCACACCTCGGGCTCGAGCTGGCCCTTGGCGCTCAGCCGCATGAACGCGAAAGCGATCAGCGAGAGCACCGCGAGGGAGCCGAGGACGGTGTAGAAGCGGTTGCGTACCTTCGCCTTCGGTCCCGGTACGTCGTAGAGAACGCTGGCGCCGCTCATGCCCTTACCTCGCTCTGTTCCGCCCCGCCTGCGCGTGGCATCCACGTCATGCTGTTCCGCCTCTCACGTCCGCTCATCGGGCGACCCCCATCCGGCGCTCCGCCAGCCGGAAGAGACCGCTGATGGCGAAGGTGATGACGAGGTAGGCGAGCGCGGTCCACAGGAAGATCCAGGCGATCGCGTACCCCTTGTCGTTCAGCAGCTTGGAGACGTTGAACAGCTCGCCGTAGCCGAACGCTCCGGCGATCGCGGAGTTCTTCGTCAGCGCGATGAAGATGCTGCTCAGCGGCGGCAGAACGGTGCGCGTGGCCTGCGGGAGCACGATCTCGCGCAGCGTCTGGGCGAACGTCATGCCGATGCTGCGCGCGGCCTCGGCCTGGCCCAGGGGGACGGTGTTGATACCGGACCGGACCGCCTCGCACACGAAGGAGGAGGTGTAGAAGCCGAGGGCCAGAGTGGCGAGGATGTACGGGCTCGCCCCCTGGAAGAGGATCTGGGGGACGACGAAGAACGCGACGAGGAAGAGCAGCGTCAGCGGCGTGTTGCGCAGCACCGTGACCCAGGCCGTCCCGAAAGCGCGCAGCGGCGGGATCGGAGAGACCCGGAAACCGGCTATGAGAACGCCGAGTACCAGGGCGAGCAGCGCGCTGGACGCGGTGATCGCCAGGGTTCCGAGGAATCCGTCGCGGAACTCGGGCAGATAATCGAGGAGTACGTTCATGGGGTCTCCGCGGTAGCGGTCAGGTCGACGGCGGGAAAGGGCCGGTGCGGACGTCGGCGCGGGGCCGTCGGTGCGGGCCGGAAGACAGCGCGCCCCGTACACCCGCCGCGGCGGGCGTACGGGGCGGCGCAGTCGGAGATGTGCGCGGGCGCCTCAGTAGCGCGGCAGCGGCGTCTCCGGGGCGACGTAGGACGAGCCCGACTTGCCGAGCGTGCCTTCGTACGCCTTCTTGTAGTCACCGTTCTTGATGTGGCTCTCCAGCGCGTCGGTGATCGCGTTGCGCAGGGCCTTGTCGTCCTTGAGCATGCCGACGCCGTAGGGCTCCTTGGTGAACGGCTTCTCGACCACCTTGAGCTTCTCGGGCCGCTGGGCGGCGTAGCCCTTGAGGATCGCGTCGTCGGTGGTGACCGCGTCCACAGCGCCGTCCAGCAGGAACTTGACGCAGTCGGAGTACTTCGACGTCTCGGTGGTGTTGGCGCCGTACTTCGGCTTCTTGATCTCCTGGAGCGGAGTGGAGCCGACGATCGAGCAGACCTTCTTGCCCTTGAGGGAGTCCGGGCCCTTGATGGCCTTCTCCTCCTTGCGCACCAGGAGGTCCGCGCCTGCGGTGTAGTACGGGCCCGCGAAGCCGACCTGCTTCTTGCGCTCGTCGTTGATCGTGTACGTACCGACGTAGAAGTCGACCGAGCCCTTGGAGATGGTGGTCTCACGGACGTTGGAGTCGATCGTCTTGAAGGTGATCTGCTTCTCGGAGAAGCCGAGGTCGGCCGCGACCATCTTGGCGATCTCGATGTCGAAACCGGAGAACTTCCCGGTCGCCGGGTCCTTGAAGCCGAGGAACGGCTGGTCGGCCTTGACGCCAACGGTGATCTTCTTGGCCTTCTGGGCCTTCTTCAGCACCGCCGAGTCGATCTTCGGCGCCGAGGCGACCTTGTACTTGCCGCTGAAGAGATCGCCACCGGCGGGCTTGTCGCCGGCCGTACCCGACTCGCCGCCACACGCGGTCGCCGTCGCCGCCAGAGCGAGCACCACCGCACCCGCAGCGGCCGTCTTACGAATCCTCATGGTGAACATCCTTTGGTTCAACAAGTGTTGGCAAACATGGTGGCCCAACTGCGGCCTCAGTGGTGAAGGATCTTCGACAGGAAGTCCTTCGCCCGGTCGCTGCGCGGGTTGTTGAAGAACTGGTTCGGCTCGGCTTCCTCGACGATGCGGCCGTCCGCCATGAAGACGACGCGGTTGGCCGCGGAGCGGGCGAAGCCCATCTCGTGGGTGACGACGACCATCGTCATGCCGTCCCGGGCGAGCTGCTGCATGACCTCCAGCACCTCATTGATCATCTCCGGGTCCAGCGCGGAGGTCGGCTCGTCGAAGAGCATGACCTTCGGGTCCATCGCCAGCGCACGGGCGATCGCCACGCGCTGCTGCTGGCCACCGGACAGCTGGGCGGGGTACTTGTCGGCCTGCGTGCCGACGCCCACCCGGTCCAGGAGGGCGCGGGCCTTCTGCTCCGCGGCCGCCTTGTCCGTCCTGCGGACCTTGGTCTGCCCCAGCATCACGTTCTCGAGCACCGTCTTGTGCGCGAAGAGGTTGAAGGACTGGAAGACCATGCCCACGTCGGCGCGCAGCCGCGCCAGCTCACGCCCCTCCTGCGGCAGTGCCTTGCCGTCGATGCTGATGCTGCCGGTGTCGATCGTCTCCAGGCGGTTGATCGTGCGGCAGAGCGTCGACTTGCCGGACCCCGAGGGCCCGATCACGACGACGACCTCGCCGCGGCGGATCGTCAGGTCGATGTCCTGGAGCACGTGCAGCGCGCCGAAGTGCTTGTTCACGTTGTCCAGCACGACCAGCTGATCCCCTGCCGGCGCGGGACCCTCGGCGTTCTTGGTCACCGATACTTCGCTCATCGGCGTGTAGCTCCGTCCTCCTCGGTTGTGGAGGACCCTAGTAACGGCCTGCGACCAGCGTCATTACATCTGAGGGGAAATTGAGCATAACGATCCGGCCGCAAAGGGACACACTGGGTGAAAGACCTACGACGGTGCGTGTCCGGTGCCGGCATGCCCCCGGCGTACCGGCTGGGTAACGGATGGCGTCGCGGGGGTGGCCTCCCCTTGACGCGCACACCACCTATCGCCGTAGATGCCCTGTGGCCTGTACGCACGGAACCGAGGAGGAGGCCGATGAGACTGCTGCTCGTCGAGGACGACGATCATGTCGCCGCGGCCCTGTCCGCCGTGCTCGCCAAGCACGGCGTCGCGGTCGTGCACGCACGCAGCGGCGAGGAGGCCCTGCAGGCGTTGCTGCCCCACGACACGGAGCCGTTCGCCGTGGTGCTCCTCGACCTCGGCCTGCCCGACCAGGACGGCTTCGAGGTGTGCGGCCGGATCCGCAAGCTCTGCGCCATCCCGGTCATCATGGTCACCGCGCGCTCGGACGTGCGCTCGCGCATCCACGGCCTCAATCTCGGCGCCGACGACTATGTCGTCAAGCCCTATGACACCGGCGAACTGCTCGCCCGCATCCACGCCGTGAGCCGGCGCAACGCCTCCGGCGGCGCCGACCAGCAGGCCGAGGAGAGCGCCGGGGGCGGCGACGCGTTGCGGCTCGGCCCGGTCAGCGTCGAACTCGCCACCCGCCAGGTGTCCGTGGACGGCACCGCGGTCCCGCTCACCCGCAAGGAGTTCGACCTGCTCGCCCTTCTCGCCCAGCGCCCCGGAGTGGTCTTCCGCCGGGAGCAGATCATCAGCGAGGTGTGGCGCACGAGTTGGGAGGGCACCGGCCGGACCCTGGAGGTGCACATCGCCTCGCTCCGCGCCAAACTGCGGATGCCCGCGCTGATCGAGACCGTCCGCGGCGTCGGCTACCGCCTGGTCGTCCCGGCCCCCGCCGCTCCGGGCCCGCCGCCCGCCTCGCCGGCGTCCTGAAGGCCACCGCGAGCACGTGCGCACCCGACTCCTTCCGCTCCTCATCGTCCTCATGGCCGGTGTGCTGCTCGCGCTCGGCATCCCGCTCGGCGTCATCACGGCCGGGGTGGAGCAGCAGCGGGTGGTCGTCGACCGGATCGACGACGCCGCGCGGTTCGCCTCCCTGGCGCAGTTCGTCACCGCCCGCCCCGAATCCGACACCTCGGTCAAGAGCCCCGACGAGGACGAGCGGCGCAACACCCTCCGCTCCGAGCTGGCCCGCTACCACGACCTCTACGGCATCCGCGCCGGCGTCTTCTACCGCGATCACACGCCGATGGCAGCGGCCCCCGGCGACCTGCCGGTGCCCCGCGACCGCGAAGGCGCCCAGGCCTTCCGCGAGGCGCTGGCCGGGCGCCGCAGTCACGACCCGCGGCAGATCTGGCCCTGGGACCGCGACGGCCGCATCCCCGTTGCCTCGCCCGTCATCCGGGACGGTGACGTGGTCGCGGTCGTCGTCACCGACTCGCCCACGGCGCAGATGCGTTCGCACATCGTGGACGGCTGGCTGACCATCACGGCGGGGGTGTGCGCGGCCATGCTCCTCGCCGTCGCCGCGGCCTTCCGTCTCACCGGCTGGGTGCTGCGCCCGGTGCGGGTGCTGGACGCGGCCAGCCACGACATCGCCACCGGCCGGATGAAGTCCCGGGTCGCCGCCACCGCGGGCCCGCCCGAACTGCGCCGCCTGGCCCGCTCGTTCAACGAGATGGCCGACAACGTCGAGGACGTCCTGGAACAGCAGCGGGCCTTCGTCGCCGACGCCTCCCACCAACTGCGCAACCCGCTCTCCGCGCTCCTCCTGCGCATCGAGCTGCTCGCGCTGGAACTCCCCGACGGCAACGAGGAGATCGCCTCGGTCCGCACCGAGGGCAAGCGCCTGGCGCACGTCCTCGACGACCTCCTCGATCTCGCCCTCGCCGAGCACACCCCCGCCGATCTCCAGCTCACCGACGTCGCCGCGCTGGCCGTCGAACGCGTCGGCTCCTGGCACCCGCTCGCCGACGACAAGGGCGTCCGGCTGATGTACGAGGGGCACAGCGCCGTCACCGGCTGGGCCGATCCGGTCGCCCTCTCCAGCGCGCTCGACGCGGTCGTCGACAACGCCCTGAAGTTCACCCCGCCCGGGGAACCGGTCACCGTCGCGGTCGTCGCGGACGGCGAGAGCGTCCGCGTCACCGTCGCCGACCGCGGTCCCGGACTGACCGACGACGAGCTGGCACGGATCGGCGACCGATTCTGGCGCAGCGGCCGCCACCAGAACGTCTCCGGATCGGGTCTCGGTCTGTCGATCACCCGTGCGCTGCTCGCCGCGGGCGGTGCCACCCTCGCCTTCGCTCCGCACCCGCCGCACGGCCTGCGGGTCACCGTCACCGTGCCGCGCAACGCGCCGTGAAGCCGTGCCCCGCCCGGCCACCTGGGCATTCGCCGCAACACCACCGGAATCTGTGCTAACGTGAACAGCGTTGCAGTTGTGGTACCCATGAACTTTGTGCGCGCCCGGAGGCTTGTAGCCCCGGGCGTTCATTGTTTTCCGGACCTTTCCGGTGTGGGGCAATCATCTCGGCGACATGGAGGCCGCGAAGTGCGGTCTCCGGTTTGCCCCATGAAGGAGAAAAAAATGGCTACTGGCACCGTGAAGTGGTTCAACTCGGAAAAGGGCTTCGGCTTCCTCGAGCAGGACGGCGGCGGCCCGGACGTCTTCGCCCACTACTCGAACATCCAGGCTCAGGGCTTCCGTGAGCTGCTGGAGGGCCAGAAGGTCTCGTTCGACGTGACCCAGGGCCCCAAGGGCCCGCAGGCGGAGAACATCATCCCCGCCTGACGCACCCCCGCGTCTCGCGGACGGGGCCCGCACCGGCAGGCCGGTGCGGGCCCCGTCCCGTGTGTACGGACGCCGGAGCGTGACGTACGCGTCACGACGTGCGAGATCGTGACGACCCACCAGTGCCTCCCCTGAAGGGCCTTCAGTGACACGAGCGACCGCACCGCGACAGAGCGCCGTCCCGCAGACGTCCGCACCGACGTCTCCTCCTACGCCCGCCGGCTCCTTCGACGAGCTGCCGCTGGCACCGGCCCTCCTCTCCGCGCTGCGTGCGCAGGGCGTCACCGAGCCGTTCCCCATCCAGGCCGCCACCCTCCCCGCGACCCTCGCGGGCCGGGACGTGCTCGGCCGCGGACGCACCGGCTCCGGCAAGACCCTCGCCTTCGGGCTCGCGATGCTCCACCGCACCGCCGGCAAGCGCGCAGTGAGCAAGCGCCCGCTGGCGCTGGTGCTCGTCCCCACCCGCGAACTGGCCGGCCAGGTCTCCGAGGCGCTCGCGCCGTACGCGGCCGCACTGGAACTGCGTACCGCCACCGTCGTCGGCGGCACCTCGATCACCCGTCAGGTCGATGCCCTGCGCAAGGGCACCGAGGTGCTGGTCGCCACCCCCGGCCGGCTCGCCGACCTGCTGGACCGCCGCGCCTGCAAGCTCGACCAGGTCGCCGTCACCGTCCTCGACGAGGCCGACCAGATGACCGACATGGGCTTCCTGCCGCAGGTGACCCGGCTGATGGAGAAGGTCGACCCGAACGGCCAGCGCATGCTGTTCTCCGCCACCCTGGACCGCAATGTCGACAAGCTCGTCCGCCGCTTCCTGACCGACCCGGTCACCCACTCCGTCGACCCGTCGGCCGCGACGGTCACCACCATGGACCACCACGTCCTGTACGTGGACGACGTCGACAAGCGCGCCACCGCCACCGAGATCGCCGCCCGCGAGGGCCGCGTGATCATGTTCGTCGACACCAAGCGCGGCGCCGATCGGCTGACCAAGCACCTGCTCGCCCAAGGCGTACGCGCCGCCGCGCTGCACGGCGGCAAGTCCCAGCCGCAGCGCACGCGCACGCTGGAGCAGTTCCGCACCGGCGACGCCTCGGCGCTGATCGCCACCAACGTCGCCGCCCGCGGAATCCACATCGACGGCCTCGACCTGGTCGTCAACGTCGATCCGCCGACCGAGGCCAAGGACTATCTGCACCGCGGCGGCCGCACCGCACGGGCCGGCGAGTCCGGCACCGTCGTCACCCTCGTCACGCCCGGCCAGCGCCGGGACATGACCCGGCTGATGCGGCAGGCGCAGATCAGCCCGGGCACCGCCGAGGTCGCCCCCGGCGACACCGAGCTGATACGGATCACCGGCGCCCGCACGCCGAACGGCGTCCCGATCGTGGCCGCCGCGCCCGCCACGGCGGCGTCCGCCGGCGCCGCGGGCAACGGCGGCAGGCGCCGTCCCCGCCGCGGCAGGCCCGCCCGCCGCTCCGCCGGGACGCAGCGGACCTGACCCGGGGGCGCCGCGTCAGGGCTTGACCGACACGTAATAGCGCCGGGCGCCCTGATGCAGCGCCAGCGGATCGGTGAAGACCGCCGTCCGCAGGTCCACCTTCTGCGCGGCGTGCACCTCCCGGCCGATCCGGTCGCGGCTGTCGATGACGGTCCGGGTGATGCCCTCGGTCAGCGCGGCATCCGCCCGGTCCGTCGTCACCAGCAGATTGGCCACCGCGATGGTCTTCACCGCCTGCCCGTCCTGGACCCGCGGATAGGCGTCGGCGGGCATCACCGCCGCCCGGTAGTAGCGCGTGCGCTCGCCCTGCCGGTGCAGCGCCGGGCTCAGGTCACCGAGCTGCACCAGGCGGACCGGGAACCGCTGCGCCAGGTGCTGTACCGCGGTCGTCGGCAGTCCGCCCGACCAGAAGAAGGCGTCCAGCTCACCGCGCTCCAGCAGCCCCGGCATCCGGTCGATGCCGACCCGCACCGGCTCGATGTCCTTGTCGAAGTCCAGCCCCGCCGCCTCCAGCAGCCGACGGGTGATCAGCTGTACGCCCGAGCCGTCCGCCCCGACACCGACCCGCAGCCGGCGCAGCTCCTTGGTCGAGCGGACCGGGGAGTCCTTCGGCACGACCAGCTGCATGTAGTCGTCGTACAGCCGGGCGCAGGCCCGCAGCCGTGCGGCGCCGGGCTCGCCCCTGCTGCGGTACGTCGACACCGCGTCGGCCGTCGCGATGGCGAACCCCGCGCGCCCGGCGACCAGCTGCCGCAGGTTGTCTATGGACCCCTCACTGCGGGCCAGCCGCAGGTCGACCTCCGGCATGTCACGGGCCATGTCCTGCTTCAGCAGTTCCCCGTAGCGCGCATAGACCCCGGTCGGCACCCCGGTCGCAAGCGTCACCTTCCCGCCGGGGGAGGGCTCAGCGCCCGTCGACAGCAGCCACCACAGCAGCATGCCGAGCGCGACCGATGCCGCGACGGTCAGCTGGAGGGCCCGGCGGCCGAAGGCGCGGGGGAGTGCGGAGACCATGGGCGGGATCCTGCCAGCAGTGACGCCCGAATGGGAGGGGGTGCCGCTGCCGCACGGCTCCCGGCCGCCCGTCGTGCCTTCCGTGCGGCCCGCGGGCCCCGGGTCCGCGCAGTCCGCTCCGGAGTCGGGAGGCACTCCGGACACCGCCTACCCTTGACGCATGAGCAGCAGTGACCGGAGCCAGGCAGTGGGCGTCAAGCGCAGTTATGAGATCCGCACCTACGGGTGCCAGATGAACGTCCACGACTCCGAGCGGCTGTCGGGCTTGCTGGAGGACGCCGGATACGTCCCCGCGCCCAAGGACGCCGAAGGTGCCGACGTGGTCGTCTTCAACACCTGCGCCGTGCGCGAGAACGCCGACAACCGGCTCTACGGCAACCTCGGGCAGCTCGCCCCGAAGAAGGCCGCCCGGCCGGGCATGCAGATCGCCGTCGGCGGCTGCCTCGCCCAGAAGGACCGCGACACCATCGTCAAGAAGGCCCCCTGGGTCGACGTGGTCTTCGGAACGCACAACATCGGCAAGCTGCCGGTGCTGCTCGAGCGTGCGCGCGTCCAGGAAGAGGCACAGGTCGAGATCGCCGAATCGCTGGAGGCTTTCCCCTCCACCCTGCCCACCCGCCGCGAGAGCGCCTACGCGGCCTGGGTCTCCATCTCGGTCGGCTGCAACAACACCTGCACCTTCTGTATCGTCCCGGCGCTGCGTGGCAAGGAGAAGGACCGCCGGCCCGGCGACATCCTCGCCGAGGTCGAGGCGCTGGTCGCCGAGGGCGTCAGCGAGATCACCCTGCTCGGCCAGAACGTCAACGCCTACGGCTCCGACATCGGTGACCGCGAGGCGTTCAGCAAGCTGCTGCGCGCCTGCGGCGCCATCGAGGGCCTGGAGCGCGTGCGCTTCACCTCCCCGCACCCGCGTGACTTCACCGACGACGTCATCGCTGCCATGGCCGAGACCCCCAACGTCATGCCGCAGCTCCACATGCCGCTGCAGTCCGGCTCCGACTCGGTCCTCAAGGCCATGCGCCGCTCCTACCGCCAGGAGCGCTTCCTCGGCATCATCGAGAAGGTGCGGGCGGCGATGCCCGACGCCGCCATCTCCACCGACATCATCGTCGGCTTCCCGGGGGAGACCGAGGAGGACTTCGCGCAGACGCTGCACACCGTCCGCGAGTCCCGCTTCGCCCAGGCGTTCACCTTCCAGTACTCCAAGCGCCCGGGGACGCCCGCCGCCGACATGGACGGCCAGATCCCCAAGGCGGTCGTCCAGGAGCGCTACGAGCGCCTCGTCGCCCTCCAGGAGGAAATCTCCTGGGCGGAGAACAAGAAGCAGGTCGGCCGCACCCTGGAGGTCATGGTCGCCGAGGGCGAGGGCCGCAAGGACGACGCCACCCACCGGCTGTCCGGCCGGGCTCCCGACAACCGCCTCGTCCACTTCACCCGCCCCGAGGAGCCGGTGCGCCCCGGCGACATGGTGACCGTCGACATCACCTACGCCGCACCGCACCACCTCCTCGCCGAGGGCGCGACCCGGACGGTGCGCCGCACCCGCGCCGGTGACGCCTGGGAGAAGCGCAACGCCGCCCCGACCGAGAAGCCCCAGGGCGTGCTGCTCGGCCTGCCCACCATCGGCGCCCCGGCGCCCGCCCCCGCCCCCACGTCGGGCTGCGGCTGCGACTGACCGCTCCTCGCCAGGGCGACCTGATCCTCGGGTCAAGCCGCCCTGGCCGGCTGCCCCGCCGCGGATGACGGAGCGCGCCATCCGGGGGCCGGTGCGGCCTACGGCGGAAGGCAAAACCGCAGGCGGGGCGAGTGACCCGCATCCTGGACGTTACGCTGCGTGGCATGCTCGTAGCCGCCGCCATCTGCCCCTGCCCACCGCTGCTCGTCCCGGAGGTCGCCGCCGGTGCCGCCCCCGAGCTGGAGGCGCTGCGCGCCGCCTCCTTCGACGCGGTCGGCGTGCTCGCCGCGGCCAGGCCGGACCGGCTGATCGTCATAGGACCGGCCGAACAGACGGGCCGCGGCCCCCACCCGCAGGGCGCCGTCGGCTCCTTCCGCGGCTTCGGGGTGGAGCTGGAGGTGCCACTGGGAGCTGTGTCCCCCGGGTCCCCCAGGGTCGAGCGGGAACTCCCGCCGTCGCTGACCGTCGGCGCCTGGCTGCTGTCGCGTACGGAGTGGGCGGACGCCCCCGTCGAGGGCCTGGGGGTCGGAGAGCCGCTGACCCGGGACCGCTGCCTGCCGGTCGGCCGCGAGATCGCCGCCTCCGCGGCACGGGTCGCGCTCCTGGTGATGGGGGACGGCAGCGCCTGCCGGTCGGTGAAGGCACCGGGATACTTCGACGAGCGTGCCGAGGCTTTCGACGCGGGGGCCGCCCGCGCGCTGGGAGCCGCCGATATCGCCGCGCTGACCGCGCTCGACGAGGAGCTCGCCTTCGACCTCCGGGCGTCCGGGAGGGCCTGCTGGCAGGTGCTGGCCGGCGCGGCCCAGGGCGCGGGGCTCCAGGGGCGGCTGCTGCGCGAGGAGGCGCCGTACGGCGTCGGCTACTTCGTGGCGACGTGGTCCTAGCCGCCCAGGGCTGCTGCGAGAGCGGATCCGGTCGTCCGCAGAAACAGACGGCGACGGGCGCGAGGTGATTCACCTCGCGGCCGTCGCCGTCTGCACGTGCCGTGCACCAGCTGCGGCGCGGCTCCCCGCGCCAAGACCTGCTCACTGCCTCAGGAAGGCCCGCTGTCGGGCCACTGGGCGCGTTTCGCGGGTCCCGGGCCGTGCGAATGCTCCGCCTGCTCCGAGAGCCGCTCCAGCGCGTGCCTGGCCTTGCCGGTGCCGGAACGGATCCGGCTGCTGTACTTGCCCTTGGTCTTCTCGTCGACCGTCTTCGCGGCCTTCTCAAGACCGGACTCGATCTTGTCGTGGTGCTGCTGCGCGAAGTCGCCGGCCCGGCCCTTCAGGTGGTCGGCACCGGTCTTGAGATTCTCCTTCAGGCCCATGACGGCGCCCCCTTCTCCCTGCTGCCGAAGCTTGTGAACCGTTTCGACGCCGGAATTACTTCCGGGCACCCTTGTCGGTCTCGCTGTCCGCCACCGACTGCTGGCGAGGAATCTCCGCGCCCGCGGCGGCCGCCCCGATCGCCCCGTCCGTACCCGGCTCATCCGCCGTGTCGGTCTCACCGGACACCTCCGCCGGCGCGGCGGCCTCCGGGGTGCCGACGGACTCCGAGGACGCCTCGGTGGCCTGCGCGGCCCCGCTGCCCTCGGCGTCGTCCGCCGGGCCGGCGGAATCGGCGGGCGACGAGCCTTCCGCCCTCACCTCTGCTGCTTCCTCCGTCGCCGCATCGGTCCGGCGGCGGCGAAACCGGGAGAACACACCCATATCTGCTCCTACCTTACGCATTCAGGTGAAATCCCGCGTCACCCGGAGCGTCCCATTGCGCCGCCCGCGGGCGCCGGTCGTGCACCGGCTCTCGGGACCTCGAAAGGGCAACGACCCCATCGGTGGCCCGTCACGTCGCTCGTTCGAGAGGGCGGCGTGATGTTTGCGAGACTGACGGGGTGAACACCGCCGTTCCCGCTCCGCGGGTCATCGCCGTCGTCGGCCCCACCGCTGCCGGAAAGTCCGATCTGGGCGTCGCGCTCGCCCGGCACCTGGGAGGCGAGGTCATCAACGCCGACTCCATGCAGCTCTACCGGGGCATGGACATCGGCACCGCCAAACTCACCCCGGACGAGCAGCAGGGCATCCCGCACCGCCTCCTCGACATCTGGGACGTGACCCGCGCCGCCAGCGTCGCCGAGTACCAGCAGCTGGCGCGCGCCGAGATCGACCGTCTCCTCGCCGAGGGCCGCACCCCGGTCCTCGTCGGCGGCTCCGGCCTGTACGTCCGCGGCGCCATCGACGCCCTCGACTTCCCCGGCACCGATCCGGAGGTGCGCGCCCGGCTCGAGGCCGAGCTGGCGGAGCTGGGCAGCGGAGCCCTGCACGCCCGGCTCACCGCCGCCGACCCCGAGGCGGGCCGGGCGATCCTGGCCGGGAACGGCCGCCGCATCGTGCGCGCCCTGGAGGTCATCGAGATCACCGGCCGTCCCTTCACCGCCAACCTGCCCCGCCACGAAGCGGTCTACGACACCCTGCAGATCGGCGTCGACGTCGAGCGCCCCGAACTGGACGAGCGGATCGCGCTGCGGGTGGACCGCATGTGGGAGGCCGGGTTGGTCGACGAGGTGCGCCGCCTTGAGGGCGAGGGGCTGCGCGAGGGCCGTACGGCCTCCCGCGCGCTCGGCTACCAGCAGGTACTGGCCCAGCTGGCCGGAGAGTGCACCGAGCAGGCCGCGCGCGAGGAGACGGTGCGCGCCACCAAGCGCTTCGCGCGCCGTCAGGACTCGTGGTTCCGCCGGGACCCGCGCGTCCACTGGCTGAGCGGCGCCGCGGACCGCAGGGCGGAACTTCCCGGGCAGGCGCTGGCGTTGCTCGAACGACCGGTCACAGCCTGATCACGTCATGGCATCGGGACGCTCCGGCCGTCATCCGGCCCCCTGAGGGCGTGTCATCATCGACCTTCGATCGAGGCGTGCAATCTGCAGTGGGGAGGGCGCGTGGCAATGAAGGCCGGCCCTCGTAACGGAGCGCAACAGCCGGACCGCGACGGCGCCGACGCGGCACCGCTGACCGCGGACGGTCCGGACGGCATGGCCGAGCAGGCCGCGCTGGACGACTCCGACGGCCCGGACGCGGACGACGCTCCCGCCGAGGACGGCGCGTCCTTCCGGGAGCTGCGCCCGCCGCGCAGACTGCGACTGTGGCAGCTCGCGCCGATCGTGGTGCTCGCGGCCGTCGGCTCGCTGATGTTCGCCTTCCCGCTGGCATTCGAGCTCGGCGGCGACGGTGGCGCGGTGATCGCGATGCTCGGTCTGCTGCTGTGCTGCTGCGCAGCGGGCTGGGGCATGATGGCCGCCCGCCGGGTGGGCCACACCTGGCCCGGACTTCCGGTCCGCGGTTCCGGACGGCGCACCGACTGGCGCGTCGTCCTGATCTACACCGCGATGGTGACCGTCCTGGCCGCTCTCGCCATCTTGCGCGTGGCCCGCCTGCGCTGACGCGTGCCGGGACCCGGCCGCCCCTCGCGGCGCCCGTGCCCCGCCCGCGCCGATCGCCCCGCCACCCCCGTACGATTCAAGGGTGACCACCGCACAGCGCATCACCTTCCTCAAGGGCCACGGCACCGAGAACGACTTCGTGATCGTTCCCGACCCCGACGGCCGGCTCGACCTGTCCGCGGCCGCGGTCGCCCGGATCTGCGACCGCCGGGCCGGTGTCGGCGGCGACGGCGTGCTCCGCGTCGTACGGTCCGCCGCACACCCCGAGGCACGCGCGCTGGCCGGCGAGGCCGAGTGGTTCATGGACTACCGCAACGGCGACGGTTCGATCGCCGAGATGTGCGGCAACGGCGTCCGCGTCTTCGCGCGCTACCTGCTGCACGCGGGGCTGGCAGAGGCGGGCGACATCGCGATCGCCACCCGCGCCGGCATCCGCCGCGTGCACGTCGCCAAGACCGGCGACGTCACCGTCTCCATGGGCCGCGCCGAGCTGCCCGCTGAGGGCGTCGAGGTCACCCTGGACGGCCGCAGCTGGCCGGCCCGCAACGTGAACATGGGCAATCCGCACGCCGTCGCGTTCGTCGAGGACCTGGCCCACGCCGGTGACCTGCTGAGCGTTCCGCCGTTCAGCCCAGCGGCGGTTTATCCCGACGGCGTGAACATCGAGTTCGTCGCCGACCGCGGCCCGCGGCACGTGGCGATGCGCGTGCACGAGCGCGGCTCGGGCGAGACCCGCTCCTGCGGCACCGGCGCCTGCGCGGTCGCCGTGGCCACCGCGCGCCGGGACGGCGTGGACCCCTCGGAGACCGGGACTCCCGTCACGTACACCGTCGATGTGCTCGGCGGCAGCCTCTCGATCACCGAGCTGCCGGACGGCACCGTCGAGATGACGGGCCCGGCCGTGATCGTCGCCGAAGGCACCTTCGAGCCGGACTGGCTGTCCGCCTCCGCGGCCTGACGCACCTCATCGCGGGCCCCTACGAACGCCCCTGAGCGACAGCCGGGGGGTCTTCGCGGGACACGGTTACAGCGGTCTTCTTCGCTCGAATGGGTGATCCGTTTCACGCTGAGCGAGAGGCGGGCAGCGGTGCGTGATGGGCTCGGTAGCATCAAGCACCGGCCCGGACGTCCGAACTGACGGCGCCCAACCGCCGGTCGACGCTGCCGGAGGTGCCCATGAGCGCAGAGGCCACTAACCCTGGTATTCCTGAAGCAGCGGGCCGCAAGCGCGGCCGCCCCCGTCTCGATGTGCGGGGGCTGCGCCGGATCGGGCGCGCCGCGCTCCTCGGTCCGACCCCCCGTGACGGCCTCCCGCACGCCCTGGAGCATGTCGCCAAGGTGCACCGCGGACACCATCCGGACGCCGACCTCGACATCCTGAGCAAGGCCTATGTGCTGGCCGAGTCCTCGCACCGCGGCCAGATGCGCAAGAGCGGCGAGCCGTACATCACCCACCCCCTCGCCGTGACGCTGATCCTCGCCGAACTGGGCGCGGAGACCACGACATTGACCGCCTCGCTGCTCCACGACACCGTCGAGGACACCGAGGTGACGCTCGATCAGGTGCGAGCGGAGTTCGGCGCCGAGGTCTGTTACCTCGTCGACGGCGTGACGAAGCTGGAGAAGGTCGACTACGGCGCGGCGGCGGAGCCGGAGACCTTCCGCAAGATGCTCGTCGCCACCGGAAACGACGTCCGGGTGATGTCCATCAAGCTCGCCGACCGGCTGCACAACATGCGCACCCTCGGCGTGATGCGCCCCGAGAAACAGGCCCGGATCGCCAAGGTGACCCGCGATGTGCTGATCCCGCTCGCCGAACGCCTCGGCGTCCAGGCGCTCAAGAGCGAGCTGGAGGACCTGGTCTTCGGGATCCTGCACCCCGAGGAACACGCCACCACCCGCCGTATGGTGCTCGAACACGCCGGTCGGCCGGACCCTCTCGCCACCATCGCCGACCGGGTACGCAGCACCCTGCACGACGCCGGAATCGAGGCCGAAGTCCATGTGTTCGCCCGGCACTTGGTGTCCGTGCACCGAGTCCTGCTGGGGCGCGGCGAGGTCACCGGCGCGGACCTGGGGCGGCTGCTGGTGCTCGTCGCGGAGGACGCCGACTGCTACGCCGTGCTCGGTGAGTTGCACACCTGTTTCACCCCGGTCGTCTCGGAGTTCAAGGATTTCATCGCGGCCCCCAAGTTCAACCTCTACCAATCGCTGCACACCGCCATCACCGGCGCGGCCGGGGAGATCGCCGAGACGCTGATCCGTACGCACCAGATGCACCGGGTCGCCGAGGCGGGAGTGATCGCCCTGGGCAACCCGTACACGCCCACGGACGGCGCGGACGCACCCGACGGAGAGCGGGCCGACCCGACCCGCCCCGGCTGGCTCTCCCGGCTGCTGGAATGGCAGCGGACGACCCCTGACCCCGACACCTTCTGGACCTCGTTGCGCGACGACCTCGCACAGGACCGGGAGATCACGGTCTTCTGCGCCGACGGCCTGTCGGACGGGCTGTCCGCCGGCGCGACGGAGGGGGAGCCGGGCGGTCTGGGAGGCGCCATCGGACTGCCCGCCGGGGCGAGTTGTGTGGACGCCGCCTACGCCCGGCACGGCGAGGCCGCGCACTGCTGCATCGGCGCCCGGGTCAACGGCCGCCTCGCCACCCTCTCCACCGTCCTGCACGACGGCGACAGCCTGCACCTGCTGATGGCGCCCGACTCCGCGACAGGCCCCTCGCCGGAGTGGCTCGACCACGCCCGTACGCCCGCCGCCCGGCTCGCCATCGCCCGCTGGCTGGCGGAGCCGCTGTCGGCGGGCGGCAGGCCCGGCCCACGGGCCACGGGGCCGGCAGGCCTCTCGCGCACCGACCGTGAGGGCCCGGACCTTGAGCGCTCGGACCGCTCGGCCTCGCACCAGGCCCTGGGCGGCGCCCTCGCGGACTGCGGTGCGCACGCCGCCGATGACGCCGAAGCAGGACAGGGCGACGCTCTCCGGAACTCCCCGGACGACGGTCCCTCCTGGCGGTCCCCGGCCACCCCGGCCTCCGTGCTCGCGGTGGCGGATCTGCCCGGCGCGGCCCTGCGGCTGGCCGGCTGCTGCACCCCGGTGCCGCCGGACACCGTCACCGGCTTCGCCGTCCGGGGCGGCACGGTCACCGTGCACCGCGCGCTGTGCCCCGTCGTGGCGCGGATGGCGGCGACGGGCCGCCAACCGGTCGGCGTGCGATGGCGTGGCGCGGGCAAGACCGGCCACGGCTGCCGGGTGACGCTCCTCGCCGAGGCATTCAGCCGGCCCCACCTGCTGGCCGACCTCACCGAAGTGATCGCCTCGCAGGGCGCGGCCGTGGTCTCCGCCGCCGTCGAACCCCCGCATGAGCAGCGGGTGCGCCACACCTACACGCTGCAACTCCCCAATGCCGCCGGGCTGCCGGCGCTGATGCGCGCGATGCGTCAAGTACCCGGCGTCTTCGACGTGTTGCGGGCGGGCCGCGCCAGGCAGGCCGCCGCGGCGCGTCGCTGAACGATCACGAGGCGCGCGGGCGTAAGCCGGACGACACCAACCACCGCCCGTTCGGGTGCCGTGGTGCCGCGCCGTCCACGGGCGGGGCGGCCGCGCTGATAGCGGTAACCCATGTCCCTTCGCTCGCGTCGCCCGTCCCGAGACCCCGACCGCCCCGCCCGCGGCCTGACCCGTGCCCCGCGCGGCCGGATCGCCTCGCGGGCCGCCCGCCGTGCCGCCGCACTCGGGCTGGCGGCCGCCGCCACACTCGGTGCGGCCGTACCTCCAGGCCCGGGGCCGCTCGGCATCGGCGACCGCCTTTTCCCCATGCTCGGCAACCCCGGCTACGACGTCACGTCCTACGACATCTCCCTGGACTACTCCGGCCACAACGACCGGCCCCTGAACGCCGTCACCGACATCACCGCCCGGGCCACCGGCGACCTCGACCGGATCAACCTCGACTTCGCCCGGGGGAGCGTCTCCTCGGTCGTGGTCGGCGGCCTCCCCGCGCAGCACGAGCAGCACGGCGAGGACCTCGTGGTCACCCCGCTCGTGCCCGTCCTTCGGGGGGAGGAGCTGCGGATCGCCATCCGGCACACCAGCGACCCGGGCGACAAGAGCGACGGCGGCTGGATCCGTACCACCGACGGGCTGGCGATGGCGAACCAGGCCGATGCCGCGCACCGCGTATTCCCCTGCAACGACCACCCCTCCGACAAGGCGTTCTTCACCTTCCACATCTCCGCGCCCCAGGGCGTGACGGCCGTCGCCAACGGAGAACCGGTGGGGAAGCCGGTGGGGGAGCGGGCCGAGAAGGGGGACCCCGGCCCACGCCGGACCTGGACGTACCGCACCGCGCACCCCATGGCCACCGAGCTGGCGCAGGTCTCCCTCGGCACCTCCGCCGTGCTGCGCCGCCGCGGACCGCACGGCCTGCCGGTGCGCGACGTCGTACCGACCGCCGACCGCGCCGCCCTCGCGCCCTGGCTGGCCAAGACCCCGGGACACCTGGCCTGGATGGAGCGCAGGATCGGCCGCTACCCGTTCGAGACATACGGGGTGCTGGTCGCGGACGCCAAGACCGGCTTCGAGCTGGAGACCCAGACCCTCTCGCTCTTCGAGAAGGGCCTGTTCACCACCGACCGGCTGCCCGCCTGGTACGTCGAGTCGGTGATGGTGCACGAGCTGACCCACCAGTGGTTCGGTGACAGCGTCAGCCCGCACCGCTGGTCCGACGTCTGGCTCAACGAGTCGCACGCCACCTGGTACGAGGCGCTCTTCGCGCAGGAGAAGGGCGGCAAGGCGGCCTCCCTGGAGACGCGGATGCGCCGGGCGTACGAGTTGTCCGACCGCTGGCGCGCCGCCGGAGGACCGCCCGCGTCGCCCAAGCCGCCGGACCCCGGTAAGAAGATCAGCATCTTCCGCCCGGTCATCTACGACGGCAGCGCGCTGGTGCTGTACGCCCTGCGACAGAAGATCGGACCCACCGCCTTCGACCGCCTGGAGCGCACCTGGGTCGCGCGGCACCGTGACGGCGTCGCCGGTACCGCCGACTTCATTGCCCTGGCCTCCGACATCGCCGGTCAGAACCTCGCGGGCTTCTTCCGGTCGTGGCTGTACGCGGCGAAGACGCCGCCGATGCCGGGCGAACCGAGCTGGAAGAGCCAGTCGCCCACGGCGGCCGCGGCGCCGGAGGCGCCGACCGAGGCCCCGAAGCCCGATACCGACCGGGCGGAGGCGCCGAAGCCCGCCGCGGACCGGCCGGAGGCGCAGAAGCCGACCGGCGGCCCGGTCCAAACGGACAAGCCGTCGCTCAGGGACGCGGGGAAGCCGTCCTGAGGGGCCCCGCGCGAAGCCGTGCGGGGGCAGTCCGGAGCGGCCGTCGCAGCCGCGCCACGCGACTGCTCACCCGCTGTGACCGGTGTGCCCGTCCGCCCCGGGCCGGGGGCCGTCCCTCGGAGGGCGGCCTTCCGGGGCGCGTGGGCCGCGCCGGGCCCGGAAATCACCGGAAAACCCGCGTGACGGGCTTCACCGGTCGTGCGACCATCATCGGGTCGACGCCGATGTGTCCGGGGAATCTCCCGGGCGGCTCGGACGTTGTCATCACCGACAGTCCCAGTGGGACCGGCAGGCCCCCATCGAGGACTCCCAACGACACAAAGGATCAAATGACCTCCTCTTCTTCCCTTCCGCAGGACCGGCAGCGCCTCCCCGAGAGCCTTCGGGCCGACGCCCTGATGGAAGAGGACGTCGCCTGGAGCCACGAGATCGACGGGGAGCGTGACGGCGACCAGTACGACCGCTCGGCGCGCGCGGCGCTGCGTCGCGTGGCGGGCCTTTCCACCGAGCTCGAAGACGTCACCGAGGTCGAGTACCGACAGCTCCGTCTGGAGCGTGTCGTGCTCGTCGGCGTCTGGACCTCGGGGACGGTGCAGGACGCGGAGAACTCCCTCGCCGAGCTCGCCGCCCTGGCGGAGACCGCCGGCGCCCTGGTGCTCGACGGCGTCGTCCAGCGTCGTGACAAGCCGGACCCGGCCACCTACATCGGTTCGGGCAAGGCGCTCGAGCTGCGCGACATCGTGCTCGATTCCGGGGCGGACACCGTGGTGTGCGACGGTGAGCTCTCCCCGGGCCAGCTCATCCACCTGGAGGACGTCGTCAAGGTCAAGGTGGTCGACCGGACCGCCCTGATCCTCGACATCTTCGCCCAGCACGCCAAGTCCCGGGAGGGCAAGGCGCAGGTCGCCCTGGCGCAGATGCAGTACATGCTGCCCAGGCTCCGCGGCTGGGGTCAGTCGCTGTCCCGGCAGATGGGCGGCGGTGGAGCCAGCGGCGGCGGTATGGCCACCCGTGGCCCCGGTGAGACCAAGATCGAGACGGACCGGCGCCGGATCCGCGAGAAGATGGCGAAGATGCGCCGGGAGATCGCGGAGATGAAGACCGGCCGGGACATCAAGCGCCAGGAACGCCGGCGCAACAAGGTCCCCTCGGTCGCCATCGCCGGCTACACCAACGCCGGCAAGTCCTCGCTGCTCAACCGTCTCACCGGCGCCGGTGTGCTGGTGGAGAACGCCCTGTTCGCCACCCTGGACCCGACCGTCCGGCGGGCCGAGACGCCCAGCGGGCGCCTCTACACCCTCGCCGACACCGTCGGCTTCGTACGGCATCTGCCGCACCACCTCGTCGAGGCGTTCCGCTCCACGATGGAGGAGGTCGGGGACTCCGATCTCATCCTGCACGTCGTCGACGGCTCGCATCCGGTGCCGGAGGAGCAGCTGGCGGCCGTGCGCGAGGTGATCCGGGACGTCGGCGCGACGGACGTGCCCGAGATCGTCGTCGTCAACAAGGCGGACGCCGCCGATCCGCTGGTGCTCCAGCGTCTGCTGCGGCAGGAGAAGCACGCCCTCGTCGTCTCGGCCCGTACCGGCCAGGGCCTGACGGAGCTGCTCGAACTCCTCGACGAGGAACTGCCGCGCCCCGAGGTCGAGATCGAGGCGCTGGTGCCCTACACCCAGGGCGCCCTGGTCTCGCGGGCGCACGCCGAGGGCGAGGTCCTCTCCGAGGAGCACACCGCGGAGGGCACGGTTCTCAAGGCGCGCGTCCACCAGGAGCTGGCCGCCGAATTCCGGCCGTTCGTACCCGCGGCGTAGTGACGCCCCAGGAGCCGTGTCCCCTGGGGGCGCGGCCCAGGGCGCAAACGAGCGAGGCCCGCCCCCGGTCTTCCGGGGGCGGGCCTCGTTCATGGGCCGGTGGTGCGGCGCCGGAACCCGGCACCACACCACCGTCAGGGCATCAGCCCTTGGCGGCCCAGCGCTTGCTCATCGCGTCGAAGATGGCCTTGGCCTCGGGGCCCAGGTGCGGGCCGGCCGACCAGCGGGCCGGACGCGGCCCCATCGACATGTTGGAGACCAGCACCGGCTTGCCGTCCTGGCCCTTGATGAACCAGGGGCCACCGGAGGAGCCACCGGTCATGGTGCAGCCGATGCGGTACATGGTCGGCTTCTGCGCGTCCATCGACAGGCGGGTCGGCCTGTCGGTGCACTGCTGCTGCACGGCACCGTCGAACGGCGCCTCGGCCGGGTAGCCCTGAGCGGTCAGGCTCGGGATCTTGTTCATCGCCGGGGCGTTGAACTCGACGTCGTACGCACCGCCGGCGACCTCCTCCAGGGACTTGCCGCCGGTGCCGTTCTCCGGCTTCACGTGCATCAGGGCGAAGTCGTACGGGGCCATCGGCACACCGGGAACGGCGCCGCCGGCCTTGATCCACTGGTTGGACGTCGCCATGTCATCGGCCCACCACTTGCCCGACGGGACGCGGTCCTCGAAGGGCGTGGTCTTCATCTTGTCGGCGGTCTGGCCCGTCCGGTTGAAGTTCGGGACGAACATCATGTTGCGGTACCAGCCGCCGTTCTTGCCGGCGTGCACGCAGTGCGCGGCGGTCCACACCAGGTTGGACTTGCCGGGGTGCGCCGGGTCCTTGACGACCGTTGCCGAGCAACGCGACTCGCCCTCGGGGGTGCTGAAGAGCAGCAGGCCGACGCCGGGAGCGGTGGAGGTGTACGGGGTCTTGACGGGCTGAGCGGGGACCGCGGCGGGCTCGGGGTCGGTCTTGCCCTGGTCCTCGGAGATGTCCTCCGGCTTGCTCGGGTCCTTGGGCGGCTTGACCTTGTCGATCTTGTCCGGGTTCCAGAAGTCCTTGATGATCGGGTTGATGAACTCCCCGGCCTCACGGAGCCACTTGTCCCGGTCCCAGTTCTTCCACTCGCCGTTCTTCCACTTGTCCAGGTCGAATCCGTGCTCCTTGAGCTTGTCCTGGATCTCCTGGGGGATCTTGATCTCACCTCCGCCCGTGGTGTCCTGAGCCGCGGACTCGGTGGCCTTGGCGTCCGCCTGGCCACCTTCCGGCCCACAGGCGGTTGCGGTCATCGCCAGTACGGCGGTGAGGGCGGCCGCGGCCAGGACTGGCCGACGTATGGATCGCATGGGTGAGCTCCCCCTGATGAATTCGAACTGCGCTTCGGTGAAACGGGATGAGTGCGCCGTTTCGTCTTGTCATGAACCTTAAAGAGCCCGGCGCAGCACCCCACTATGCCGGTGCCGAAGGGGACGGCGGCACCCGGGTCCCCGGTTCCCGCGGCAGAGATCTTGTGCTCGACCGTGATCCTCCGCTGGTGCCGTCGTTGGTACGTACGGGGGAGAGCCGGGCTGCCCGAAACGGGCCCGCGGCATCCAGGAGCAGATCAGCAGGAGGTCACAACTGCCGTGGCGTTGACCGAAACAGCACCGGCGGCCACGCCGTCGTCCCACGAGGGGATCCTGCGCCGACAGTCCCTGCGTGAGTCCGCTGCCCGCACCTACGCGCGCTCGCTGCCCATCGTCCCGGTACGGGCCCGGGGACTGACCATCGAGGGCGCCGACGGCCGGCGCTACCTCGACTGCCTCTCCGGCGCCGGCACCTTGGCGCTCGGGCACAACCACCCCGTGGTGCTCGAAGCCATCCGCGCCGTCCTCGATTCAGGCGCGCCGCTGCACACCCTCGACCTGGCCACCCCCGTCAAGGACGCCTTCACCACCGAACTCTTCGCCACCCTGCCGCGGGAATTGGCGGAGAACGGCCGCATCCAGTTCTGCGGACCGGCCGGCACGGACGCCGTCGAGGCGGCCTTCACCCTCGTCCGCACCGCGACCGGCAGGGAGGGCCTGATGGCCTTCTCCGGGGCCTACCACGGCATGACGGAGGGGGCGCTCGCCGCCTCCGGGGGCGCACGGACCACCGCGGTGACCCGTCTGCCCTACCCCTCCGACTACCGCTGCCCCTTCCGGATCGGCGGCGAGCGCGGCGCCGAACTCTCCGCGCGCTGGACGGAGAGCCTGCTCGACGACCAGAAGAGCGGAGTACCCCGCCCGGCCGGGATGATCCTCGAACCGGTCCAGGGGGAGGGCGGCGTGATCCCCGCCCCGGACAACTGGCTGCGCCGGATGCGGGATGTCACCGCCGCGCGCGGGATCCCGCTGATCGTCGACGAGGTGCAGACCGGCGTCGGGAGGACCGGCACCTTCTGGGCAATGGAACACAGCGGGATCGTGCCCGATGTACTCGTCCTGTCGAAGGCGATCGGCGGCAGCCTTCCGCTCGCGGTCATCGTCTACCGCGCGGACCTGGACACCTGGCAGCCCGGTGCCCACGCCGGCACCTTCCGCGGAAACCAGCTCGCCATGGCCGCGGGCCGGGCCACCCTCGCGCACGTCCGCGAGAACGGCCTCGACCGGCGCGCCGGGGAGCTGGGCGCCCGGATGCTCGCCCGGCTCGCTCAACTCGCCACGGCCCATGACTGCATCGGCGATGTCCGGGGCCGCGGCTTGATGCTCGGCGTCGAACTCGTCGACCGGGACGCCGACGCCGACGCCACCGGCGCGCGCCCCGCGGACCCCACGCTCGCGGTCGCCGTCCGGAGCGCCTGCCTCGACCGCGGTCTGATCGTCGAGCTGGGCGGCAGACAGTCCACCGTCGTCCGGCTGCTGCCGCCCCTGACCATCACCGACGAGCAGGCGGACGCGATCCTCGACCGCCTCACCGACGCCATCGCGGCGGCGGTCCGCACCATTCCCGCGCCGACGGGCACCTCCCCCACGACAATGCGAGGCACCTCCCGATGAACGAACGCCCCGGCCCCGACGGCATCCAGGCCGCCGAGCGGCTCCCCGCCCACCCCCAGGGCGCGGGCACGATCGAGTCGGTCCCGCGCCAGCAACGGCGCCCCGCGAACACCCCCTGCCACCTGCCTGCCGAGGAAGCGCTCCACCGGACCAGCACCCCCGCCACGGCACCGGGCGCCGGCTTCCTCCCCGGCGACACCCTCCTCCACGGTGACCCCCTGGACCACCCCGACCCGGCCGTCGCCGCCGACGCCGCGGGCATCGAGAACCTCCTGCGCTGCTGGATCCGCGAGAACGGCACCCACCCCCCGGCCGGCAGCCGGCTGCGCCTCCCGCTGCACGCCAGCGCGAGCGCCCTGCTCGTTCCCGTCCGCTACTGGTCACCTACCGGCTGGCACCGCCTCGGCGCCCCCGCACTCGAAAGCGCCCCCGAGGACGCCGCGCCCCTGGACGCCGTCACCCTCGCCGCGCTGCTGCGCCGCGAAGCCGCGTACGGCGGCGAATGCCGGGCCGCCCACGGCGGCGCCCCTGGGGCGGACGCAGAACCGGCTGACCCGGACGGCGCCGCGCGGCCGGACCCGGACGGTCGGCCACAGGTGCCCGACGGCGACGGCGCCGAGCTGATCGGCCGGGTCGCCAACTCCGTCCGCAGCACCGCCGTCTTCGTCGCCGACCGGCGAGCCCAACCCGCGGACGACCACGGATCGCTCTTCCTCGAAGCGGAACAGTCGCTGCTCTTCGGCCACCCGCTGCACCCCACACCCAAGAGCCGCGAGGGCCTCACCGACGCCGAGACCCGCGCCTACTCGCCCGAACTGCGCGGCGCCTTCCCGCTCCACTGGGTGGCCGTGCACCGCTCCGTCCTCGCCACCGACTCCGCCTGGACCGAACGCGGCAAGCCCGTCACCGCCGAGCAGCTCACCACCCGCCTCGCCGGAGACGTCCTCCCCCTCCCCGACGGCACCGTCCCCCTGCCCCTGCACCCCTGGCAGGCACGCGAACTCGCCGATCGCCCGGACGTCGCAGCCCTCCGCGACGCCGGCCTGCTGCACGACCTGGGCCCCCGCGGCCCCCACTGGCACCCCACCTCCTCGGTCCGCACGGTCTACCGCCCCGACGCGGACGCCATGCTCAAGCTCTCCCTCGGCCTGCGCATCACCAACTCCCGCCGGGAGAACCTCCGCAAGGAACTGGAGCGCGGCGTCGAGGTCCACCGGCTGCTGCGCACCGGCCTCGCCGAGCAGTGGCAGACCGTCCACCCCGGCTTCGACATCGTCCGCGACCCCGCCTTCGTCGCCGTCGACGGCGCCGACGGCACCCCCGTCCAAGGGCTCGATGTCGTCATCCGCCACAACCCGTTCACCACCACCGACGACGCCGTCTGCATCGCCGGGCTCACCTCGCCGAGGCCCTGGCCCGGTCAGCCGGGGATGCGCTCCCGGCTCGCCGGTCTCGTCAGCGCCCTTGGCGTCCGCACCGGCCGCAGCCTCGGCGCGGTCGCCACCGAGTGGTTCCTGCGCTACCTCGAAGCCGTCGTACGGCCCGTGCTGTGGCTCGACGGCACGGCCGGTGTGGCCCTGGAAGCCCACCAGCAGAACACCCTGGTGCTGCTCGACCCCGACGGCTGGCCCGTCGGCGGCCGCTACCGCGACAACCAGGGCTACTACTTCCGCGAGTCCCGGCGGGCGGACCTCCAGCGGAGGCTGCCCGGCATCGGCGCGACCAGCGACACCTTCGTCGCCGACGATGTCACCGACGAACGGTTCGCCTACTACCTCGGCATCAACAACGTCCTCGGCCTCATCGGGGCGTTCGGCGCGCACCGCATGGTCCGCGAGGAAATCCTGCTCGCCGCCTTCCGCCGCTTCCTCGCCGACGCCGCGGCTGCCCCCCGCGGGCACCGCTCCACACTGCCCGAACACCTGCTGACAGCCCGCACCCTGCGCTGCAAGGCCAACCTCGCCACCCGGCTGCACGGCCTCGATGAGCTCGTCGGCCCCGTCGACACCCAATCCGTCTACGTAACCCTGCCCAACCCCCTGGCCCCCTAGCCGCGCCCACCGCAGCCCGGCACCGACCCCGGACCCGCCCCGGCCTCCGCCGCACCGCGACCCACAAGGCCACGCGGCCCCGGCCACGAGAGGAGAGCGACGCCGTGACACACACCGATTCCGGCCTCAGCTCAAGCTCCGACGACACCCTCGACCGGCAACTCCCGCCCGAATGGGACAGGTTGCTCGCCACAGGAGCCCGGCCGCCGGCACCACCCGGCGCCCCGGCCGCCGGACCGCTGCTCGACAACCTCGCGGGCTGGGGCCCGGCCGACACCCCGGCCGGGCCGTTCGCACTGCTCCCCGTCCAGCTGGAGCGCGATCTCGACCGGATCGCCGACTGGATGAACGATCCGGCAGTCGCGGCCTTCTGGGAACTGGCCGGGCCGCCGGAGACCACCGCGGACCATCTCCGCGCTCAGCTCCGCGGTGACGGACGGAGCGTGCCCTGCCTCGGTGTGCTCGACGGCGTGCCGATGAGCTACTGGGAGATCTACCGCGCCGACCTGGACCCCGTGGCCCGCTACTACCCGGCCCGGCCCCAGGACACCGGCATCCACCTGCTCATCGGCGGCGGTGGTGACCGCGGACACGGCCTCGGCACGACGCTGCTGCGCGCCACCGCCGATCTCGTCCTCGACCACCGGCCGCACTGCGGACGGGTCATCGCCGAGCCCGATCTGCGCAACATCCCTTCCGTGGCCGCGTTCCTCGGCGCGGGATTCCGCTACGCCGACGAGATCGAGCTGCCCGACAAACGCGCGGCACTGATGATCCGCGACCGCGCCCACCGCCACCAGCTCTGAGACCGGGGCCGTCCACGGACGGCCCCGGTCCTCGTTCCCGACCCCGCCGCATCTCGCGGCCTTCCGCCCCCCGTCCACCTCTCCGCCGGATCCGCCTCCAATCGCCGTTGTCCACCGTGCCGCCCCGGTTGCTGTCCCCGCACGAGCCGGGCCGGTCCCGCTCAGAGGAGTCCCGCCTTGTCTCCTGCGCACCAGCCCCCGCACAGCGCCTGGCAGCACGCCGCCCGTCGCCTCTTCGCCAAGACCCTGTCGGAGTTCGCGTACGAGGAAGTCCTCACCCCCGAGCCCGACGGCACCGCCCCGGACGGCGCCCCCCGCTACCGGCTGCCCGTCACCGACGACCTGGTCTACCGCTTCCGCGCCCGGCGCGGCGCCTACGGCCACTGGCGCGTCGACCCCGACTCCATCACCCCGCACGCCGACCCCCTGCACTTCCTCGCACAGGCCCACGACACCGTGCTGAACCTCAGCGGCGACACCACCGGCCACCTCATCCGCGAGCTGACCGCCACCCTCGCCGCCGACACCCGCCTGGACGCCACCGCCGTCGACGCCGGTGCCCTCGCCGACCTCGATTACGCCGCCCTCGAAGGCCACCAGACCGGTCACCCCTGGCTCGTCGCGAACAAGGGCCGGCTCGGCTTCTCCGCCGCCGACGCCGAACGCTGGGCCCCGGAGGCCCGCACCCCGCAGCGGCTGCCCTGGCTCGCCGCGCACCACAGCCTCGCCCACTACCGGGGTGTCCCCGCCCTCGCCACCCCCGACCGCCTCTACGCCGAGGAACTCACCCCCGCCACCCGCGCCGCCTTCGCCCGCGCCGTCACCGACCAGGGCGGCGACCCCGACGACTACCTCTACCTCCCCGTGCACCCCTGGCAGTGGGACGAGACCATCGCCCCGCTCTTCGCCCCGCAGCTCGCCGACCGCTCCCTCATCGCACTGCCGAGCGACGACGACCTCCGGCTCCCGCAGCAGTCGATCCGCACCTTCCTCAACCTCAGCCGCCCACAGGCCCGCACGGTCAAGCTGCCGCTGTCCATCCTCAACACCCTCGTCTGGCGCGGACTGCCCACCGAACGCACCCTCGCCGCACCCGCCGTCACCCGCTGGGTCCACGGCCTGCGTGACGAGGACCCCTTCCTGCGCGACGAGACCCGGGTGATCCTGCTCGGCGAGACCGCCTCCGTCACCGTCGAGCACCCCCTCTACGACCGCCTCGCCGGCGTCCCGTACCAGTTCAAGGAGCTCCTCGGCTGTATCTGGCGCGAGCCCGTCAGCCGCCACCTCGACCCCGGCGAGCGCGCCCGCACCCTCGCCTCGCTGCTGCAGACCGATCCGCGGGGCCGCGCCCTGACCGCGGAGCTGGTGCGGCGCTCGGGGCTGGCGCCGCGGGACTGGCTGCGCCGCCTCTTCGCCGCCCTGCTGCCCCCGCTGCTGCACTTCCTCTACCAGTACGGCACGGTCTTCTCCCCGCACGGCGAGAACGCCATCGTCGTCTTCGACGCGCACGACGTTCCCACCCGGCTCGCGGTCAAGGACTTCGTGGACGACGTGAACACCACCTCGCAGCCGCTGCCCGAGCACCAGTCCATGCCGGACGACGTGCGCACGGTGCTGCTGACCGAGCCGCCGGCCTTTCTGACCCAGTTCATCCACTCCGGCCTCTTCGTCGGTGTCTTCCGCTACCTCGCACCGCTGTGCGAGGAGCAACTGGGCGTCCCCGAGGCGGAGTTCTGGTCACTCGTAAGGGCGGAGATCCTGCGCCACCACGAACGCTTCCCCCGGCTCAAGGAGCGGCACGAGACCTTCGACCTGCTCACCCCCCGGATCGAGCGGCTGTGCCTGAACCGCAACCGGCTTCACGTCGACGGCTACCGCGACCGCAGCGACCGCCCGCACGCCGCCGTGCACGGCACCGTCCCCAACCCCCTGCACGCCCCGTGACCGGGCCGGCTGTCAGTGGTCCCGCGTAGGCTTGCAGCGCTATGACGAAGCCCTCCCTCCCCGATCTGCTCCATGCCGCCGTCACCGCCGTCGGCGGCACCGAGCGCCCCGGCCAGGTGGCGATGGCCGAGGCCGTCGCCGAGGCCGTGGACGACAATTCCCATCTGCTGGTCCAGGCCGGCACCGGCACCGGCAAGTCCCTCGGCTATCTGGTGCCGGCGCTGGCCCACGGCGAGCGCGTGGTCGTCGCCACGGCCACCCTCGCGCTGCAGCGCCAGCTCGTCGAGCGCGACCTGCCCCGTACGGTCGACGCCCTGCATCCGCAGCTGCGCCGCCGGCCCGAGTTCGCCATGCTCAAGGGCCGCTCGAACTACCTCTGCCTGCACCGCCTGCACGAAGGCGTCCCGCAGGAAGAGGAGGACGGCCTCTTCGATCCGTTCGAGCAGGCGACACCCACGAGCAAGCTCGGCAAGGACCTGCTGCGGCTGCGGGACTGGGCGGACGAGACCGAGACCGGCGACCGCGACGCGCTCACGCCCGGTGTCTCCGACCGCGCCTGGGGCCAGGTCTCGGTGTCCTCCCGGGAGTGCCTGGGCGCCTCGAAGTGCGCGTACGGCGCGGAGTGCTTCGCCGAGGCCGCCCGGGAGCGGGCCAAGCTCGCCGATGTCGTCGTCACCAACCACGCGCTGCTCGCGATCGACGCGATCGAGGGCGCCCCGGTCCTCCCGCAGCACGAAGTGCTGATCATCGACGAGGCTCATGAGCTGGTCTCCCGGGTCACCGGCGTCGCCACCGGTGAGCTCACCCCGGGGCAGGTCAACCGCGCCGTGCGCCGGGCCGCCAAGCTCGTCAACGAAAAGGCCGCCGACCAGCTCCAGACCGCCTCGGAGACCTTCGAGCGGCTGATGGAGCTGGCGCTGCCCGGCCGCCTGGAGGAGGTCCCCGAGGACCTCGGCTACTGCCTCATGGCCCTGCGCGACGCCGCCCGTACGGTCATCTCCGCGCTCGGCTCGACCCGCGACAAATCCGTCCAGGACGAGGACGCCGTCCGCAAACAAGCCCTCGCCGCGGTGGAGAACGTGCACGCCGTCGCCGAGCGCATCGCGAACGGCTCCGAATACGACGTCGTCTGGTACGAGCGCCATGACCGCTTCGGCGCGTCCCTGCGGGTGGCGCCGCTCTCGGTGTCCGGACTGCTGCGGGAGAAGCTCTTCGCGGACCGCTCCGTCGTGCTGACCTCCGCCACCCTCAAACTGGGCGGCGACTTCAACGGCGTCGGTGCCTCGCTCGGCCTGTCGCCCGAAGGCGTCCAGGGCGAGGACATCCCGGTCTGGAAGGGCCTCGATGTCGGCTCGCCCTTCGACTACTCCCGGCAAGGCATCCTCTACGTCGCCAAGCATCTGGCGCAGCCGGGCCGGGAGGGCAACCGCGAGGACATGCTCGATGAGCTGGCGGAGCTGGTCGAGGCCGCGGGTGGCCGAACGCTCGGGCTCTTCTCGTCGATGCGCGGTGCGCAGGCAGCGGCCGAGGCGCTGCGCGGCCGCCTCGACATGCCGATCCTGCTCCAGGGCGAGGAGACGCTCGGCGAGCTGATCCGCCACTTCGCCGCGGATGCCCGTACGTGTCTGTTCGGCACCCTCTCGCTGTGGCAGGGCGTGGATGTGCCGGGGCCGAACTGCCAGCTGGTGGTGATGGACCGGGTGCCGTTCCCGCGGCCGGACGACCCGCTGATGAGCGCCAGGCAGAAGGCGGTGGAGCAGGCCGGCGGGAATGGCTTCATGGCCGTTGCGGCGACCCATGCGGCGCTGTTGATGGCGCAGGGCGCCGGGCGGCTGGTCCGTGCCACCGGCGACCGCGGTGTGGTCGCGGTCCTGGATCCGCGGGTGGAGCGGGCCCGTTATGGCTCGTTCCTGCGGAAGTCGATGCCGGACTTTTGGTACACGACTGACCGCAATCAGGTCCGCCGCTCTCTCTCCGCCATCGACGCGGCCGCGAAGACTGCCGAGAAGCCGGCAACGGCCGAGGCAGACGGATCGGCGGTCGTGGCGGAGGCGGGGGAGTAGCCCCACGCGCGGGGGAACCGAGCGGGGACAGAACTGAGCCCCGGAACCGGCGCAGTGGTTCCGGGGCTCGGCATGAGGGCTGGGTCAGACCCGGCGCAGTACCGCCACGACCTTGCCGAGGATGGTTGCCTCGTCGCCGGGGATCGGCTGGTACGCGGCGTTGTGCGGCAGCAGCCACACATGGCCGTCCTCGCGCTTGAAGCGCTTGACGGTGGCCTCGCCGTCGAGCATCGCGGCGACGATGTCGCCGTTCTCGGCGACGGGCTGGCGGCGGACGGTGACCCAGTCTCCGTCGCAGATCGCGGCCTCGATCATGGAGTCACCGACGACCTTGAGCACGAAGAGTTCGCCGTCACCGACCAGCTGGCGGGGGAGCGGGAAGACATCCTCGACCGACTCCTCGGCGAGGATCGGGCCACCGGCCGCGATCCGGCCGACGAGCGGGACGTAGGAAGCCGCGGGCTTGCCTGCGGTGTCGGTGGCCGCGCTGGTGGTCTGGTCGGATCCGCGGACCTCGTACGCGCGGGGGCGGTGCGGGTCGCGCCGCAGGAAGCCCTTGCGCTCGAGAGCCATCAGCTGATGGGCGACCGACGAGGTGCTGGACAGCCCGACCGCCTGGCCGATCTCCCGCATGGACGGTGGATAGCCGCGACGCTGCACCGAATCCCGGATCACTTCGATCACCCGGCGCTGGCGATCGGTGAGCCCCGAACTGTCGGCGCGAATTCCGGGCGGGCGGCCCGGGAGCGAGCGTGCGGGCTTCGGCTCTTCGGAGTCCAACGTGGCGTCGTCCATCGGCGTGTTCCGTGCCGATTGAGGAGGCTCGAATCGGCTCTGGGAGTGGCTTTGTGCGGTGATGGTCGCGCTGTCTGCGGTGGTGGTCACGTCGGCCCCTCTCGAAATGTTCTCCCTAGTTAGCCAACGGTAGTTGCTTTCGAAAGGTTGCGCCAAACACACGTTCGAGTGAAATATTCGCTGATTGGCTGACCTGGTCACGTGGCTGGGTGTATAGCCGAAAGGCAATTCGGGCCTCTGTTGTACGTTTTCGCCCGAGTTCTCCGGTCGCATCTGCCGTGGACGGCACGCCGTTGCGACCGCCTGCCGCGCCGTCGCCGATTCTGTCATCCCGGCCCCTGCGGCCCGCCGGCCGGGTGGCTTCCCGTACCCTCGTGGGCGACCCCCCGGCCCGCCTCCTCCGCGACACGCGGTAGGCAGTTATAAGCGGCCCGACACCACATCTAGTGCTTGAATGCGATTCGCCGCCTACAAGTTGTGGTGCCTGGTCCTCCGAGGCCCCGGGGATCGCCTATGCTGGAGGCTGCTCCGAAGGGCCCGAAAGGGCTGGTCGGAGGTCATTCGTCGTACGCCGGATTCGGTGGCGTACGTCCGTTTTCGAGGGTGAGGAGGGTGGAGCCGTGCACTGCCCCTTCTGTAGGCACCCAGACAGTCGGGTCGTCGACAGCCGCACCACGGACGACGGCACGTCGATCCGCCGGCGCCGCCAGTGCCCCGACTGCTCGCGCCGCTTCACGACCGTCGAGACCGCGTCGCTGATGGTGATCAAGCGCAGCGGTGTCACCGAGCCCTTCAGCCGGAACAAGGTCATCGCGGGTGTGCGCAAGGCCTGTCAGGGCCGCCCGGTCACCGAGGACGCCCTCGCCAAGCTCGGCCAGCAGGTCGAGGAGGCGGTGCGCGCCACCGGCAGCGCGGAGCTGTCCACCCATGACGTCGGGCTCGCCATACTGGGCCCGCTTCAGGAGCTGGACCTCGTCGCCTACCTGCGCTTCGCGTCGGTCTACCGCGCCTTCGATTCGCTCGACGACTTCGAGGCGGCCATCGCCGAGCTGCGCGAGCAGCGCGAGCTGGGACCGCCCGGGCAGCACCGCGGGAGCGACGGGGAGGCCGGCGGCCCGACCGGCGCCCTCGCCGTCGGTACCGCCACCGCCGCCGACTGAGTTCGGCGCGCAACCAAGAACCTGGTCGGGGCTAGAGCAGGCGCCCCGGCATATGCAAGACATACACCGTGCCACGGAATGAGTGTGCACATATGGGCGTTTGCCCGTATAGGGAGGCGGAATGACAGAGACGACGAGCGGCCCGGCACGAGGCTCCCGCGCCAAGGGCAGCAAGGCGAGCAAGGGTCTGCGCATCGAGCGCATCCACACCACCCCCGGCGTGCATCCGTACGACGAGGTGGAGTGGGCGCGCCGTGACGTCGTCATGACCAACTGGCGCGACGGCTCGGTCAACTTCGAGCAGCGTGGCGTCGAGTTCCCCGACTTCTGGTCGGTGAACGCGGTCAACATCGTCACGAGCAAGTACTTCCGCGGCGCGGTGGGTTCGCCGACGCGGGAGTCCAGCCTCAAGCAGCTCATCGACCGTGTGGTCAAGACGTACCGCAAGGGTGGCGAGGACAACGGCTACTTCGCCTCCCCGGCGGACGCCGAGATCTTCGAGCACGAGCTGGCGTACGCGCTGCTGCACCAGGTCTTCAGCTTCAACTCGCCGGTTTGGTTCAACGTCGGGACGAAGCAGCCGCAGCAGGTCAGCGCCTGCTTCATCCTCTCCGTGGACGACTCCATGGAGTCGATCCTGGACTGGTACAAGGAAGAGGGGATGATCTTCAAGGGCGGCTCGGGCGCCGGCCTGAACCTCTCCCGCATCCGCTCCTCCAAGGAGCTGCTCTCCTCCGGCGGCAACGCCTCCGGCCCGGTCTCCTTCATGCGCGGCGCCGACGCCTCCGCGGGCACCATCAAGTCGGGCGGCGCCACCCGCCGCGCGGCCAAGATGGTCGTCCTGGACGTCGACCACCCTGACGTCGAGGCCTTCATCGAGACCAAGGTGAAGGAAGAGGAGAAGGTCCGCGCGCTGCGCGACGCCGGCTTCGACATGGACCTGGGCGGCGACGACATCACGTCCGTCCAGTACCAGAACGCCAACAACTCGGTCCGGGTGAACGACGAGTTCATGAAGGCCGTCGAGACCGGCTCGAAGTTCGGCCTGCGCGGCCGGATGACCGGTGAGGTCATTGAGGAGGTCGACGCCAAGGGGCTCTTCCGCAAGATGGCGGAGGCGGCCTGGGCGTGTGCCGACCCCGGCATCCAGTACGACGACACCATCAACCACTGGCACACCTCGCCGGAGTCGGGCCGCATCACCGCGTCCAACCCCTGCAGCGAGTACATGCACCTGGACAACTCCTCGTGCAACCTCGCCTCGCTCAACCTCCTGAAGTTCCTGCGCGACGACGACCTGGGCAACCAGACCTTCGAGGCGGACCGCTTCGCCAAGGTCGTCGAGCTGGTCATCACCGCGATGGACATCTCCATCTGCTTCGCGGACTTCCCCACCGAGAAGATCGGTGAGACCACCCGCGCCTACCGCCAGCTGGGCATCGGTTACGCCAACCTCGGCGCCCTGCTGATGGCCACCGGCCACGCCTACGACTCCGACGGCGGCCGCGCGCTCGCCGGTGCCATCACCTCCCTGATGACCGGCACCTCCTACAAGCGCTCCGCCGAACTCGCCGCGGTCGTCGGCCCGTACGACGGCTACGCCCGCAACGCCGACGCCCACAAGCGCGTCATGAAGCAGCACTCCGACGCCAACGCCACCGCGGTGCGCATGGACGACCTGGACAACCCGGTCTGGGCGGCGGCCACCGAGGCGTGGCAGGACGTGCTGCGCATCGGCGAGAAGAACGGTTTCCGTAACGCGCAGGCGTCGGTGCTCGCGCCGACCGGCACCATCGGCCTGATGATGGACTGCGACACCACGGGCGTCGAGCCGGACCTGGCCCTGGTCAAGTTCAAGAAGCTCGTCGGCGGCGGCTCCATGCAGATCGTGAACAACACGGTCCCCAAGGCGCTCAAGCGGCTCGGCTACCAGCCCGAGCAGGTCGAGGCGATCGTCGCCCACATCGCCGACCACGGCAATGTCGTCGACGCCCCCGGCCTGAAGCCCGAGCACTACGAGGTCTTCGACTGCGCCATGGGCGTGCGCTCGATCTCCGCCATGGGCCACGTCCGGATGATGGCTGCCGCGCAGCCCTTCCTCTCCGGCGCGATCTCCAAGACGGTCAACGTCCCGGAGACCGCCACCGTCGAGGAGATCGAGGAGGTCTACTTCGAGGGCTGGAAGCTCGGCCTGAAGGCGCTCGCGATCTACCGCGACAACTGCAAGGTCGGCCAGCCGCTCTCGGCCAAGAAGAAGGAGCCCGAGGCCAAGGCCGAGGCTCCGGCCGAGAAGAAGGTCGTCGAGTACCGCCCGGTGCGCAAGCGCCTCCCGAAGGGTCGTCCCGGCATCACCACCTCCTTCACCGTGGGCGGCGCCGAGGGCTACATGACCGCCAACTCCTACCCGGACGACGGTCTGGGCGAGGTCTTCCTGAAGATGTCCAAGCAGGGCTCGACCCTCGCGGGCATGATGGACGCCTTCTCCATCGCGGTCTCGGTGGGCCTGCAGTACGGCGTGCCGCTGGAGACCTACGTCTCGAAGTTCACCAACATGCGCTTCGAGCCGGCCGGTATGACGGACGACCCGGACGTGCGGATGGCGCAGTCGATCGTCGACTACATCTTCCGCCGCCTGGCGCTGGACTTCCTGCCCTTCGAGACCCGTTCCGCGCTCGGTATCCACTCCGTGGAGGAGCGCCAGCGTCACCTGGACACCGGTTCGTACGAGCCGAACGACGACGTCGACGTGGAGGGGCTGGCCCAGTCCGCGCACCTGCAGTCCGAGGCGCCGCAGAAGGACACCCCGGCGGCGAAGATCGTCGAGGAGGCCGCCGCGCCGGCTCCCAAGCAGGCGCACACCAACGCGGAACTGGTCGAGATGCAGCTGGGCATCAACGCCGACGCGCCGCTCTGCTTCTCCTGCGGCACGAAGATGCAGCGGGCCGGCAGCTGCTACCTGTGCGAGGGCTGCGGCTCGACGAGCGGCTGCAGCTGAGCGCGATCGCTGTGAACGCCGTACCGGTCTGAGATGACCGGGGGAGCGGGGACCGACCTACCGTCGGTCCCCGCTTCGGCGTTGGGGGGCCGGACCTGCTTCGAGCCGGGGGTGTGGCGAGGGTTGCCGGGTGGCCGGATGGTGCTCGCCCTGCTCTGTCCCCGTGCGAAGGCCCGTGATGCCGCCGCCCGTACGCCTCCGGAGACCGACGTAGAGCAGTCCGGCGCATAGTTGCAGCGTCGCGATGCAGAGCAGCAGCACCGGCGGGGGCAGTGCGGCGACCAGGCCGGCGAGTGCGGCGCCACAGGCGGCCGCGGTGATCTTCAGCCCGGCGCCGAGAGTGAAGACCTGGGCCCGCGCGGCCGGTGGGGCGTGGGCGGCCCGGATGCGCAGGGTCGCCGTCAGCAGGGGGCCGTCGCACAGTCCCGCTACGGCGAACAGCGCCGCGCAGGCCGTCAGGGACGGTACGAGTGCGGCGCCTGCCAGCGCGAACCCGGTGCCGAACAGGGCCGCGGCGGCGAGATGCGGCTCCGGAAGCGTCGGCCGCCATGTGGCGAGAACCAGGGCCCCGGCTAGCGCCCCGCAGGCGAAGGCCGTCATCAGGACGCCGCCGCTGCCCGGATCCCCTCGGTGATCGCCGAGCAGCACCGTCGTCGTGGTCAGGCCGCCGAGGCCGACGAATGCCAGGCAGGTGCCCGCGGTGATCGCGCGCAGCTCGCGGATACGTCGGACTGCTGCCAGGCCCGCTGCCACATCCGCTCGCATAGTGCCGCGGTGGGCCAGACCGCTCGTCGTGCTGGGCAGGGCGGAACCGAAGGGCAGCGTGGCTGCCAGCGCAGCGGCACAGGCAGCCGCCCCGGCGAGCAGACCCACCGCTGGGCCCGGTGCCACCGTGGCTGCCAGAACGCTGACGGCGGCGGGCCCGGCGACGGAAGCGGCGTTGTAGATCGCCGCGTCCAGTGCGTAGGCACGGTTTCGGGGTGCGCCGTCCGGAAGCAATGCGGCAATCAAGCTGGACAGACCTCCGGACACCACCGGGCCGCAGGCGCCCCCCAGGAGCGCGACGATCAGTGTCACGGGTGTCGGAGCGCGCCCGACGAGCACTGCCATCGCCCCGACGGCCGCTGCGAAGCCGCCCAGAGTACCGAAGTAGAAGAGCCGGGGGCGCCGCAACCGGCTCGCCATGGCGCCCACGAGTGGAGCGGCGATCACGTGCGGTGCCATCCACGCGGTGAGGATGAACGCCCCTTGGGCCGCGCCGGCGGTGCGTTGCAGGGTCAGAAGGAGCACCGCCACGGACATGCCTTCGTCCGCCAGCCTGGCCAAGAAGGCGGTGGCCAGATAGCGCCGTAAGCCGGGGGAAGCGCCGCGCTCGGAACGGGTGGACGCCGAACCGGTGGGGCCGGTGGGGGTAGCGGAACTGGTGGTTCGTTGCGGCATGGAGCCCTCCGGGTCCCTTTCCGTGCTGTGCAGAATTGGGGTAACGACTTAGCGCCCTAAGGCATTACGGAAAGGTACAGTAGAGGGCGCGACCTGAGGAGGGGATGGCGGAAGCGGTCCATGGGGCGCGGTCTGAGGGTGATGCGTGCACGGCTGGTGGCTCACCGCGCGCGCGGCTGTGGCGCGTAAGAGGCGTGGGCCTCAGGGGACGGAAGGAGCGGGCGGCGCATGAGTGGGGACAGGGGCAAGAGGGCCGGCGAGGGGCAGGGGTTTCGGCCCGCCCAAAGGTTGATCGACATGGCGAACGCGGTCCGCGCGGACCCTGAGTTGCCCCGGGAGACGATGGCCGAGCTGCTCGCCCGGCACGGGGAGAGCCCGGGCGAACTGACGAAGCAGTCGTTCTCGCCGAAGGACGCCGACGACCTGCGGAGCGCTGTCGTCCGCATCACCGGTGTACTGACGGAGGCCGACACCGACCGCGCCGCGCAGGCTCTCAACGACCTGCTCGCCGAGTGTGGTGCCCGTCCGCGCCTCTCCCGCCATGACGGTCACGCCTGGCACCTGCATACCGACCGGGGCGACGACGCGAGCTGGGCGGACTGGTTCCTCGCGGCCGGCGCGCTGGCGCTGGCGCAGATCCTCACCGAGTACGGTCGCGTCCCCTGGGGAGCGTGTGCTTCCCCCCGCTGCGCCAAGCTCTACCTGGGCACCGGCCCCGGGAGCGCCCGCCGTTACTGCTCGACCGCCTGCGCCTCGCGGGAGCGCGTCGCGGCACATCGCCGGCGTCAGCGGGAGGGCTGAGGGGCGTGCGGGGGTGGGTGAGGCGATCCATCATGGCGGAGAGGCGGGGGAGTGCACTGAAGCTTCTCCCCCGCCGCCGCTGTGCGTGCCGATCTGAGGCAAGGCGGGTGGGCCGGCCGGGAGCTACCGGCCGGCGGTGCACTGCCCGTGCCCAATCGGCCTGCTGGGACCGCGGACCAAGCAGAAGCAGTCCGGCATCGACCGGCGACGCGCTTCCGTCCGCCGACCACCGACGAGCCCTGCCGCTCAGCGGCCGGGCCGCGTGTGGGGCAGGTGCCGGGCGGTGTGGCGAGTGCTCCGGGTCAGCTGCCCATCAGGCCGGCGAACTCGTCGGGGTCGGTGTCGAAGCCCCGCACTTCCGCGTGGAACCGCCATTCGCCGTGCTCGTCGCGGGCGAAGACGGCGACCCGCGCGGCGGTGGCCTCCGCGACACCGGCGAAATCGTTCTCCGCCAGGTCCGTATACCCTTCGCGGACCAGAACGTGAGTGTTCTCTATGTCGCCGAATGTCTTCCGGCCCTCGCGCTGCTGGATGGCGACTCCCACCACGACGCGCGTGTACGTGTCGGCCAGTCGGCTCAGTTCGAGGGTCATGACCTCGTCGGAGCCGAACCCCTGGCCCGTCCGGCTGTCCCGGTTCAGAGTGATGGTGCCGTCGGGCGAGCGGCTGTCGAAGTGCACCAGGTACGCCGGGTCGCCGTGCGGCGCGTCCGTCGTGTACGTCGCGGCGACGAGATCGAGATCATTATCCGGCGCGCCGAGGGGACTGGGATCCCACTTGAGCGTGACCTCGACCTTCTCGATCCCTTTGTTGAGCGTGCTCACCGGGCTTCCCTTCCTTCGTGTGGTCGAACATGCGTCGAACCGGTCCGGCCGGTTGCGCGGAACGGCTCCTCGCAGGGCCCGGCGGCCGGTCCGGCCTGGCGCCGAGGGGGCCGTACGCCCGATCGTCGGCAGGCTGCCGGAGGGATCCTGGAAATGCGGGGACCGTCCGCGCGGTGGGCGCGGGCAACTCCCCAAGACTCCCCGTTGTTTGACCATCGTGCCACGCCGGGCGGCGCGTCGGGTGGGCTGAAGTGCGCCGATCCGCACGGGGGTTGCGTGGAAGGGCCTCTCGCGATGGCTTGATTGCTCTCCCTGTTCGGCTGCCCGTGTGGCCCTCTGCGCGGCTGTCCGCGTGTCCGGCACTTCGGCTGGCCCAGGGGGAGGTGCCCAAAGACGGTCGTTCGGCCGCGCGTTGATCTCCATGCCGGGCCATGGCGGGGCGCCAGTAGGCCGCCTCGCCCAGAGGTGGCTGGGGTGGTCATCGCGGACAATCCGGTGCCTGGGCTCAGGAGGGTGGCCCGGTCCGGAGGCTCGTGGTCAGGTCCACGGCGAAGGCGAGGCCCATGCGTGCCGCGGGATCGCGTTAGCGGGCGTTGCTGGGCTCGGCGATGACGTGGGAGGGCGCTCTCTGTGGAGCGCGGTGGTTGGGCGCAGGATTCCGGCCACGGTGGACTGAGGGCAGCCGGTGCCGACGTGGCAGTGCATGAAGACGAGTTGACGGCCTACCGGTGGCCGCCGTCCTTCGGGGGTGGTGAGCGGGCTCCCGTACGGCGTGCAGATCGGCGGGTGCTTCTCTGCACATGTGCCCGGAGGCGCGGGAACAGGGACCACCGGCCGGGGGTGCTGAGGCCCATCAGCCCAGTGCGGTAAGGCAGTTCGTGATGGTATGCGCGTGTGACGCGCAGTGATGCCCTGTGGCTCAGGGGCCTTACGATGGCGCGGTGCTGGTCAAGTGGATTCGTCTCACCGTTGTGGACCGTCGAGGGTTCGAGCGGGGGCAGCGGAAATGGGCGGGGCTGCTGGGTGAGCCGGGGTTTCGAGGGCAGGGCGGGGGGTGGAGCCGCAGCCGTCCCGGGGTCGCGCATCTGGTGGCCTTCTGGGAGAGCCGGGCGTTCTACGACTCCTTCATGGCGCGCTCCTACCCCCGGCTGGCTGCCGCGCAGGTCGGTACCCACAAGGATGCCCAAGTGCGTCTCTTCGAGCACGAATTCGATGTGAAGGTCGGTTTCCGGCCCGCGTTCGGCGACGCCGACGTATTGCGCCTGGCGCACTGCCAGGTGCGCGAGGACCGGGTGGATCACTTCATGCTGATGCAGGAGAAGGTCTGGAACCCGGCGATGGCGGGGTCGCCGGGAATGCTCCGGGGGATGCTGGGGCGGGCGCCGGGGGAGGAGTTCTTGGTGTTGTCCCTGTGGCAGTCCGCCGCCGAACGTGGGAAGTACCGGCCGGAGCGGGTGGAACGGCTGGCGCTGCGGGCCCAGATAGCCGCGGATGTGCAGGCGATCGCGGGTGATGTGGTGCAGCTCGAACCTTCGTGGACGGTGTGACGGCCCTGGTCAGGAGCCGTTTCGGGCAGCGTGTGCGCTGCCGACGCCGAACACCCCGGCGCGGGCGGCGGCCACTGCTGCCGCCGCTGACTGGTCGGCGAGCGCCACATCGACCGGCTCCCGGGTGGTGAACAGACGGAAGAAGAGAGGCGCGGCGACGGACCGGACGAGGCTGCCGGCGTCGATCGTGCGCCCGGGGCCCGGTTCGGCACCCGTTGGCAACTCGCCACGGGCTACGGCACGTTCGACGATCGTCTCGCAGCGCGCGAACCGCTCGGTGTAATACGCGCGCAGGGCGATGGCGGCCCGCTCCGACTGGAAGGCGGCCGCGATCATCGCGGAGACGGAAGCGGCCACCGCCTGATCATTGAAGGACTCGACCACCTCGCGGGCCAGAGCACGCAGATCGCCGTCGAGCGAGCCGGTGTCGGGCGGCACCCAGCTGTCCTCCCCTGCCAGGTCCAGGGCATCGGCCACCATGCCCTCGATGTCTCCCCAGCGGCGGTAGAGCGTCGTCTTGTGTACGCCGGAGTGCGCGGCGACGTATTCGACGGTGAGGCCGGGATAGCCGTGCTCGGTGAGGCCGGCGAGGACGGCGTCGCGGACGGCCGCTCGGGTGCGGGCGGTACGGCCGCCGGGGCGTCGAGTGCCGGGGGAGGGGGCGGAGGCGTCGGCTTCGGGTGCGCAGCTGTCCGTGGGTTCGGTCGCCCGGGTCGAGGGTGTGACTTCTTCAGGCAATTGCAACTCCAGTTGCATTAGATGGGTCGATCGTGCCATCATCATCGTAACGCCACTTTGGTTGCGTTTGTGGTTCGGCTCCGTACGAGCCGCCATGAGCGCGTGGACTCTCTCTTCCTGCTTCTTCCGCCTAGACGCCCTCAGCCTCTTCAGCCCTTCGGCCCCTGAATCTCCTCAACCTTTCGGCCCGCCGGATTTGCGCTCCCCACACAGGCGGTCGCGGTGGTCGCTGCACCGCCGGTCCGCCGCATGTTCCCCGACTGTCCCGTCTGCCGTACCTGTCCCAGTGATCTCCACGGAGGATTGATTGCCCACCCAGATCTCGCTGCATGACGTCACCAAGTCCTACGCCGATCACCTGCTGTTCAGCGGCGTTTCCCTTTCAGTGCGACCCGGCGACCGCATCGGGATCGTGGGCGAGAACGGCGCCGGGAAGTCGACCCTGCTGCGCATCATCGCGGGCGTCGAGCAGCCCGACGAAGGCCATGTCGTCTGCCGGGCCGACGGCGGCTCCGGCTACCTCGGGCAGACCCCCGATCTCCCGCCGGATCACACCGTGCAGGACGCGATCGACTCCTCCCTGGCGGACCTCAGGGACATGGAGAGCAGGCTGCGCGCACTGGAGGCCGGGCTCGGCTGCGCGACAGCCGAAGAACTGTCGGAGTACGGCGATCTGCTCACACTCTTCGAGCTGCGCGGTGGCTATGAAGCCGATGCCCGCGTCGACAAGGCGCTGCACGGCCTCGGGCTGGAACAGATCGGTCATGACCGCTCACTCGGCAGTCTGTCCGGAGGCGAACAGGCCCGACTGGGACTCGCCTGCCTGATCGCCGCATCGCCCGAGGTCATGCTCCTCGATGAACCGACCAACCATCTCGACACGGCAGCGCTCCGCTGGCTCGAAGACGCCCTACTCGCCCACCCCGGCACCGTCCTCGCGGTCTCCCACGACCGCCTCTTCCTCCAACGCATCGCCACCGCGATCTTCGAGGTTGACGCGGACCGACGCGAGATCGTCCGGTACGGCGACGGGTACGGCACCTTCGTCGCCGCCAAAACGGCCGCCCGCCGACGCTGGGAGCAGGACCACGCCCGCTGGCAGGAGGAGGTCGCACAGCTCACCGCCTTCTCGGCCGGCACCGCGCATCACGTCGCCCAGGGCCGGGCCATCAAGGACGGCAACAAGATGGCCTACGACCGGCACAAAGGCCGCGTTCAGGCGTCCGTCTCCAGCCGGGTGCGCAATGCTCAGGAACGGCTGCGCAGGCTGCGCCAGGAACCCGTCCCGCGCCCACCGGATCCGCTCCAGTTCCAGGCGGCAGGGCTCGCTGAAGGGACCGACGAGCCCAAAGGGACGCTCGTCCAGCTCGACGGAGTGCGGGTCGGCGACCGTTTGGCGGTGGACGCCCTTTCCGTGGCAGCGGGGGAACGCATACTGATCCACGGCGCAAACGGCGCGGGCAAGACCACGCTCCTCCGTGTCATGACGGGCCTCACCACACCGGACAGCGGCACGGTCTCGCGCCGGGGGAAGATCGGCTACCTCGCCCAGGAAATACCGGTCTCCCGCCCTGCCGAGCCGTTGCTGGCCGCGTTCGGGCGGGGGCTCACCGGAGACAGGGAAGAGGTCGCCGCCCTGCTGATGTCCTTCGGGCTGTTCCGTGACCGCGAGCTGCACGTGCCGGTTGGGGCCCTCTCGGCAGGCCAGCGACGCCGGCTCGCGCTCGCCCGGCTGCTGTCCCGCCCTGCGGATCTGCTGCTGCTCGACGAGCCGACCAACCACCTGGCCCTCGCCCTGGTCGAAGAGCTGGAAGAGGCACTGGCGGCGTGGCCCGGCGCCGTGGTCCTCGTGTCGCACGACCGTCTGCTGCGCCGGCGCTTCGGCGGTCGCCGGTACGAGATACGCGACGGCCGGCCGGTCGATGTCGCCACGGGGGGCGGGAGGTAACCGGAGGTACGCGACCTCAGAGCGCAGGGAAGCGGGCAGAGAAGCAGGCTGGGGAGCGGGCAGGTAAGCCGCGCAGGGGAGCGCGCAGAGGGAGCGCGCAGAGGGAGCGCGGGGAGGGGGCCGGGGGGAGGAAGAGAGGCCCATCGGCGGCAGGTGACCGGCGACCGTGGCCGCGTGCGGCATGTACAGGGCAGGCGATTTAGGGTGGCTTCATGGCCCGGCCCCGACGCATCGTTCTCATCCGCCACGGCGAGTCGGAAGGGAACCTCGACGACACCGTGTACGAGCGGGAACCCGATCACGCGCTCAGCCTCACCGAGAAGGGCAGGCGCCAGGCGGCGGAGGCCGGCGGCCCGCTCCGGGAGATGTTCGGCGACGAACGGATCTCCGCCTACGTCTCGCCCTACCGCCGCACCCACCAGACCTTTCAGCAGCTCGGGCTGAACCCGGACAAGGTCCGGGTCCGAGAGGAACCGCGGCTGCGTGAGCAGGACTGGGGCAACTGGCAGGACCGGGACGACGTACGGCGCCAGAAGGCATACCGCGACGCCTACGGCCACTTCTTCTACCGCTTCGCCCAGGGCGAGTCCGGCGCGGACGTCTACGACCGGGTCGGGGCGTTCCTGGAGAGCCTGTGGCGCAGCTTCGAGCACCCCGACCACCCGCCGAACGTCTTGATCGTCACGCACGGCCTCACCATGCGCCTGTTCTGCATGCGGTGGTTCCACTGGACGGTGGCGGAGTTCGAATCGCTGTCCAACCCGGGCAACGCGGAGTGGCGGACGCTGCTGCTGGGGCCCGACGGGCGGTACGCGCTCGATCGGCCATTTGAGCGCTGGTGTAAACCCGAGCCTTATGGCGTCACCGGTTAGAGTGCACAGCGATGACCGCCGACCACCGTGACGCAGACCGCTTTACGCGGGCCCTAGCGAGCCTGCGCGGACTGTCCGTGGGCGATGCCCTCGGATCCCAGTTCTTCGTTCCCGCCCATTACCCCGCCCTCAAGCGCCGCGAGCTGCCGCCCGCCCCGTGGCAGTGGACCGACGACACCGAGATGGCCTGTTCCGTTCTCGCCGTGCTCACCGCCCACGGCCGGATCGACCAGGACGCGCTGGCCCGCTCCTTCGCCGACCACCACGACTTCGACCGTGGCTACGGCCCCGCCGTGAACCGCATGCTCCGGCTGATCCGGGAGGGCGGCGACTGGCGTGAGCTGGCGTCCGAACTCTTCAACGGCCAGGGATCATGGGGCAACGGTGCCGCCATGCGCATCGCACCGCTGGGCGCCTGGTACGCCGACGACCCCGAGCAGGCCACGCACCAGGCCGAGATCTCCGCGTACACCACGCACCAGCACCGCGAGGCCGTCGTCGGCGCGATGGCCGTCGCCGCCGCAGCCGCCCTGGTGGCCGACCCGTCCCGCGGACTCGGCCCCGAGGACCTGCTCGACGGTGTGATGGAGCTGATCCCGCGCAGCGCCGTACAGGCCGGGCTGCGCCGGGCCCGCGACATGCTCGACTACGCGGACTCCGGCACCGTCGCCGCCGTCCTGGGCTGCGGTCGACGCACCAGCGCCCACGACACCGTGCCCTTCACCCTCTGGGCCGCCGCACGCCACCTCGGCAACTACGAGAAGGCGTTCTGGGCCACCGCTCAGGCGGGTGGCGACGTGGACACCACCTGCGCCATCGTCGGCGGCATCGTCGCGGCGAGCAGTGGCGGCGCTCCGCCGCAGGCATGGCTGGACGGCACCGAGCCGCTCCCGACGTGGGCCCCCTCCCTGTCCGATTGATCGCACTCTTTCCTGCCGTACCACTGACCGGTCGCGCGGCTGACCGACCACGCGCGGCCGGCAACGGCCGTGGGGCCCGACCGGGCCCTTCGCGACGGCTGGGCCGTGTCGCCCGTACTGCGCCTCCACCCAATGGGCGTAGTGCGAAGGCGAGTTCATGCCCGTCTGCCGAATTTGCTTCCGACCACGCCACTCCTTGGCCGTCGCTCGGCGCGCCGGCCCTGGAGCTCGGTCCGTAGGGGCGCCGTGTGGTCCCGGCTCCCACTCTGCCCTCCCTCCCCGCCCCTCTCGCCCCGACAGGTACCTGCTGGTAGCTTCCGTTTCCGTCGCGGTGGAAGCGGTCGCACGAACGGTTTGGTGCGAGGTGCGGATCCGGTGCGGACGGCTGCGCCGAATAGGCGTAACCTTGCTGGCGCCATGCCGTACGAGCCTCCCACCCACACCGTCGAGCGATCATTGCGCGCCACGACCGGTGCCAAGATCGTTGCAGGAATCGACGAGGTCGGACGGGGAGCCTGGGCCGGCCCGGTCAGCGTCTGCGCAGCCATCACCGGTCTGCGTCGCCCGCCCCCCGGACTCACCGATTCCAAGCTGCTGACACCCAAGCGCCGCACCGAACTCTGCGATGTTCTCGGCGACTGGGTCACGTCCTACGGCCTGGGGCACTCCTCTCCGGAGGAGATCGACGCCCTGGGGATGACCGCGGCGCTGAGGCTCGCGGCCGTGCGCGCCCTGGAGGCGCTCCCGGTCCGTCCGGACGCGATCATCCTCGACGGCAAGCACGACTATCTGGGCACGCCCTGGCAGGTCCGTACGGTCATCAAGGGTGACCAGTCCTGCGTCGCGGTCGCCGCCGCGTCAGTGATCGCCAAGGTGCGGCGCGACGCGATGATGGCCGAACTCGGCCTCCAATACGGCGACTTCGCATTCGAGGACAACGCCGGATACCCCTCGCCGACCCATCGCATCGCCCTGGAGGAGTACGGTCCTACGCCGCACCACCGAGTGTCGTGGTCCTACATGGATGCCCTGCCCCGGTGGCGGCACCTGAAGAAGGTGCGCGTCACCCCCGAAGCAGCCGCTCTGGAGGCCGGTGGCCAACTCGGCTTCGACTTCTGAGCGGTGCGGACATAAATGCGGTACCCGCTGTCATGTCCCGTACCTACGTTTGATAGACATCCCTTCATGCCTCTCATCCCCGAGGAGCCTCAGATTCACGAGAGTGTCCCGGGTCCCCGCGCTACTCCGGCCGCCGGCCGTACCGCGCCGACCCCCCGTCCTGTTCCCGGTCCCGGTCCCCGCCCCGCACCTCCGCGTGGCGCCCCCGCGGCCGGTGTCCGTCCGGGCAAGCCCGGACCCGCTGCCCCGCCGCGTGGGCCTGTCGCCGCTCCGCCGGCGCAGCGCACCGGCTCCCAGCTGCCCGCCGCGAAGGCCACCGGCCCCGCCGCAGGAGCCCAGCTCCAGCTGATCCCGGCCCCCGAAGGCGGCGCGGTCGACGCCGCCGATGAGGCCGTCGATCTGCTGCTGGACTCCGGACGGGCACCTGGCGAGATCCTGGTGCTGACCACCGGCGACCCCCACCCTTGGGCGGCGCACGAGCTGTCCTTCGGTGAGGCGGCCTACTGGGCCCAACACGACGCTGCGGACGACGTGTTCTACGCGGACGCCACGGCCGAGCGCATCGCCGGGCGGCCCGTCGTGATCGTCGCCGTCAACGGCGGCACGGACGACGTCACCGCCAAGGCCCTGCCCGCAGCGCTGGCCCGTGCGGGTGCGCTGTTGATCGTCTGCGGTGACCCGCAGCGGATCAACGCCGTCCTCGGCGCGAACGCCTGACCGTCCGCAACTCCCGGCAGCCCGTCGGCCCCTGGGCCGGCCGGGCTCGTCGGCGTGTCCGCGGAGGTGTGCGCCGCGATACGCGCCGGGGCGCGTACATCTGCAGGTCCGTGCTCCGCGGGTCTGAGGCTGTCGATGTCCGGGGCGCTCCGATGTCCGGGTTGTCCGCAGGACTCAGGTGCGCGGATGTCGGGATGCCCAGCGGCCCGTTCTAACGGTCCGTGCACGATGCCAAGATCGTTTGGTCGTGCGGGCGTTGACACGCTTTCCGTGTACTCCCGGTCCCGGCAACCGAGCAGCAGACGGCCGGGAACCGCTCGGTTCTCCCTCCCGCCTCAGCGGGCCGCCGTGTGCCGCCGCGCTTCCCCCACGCCGCCGACGCGCCGTGGCACGGCTCGGCTGCCGGCCCCCCGGGGTTCGGCCGGAAGCGGCGGAGAGCCTTCCGCTGCCGCAAGCGGTCCAGCATCCTCCGCGCTCTCCGTGGCTCCGCTCTGCCCGGACCCGCCGCTGCGAGCAGCGGGAACGCGCTCCCCCGCCGGGGTGGGCGTCGCCACCGGGCGCGGTGGTGAGTCCATGGGCTTCGCTGCAGAGCGCGGCGACACCACGCTCGGCGCGCCCGTGCGGCCTGAGGCGGTGCGCACCGCCCGGCCGTGTTCCGCACGCCGCGCACGATCATTGCGATCCATGCCATCCGCAGGGACTGTTTCCGTGCGGCCTGCTTCCCTCTGCCCAGCTTCGGCGTGGCCGGTCGCCGTGCGCGGTGACTCGTTTCGCCCCAACGCCTCGCCCTGTGACTCGTCACGCCGGGACCCCGCCCGCCGCGCTTCACCGCGACGCGTCTCCGCCCGCCTTTCCGCACGCCTTTGGGCACGTGGCCCGTTCCGTGTCTCGACCCCGGGTGCCGTCAGGGGCGGAAACGCAGTGGGAGACAGCTTGGGGCGACGGCCGCCCCGGTCCTCGCCGAGGACCTGCCAACGGTCACGGGTCAGCGTGATGTACGCCCCGCAGCGAAGTCCGTGCAGTGTGCAGGCATCGCGCAGTCCCCACATCCATGCGCCGTCCGCCTCCGTCCAACGCGGGTCGCCCTCACGGCAGTAGAGCAGCACGGCCGTCCGGATCGGGGAGCGCAACCGTAGGTCGTGCGGGATGACCCGGCGCAGATGGGCCAGCAGCAGATTGCGGAACTGCCAGCCATCCGGAGCGGCGGAGGGTTCGCTGAACGAGGCACTCGCCGTCAACCGCTCCTGAGGATCGAGGACGGCCACCACTGCCGTCGACGACTCCGGAAGGTGACGCTCGTAAAGGGCCGCGACGACCTCACGGGGGTTGCGGAGCAGGGGGATGCCTGCGGAGGCCCACTCGGCGGGCTCCAGCATCCGGCTGAGTCGGGCGGCGGAATCGGCGGATGCGGGCTGGGACACATTCGTGGGCGGGGCGAAGCCGAAGGCCACGGTCCTCCCTTCGTCTACGCATCCACGCGTCGGGCGGTTGCCGGGCGCGAAGGCGCACCGCGACACGGCCCTGCCTGACCGCGAACGGCAGGTACGGGGAAGCGACTTCAATTCTTGCGGTCGCACACGCTTGCGGCAACGAGCAATTCACGCGCGCGACCCGAAATGGTCCGGTGCGCCGTCTATATTCCTTCCCGTCTTATCCGCCTCCGAAGCCCTCAGCCGCCCACCAGCTCGCCGCGCCCGACTACCCCTGTACGGCGAGGACCAGCGGAAACACGCCCTCGGCTCCTGCCCTGCGCAACAGTCGCGCGGCCACGGCCAGCGTCCATCCGGTGTCGGCGTAGTCGTCCACCAGAAGCACGGGTCCGCCGGCCGATGCCAGAGCCTGAGCAAGCTCCGGCGGCACACTCAGCGCGCCGTGCAGGGCGCGCAGCCGTTGCGCGCTGTTGCTGCGGGGGATCCTGCTGTCGGCGTCGTCTTCCCGCGACGTCACCGTCCCCAGGAACGGCATCCTGCCGATGGTGGAGATCCGCTCGGCGAGCGAACGGATCAGCTGCGGGCGGGTGCGGGAGTCGAGGCAGACGACGCCCACCGGGCGGGCCGGGGCGTCTGCCGCTCCGGATGCCCACCCGCCCGGACCCTTGGCCCAGTCGGCGAGCACGGTGACCACGGCGGCGGACACATCGTCGGGTACCGGACCGTCCGGAGCCTGTGGCGCGAGCATCGGCCGCAGACGGTTACCCCATCCGATGTCGGAAAGCCTGCCCAGGGCGCGGCCGGTCCAGGCCAGCTCACCCGCGGGAATGCGGCCCTTGAGGTCGACTCCGATGGCCGGCAGCCCCGTCGGCCACATCCGCCGCGGCTCCACCTCCACGCCGGGGCGCCCCAGCTCACCGCGTGCCGCGTCCAGCGACGCGGCGGACACCTCAGGGGTGAAGCGTGCGCCCGCGCAGTTGTCGCAACGGCCGCAGGCCACCGCTTCCTCGTCGTCCAGTTGCCGCCGCAGGAACTCCATCCGGCAGCCCGTGGTCGTCGCGTAGTCCCGCATCGCCTGCTGTTCGGTCTCCCGCTGGCGGGCCACCCAGGCATAGCGCTCCGCGTCGTACGACCAGGGCCGGCCGGTGGCCGTCCAGCCGCCCTTGACGCGGTGCACGGCGCCGTCGACGTCGAGCACCTTGAGCATGATCTCCAGGCGCGAGCGGCGCAGTTCGACCTGTGGTTCGAGGGCGGGCAGCGACACGGGCCGGTCGGCGGCCGCCAGGACGTCCAGCGTCCGGCGCACCTGCTCCTCCGGCGGAAATGCCAGCGACGCGAAGTACTTCCAGATCGCCTCGTCCTCACGGCCGGGCAGCAGCAGCACCTCGGCGTGCTTGACTCCGCGTCCCGCACGTCCGACCTGCTGGTAGTACGCAATGGGGGACGACGGGGAGCCGAGGTGCACCACGAACCCCAGATCGGGCTTGTCGAAGCCCATGCCCAGCGCGGAGGTCGCCACCAGCGCCTTGACCCGGTTGGCGAGCAGATCGTCCTCGGCCTGCTGGCGGTCGGCGTTCTCCGTCTTGCCGGTGTACGAGGACACGGTGTGGCCCCGGTGCCGCAGGAAGGCCGTGACCTCCTCGGCGGCCGCGACGGTGAGGGTGTAGATGATCCCCGACCCCGGCAGCTCGTGCAGGTGGTCCGCCAGCCACGCGAGCCGGTGCGCGGCGTCCGGGAGCGGCAGCACGCCCAGACTCAGGCTTTCCCGGTCCAGGGGGCCGCGAAGAACCAGGGCCTCGGCGCCCTCGCCCGTCCCCAACTGCTCGGCGACGTCGGCCGTCACCCGGGCGTTGGCGGTGGCGGTCGTTGCGAGCACCGGAACCCCCGGCGGGAGGTCGGCCAGCATCGTGCGAAGGCGCCGGTAGTCCGGCCGGAAATCGTGGCCCCAGTCGGAGATGCAGTGTGCCTCGTCGACCACCAGGAGGCCCGTGGCCGCGGCCAGCTTGGGCAGCACCTGATCACGGAAATCGGGGTTGTTCAGCCGCTCGGGGCTCACCAGCAGGACATCCACCTCACCGGCTGCCACCTCGGCCTGGACGGTGTCCCACTCCTCGGTGTTGGAGGAGTTGATCGTGCGTGCCCGGATCCCGGCACGGGCGGCCGCCTCGACCTGGTTGCGCATGAGCGCGAGCAGCGGCGAGACGATCACCGTCGGGCCGCTGCCGCGCTCTCGTAGCAGCGCCGTCGCGACGAAATACACGGCGGACTTTCCCCAGCCCGTGCGCTGCACGACCAGAGCGCGGCGGTGGTCGGCGACCAGCGCCTCGATCGCCCGCCATTGATCCTCGCGCAGCCGGGCCTCGCCGTCGGGATCCCCGACGAGTCGGGTCAGGACGGCATCGGCCGAGGCTCGCAAGTCTTCGTTGCTCATGCCCCCATGCAACCCGATGCCACTGACAACGCGCGAACCGCGGCACGAACCTGTGGAAAACGGCGTCACCCGTGAGTTATCCACAGGGGTCGCGGCGGAGTGGCGGACCGCGGGATCTTCGAGCCATGAATCCGCACAACGAACCGCCGAAGCGCACGACCACCGACCCGTTCACCGACGCGCTCACCGACCCCGCCACCGATCCGATCGGCGGGCCGCCTACGGACCCGGCGGCCGATCCGATCACCGATCCGGCCGCGGACCCGGTCGGCGACACGTCCCCAGGCGCAGGTCGGACCGCCGGCACCTCCCGTGACGGGGCCTCGGACACCACAGGCTCCTCCGGCTCCTCCGAGCGTGCCGGCTCCTCACCTCCGGCCGGCTCCATTCGCCCTCCGCGCCCCTTGGACGCCACTCAGCCGACCTGCCCGGTCAGCCCGCCGCGCCCGCTCGATGCGACGAAGCCGCACCACGCCACAGCCTCCACCGACCCGATCGGTCCGCCCATCCCTCCCTCGCCTCCCGCTACGCCAGAGGCCCCTCCCACCCCGCCGAACTCCTCCCACCGCCCCTCCGATGCCCAGAAGGCAGGGCACGTGTCCGACCCGATCAAGCCGTCCCAGGGCACGACCGCCGAAGCTCAGGTCACCTTGCGCGGCCCCGCCGAACTGGCCGATGCGCTGCCCTATCTCATGGGCTTCTACCCGGACGACAGCGTGGTCCTGGTGGCGCTCCACGGCGAGCGCGGACGCTTCGGAGGGCGGGTCAGGCTCGGCATCCCCACCGACACCACACAATGGCCCGACGTCTCCGGCCAACTCGCCGAGTGCCTGATTCCGGCGGGGAAGGCCCCGGAGGACCGGCCCGCGGGCATCCTCGTATTCCTCTGCCAGGAACCCGGTCCCGGCGAGAGCGGCCAGGACGTGAAGAACCGGCTCCGCCCTCTCGCCCAGCGGCTGCGCACCGCCTGCGGAGCCCTTGAGGTGCCCGTCCTCGAAGCCCTCTGCCTCTCCAACGGCCGCTACTGGTCCTACTGCTGCCCGGACTTCCGCTGCTGCCCCGCCGACGGCACCCCCCTGGTCATGCCAGGCACGTCCGTGATGGCAGCTGCCGCCGCGTACGCGGGCATGCAGGTACGCGGATCCCTCAAGGAGATGGAGGCCCGGCTGACACCGCGGACCGGGCGCCGGGCAGCCCAACAGGAGAAGGCCCTGGACGCAGCTGCCGCCGCACTCGTTCCCCGCATGCTCCACCGCGACGGTGCCACGGCGGTCCGACGGGACACCCTCGACCTGGCCTGCGCCATGATCCACCGATTTCGTCAGGACACTCCGTCGGGCAGCAACCGCGCCAGGGACGCCTGCGACGACGCCCTGATCACCGACGGCGAATGCGCCGAGCTCATCCTCGGCCTCCAGGACCGAACAACCCGCGACCGGGCCGCGGAGTGGATGGACGACCCCACCGCTGCCGCAGCCCTCCGCCTGTGGCGCGCACTCGCCCGCCGCTGCGCCGGCGGCTACATCGAACACGCGGTGCCACCCCTGACCCTCGCCGGATGGGTTTCCTGGGCCACCGAGGACGCGCCCTCGGCGCGTGTCGCCCTCGGCCGCGCCTTGAGCATCGACCCCGACTACCTCTTCGCCCAGCTGCTGCATCGCGCCATCAACGACGGCCTCGATCCGGAGCCACTGCGCCGCTGCCTCCGCGAACAGCGTGAGGAGGAGACCGACGGTTCCGGCGGAGGGCAGGAGGCCGCGGCTTCGGAGGCTCCACAGCCCGGTCGGCGCGGGGCCGTGCGGACCGGCACCGCCAACCGACCCCGAGGAGCCCGCGGCGCCACGGGGCCCGGCACCCGGACGACAGACGGACGCGGCAGGCGCCGGGCCGGCCGGGACGGCGACCGGAGCAGGCGGTGAGCGAACGGTCTCCCTCGACGTCGGCGTGACCTGGGCGCCGATTGAGCCGTTCAGGTGAGTAAGCAGGAAGTACGCAGGCAGACGGAGTCTCGACGTCACCAGGGAGCGCAGAGCGTGCCAGGCATGGTCCCCACCACTCAGCCGGCCCTTCGGCCGCCCGGCGAACGGCGCCGGGCGCCGTCCCGGTACCTCCAGCCGCAGCCCGTCCACTCCGCCCTCGTCTGTGTGGCGTTACCGGCCCTCGCGGTCTCACCTGCCTCGGGGCAGCTGACCGGTGAAGGTCTGGAGGGCATTTACCGCGACGGCAGGCGGATCCTCTCCCATTGCGAAGTGCGCGCCGCGGGCGGTGAACCGCTCGTCGTCCAAGGGCGATTGACCGGCGCGGACCGCGCACGGTTCGTCGGGACGATCCGCAGAACGGGAGAGCGCGGCCCGGACCCGGAGATCCGGATGGAGCGGCTGAGGTCGGCCGACGGCATCGAGCGCATCACCTTCCGCAGCAGTTCAGCGCAGCCGGTTCGGCTGCCGGTCGAGATCCGGCTCGGCACGGACCTCGCCGAACTCGGTGCCGTTGCCGCCGGCGTCCCCGGGCCGGAGCTGCGGCCCGCGGTCCACGGCTCGGGCCTGCGCTGGTCCGGGGCGGGGGCGCACGCGGTGGTCACCGCGGTGCCCTCACCCCAGGACGCCCTGGCATCAGCGGGACTGCTGCGCTGGGAACTCGATCTGCCACCAGGCGGCCAACGCACCATCGAGCTGCGCGCTGTCCTCCAGCACGACCCCGATCAGCCATCCATCGCCCCCTACCCGGCCCGTTCCCGGCAGCTCGTGCCTTCCATCCCGAGCCCGCGAACCGGGCCGGCCCTGCCCCGGCCGCGCGGCGACCGGCCATCATGTCCCTGGTCACCCGCCCAGCTCGAGTGCGAGGACCAGCGGGCCGACGCCCTGTTTGCGGGCAGCCTCGACGACCTGCGCGGCTTGCTGCTGCGAGACCTGAACACCCCCACCGACGTCTACGTCGCCGGCGGATTCCCCTGGCGGTGCGGCCTCGCCCCGGCCGAGGCGCTGTGGACGGCCCGCATGCTGCTGCCGCTGGGCACCAGGCTGGCAGCCGGCACGCTGCGCACGCTCGCCCGCACTCAACAGGCCATGCCAGGGAGGGATTTCGGCCGAATTCCCGGTGCCCTCAGGGACGCGGGCCCGCACTCCCCGGCCAGCTGCACGGGCGTCGAAGCAACCTTGCTGTTTCCTGCCGTTCTCGCGGAGGCCCGCCGTTGGGGGCTGCCCGAACGGGACACCGAGCGGCTGCTGCCGGCAGCGGAGCGGTGCCTGACATGGCTGCGCACCGCGACGACGGCACCCACCGCGGGCCGCCGGAGTTACGTCCCCGACCCGGCGCCCGATGGCCCGTACCGCTGTGAGACCCAGGCCCACGCCCACCGTGCCGCCCTGTTGGGCGCAGACCTCCTGGACGCCTTCGGGCGCCCCGGGGCGACGGAGCTGCGCGACTGGGCAGCGGACCTCCGCGCACGCTTCCGCAGCGACTTCTGGCTGGAGGACCGTGCGGGTGGTCGCCCCGCCGCCCTGCTGCTCCGCGATGGCCGCCCGCTTCCGCACCTCGGCTCCACCGCGGCCCACCTTCTCGACACCGGCCTGCTCGGGGGCGGCAGTCTCGCTCCCGGCCTGCTGGACCGGGCGCAGACCGGTCAACTGGCCAGGCTGCTCGGCGGACCGGCGCTGGACTCCGGCTGGGGCCTGCGCGGACTCGGCGCGAAGGAGAACGGCTACAACCCCTTCGGCCACCGCAGCGGAGCCGTACGCGTCCATGAGACGGCGATCGCCGCCGCAGGGCTCGCCGCGGCCGGTCACGAGAAGGAAGCGGGCGCTCTGACCCGCGGCATCCTCGACGCGGCAGCAGGGTTCGGCCACCGGCTCCCGGAGATGTACGCAGGAGAGCAGCGCACCGCGGACGGCGTCCCGGTCCCGCACCCCGCGGCCTGCCGTCCCGCCGCGGTCGCGGCAGCCGGCGCCGTACAGATGCTGATCGCCCAGGCCGGGATCCGCCCCGATGCCCCCGCCGGCACCGTGGCCGTCCGCCCGCTCACCGGTGCCCCACTCGGCGCGATGCAGTTCACCAACCTGAGCGTCGCCGGGGAACCATTCGCCGTGCGAATCAGCAGGCTGGGAATGGGGGTGGTGGAGGCCGCAGCGGATCGTCTGCAACTCGGTTCGTAAGACCCTGAGGACCTGTTTATCGTCAGGCGGACGACTATGATCACGTCATGCCTCCCTACGACCCGTCGGCCTTCCCGCCGTTCGCCGTCACTGTCGATCTGGTCGTGCTCACCGTGCGCCGCCACGCCCTGTGCGCGTTGGCCGTGCGGCGTGGTGAGCCGCCGTTCCAGGGCCGTTGGGCTCTGCCCGGAGGATTCGTCCGGGCCGACGAGGATCTGGAGGAGGCCGCAGCCCGGGAACTCTCCGAGGAGACCGGTCTGCACGCCCACGACCCGGCGGCGCCACCGCCGGCGTACGGCGCCCATCTCGAACAGCTCGCCACCTACGGCGACCCCAAGCGCGATCCCCGGATGCGGGTCGTCAGCGTCGCGCACCTCGTCCTCGCCCCCGACCTGCCCGCCCCACGGGCCGGCGGGGATGCCCACAGCGCGCGCTGGGCGCCTGTGGAGACCCTCCTGGACCAGGAGGGCGCCCTCGCCCGCGAAAGCGACCAGGCGGCCCCGCTCGCCTTCGACCACGCCCAGATCCTCGACGACGGCGTCGAGCGGGCCCGCTCCAAGATCGAATACTCCTCGCTGGCCACCGCCTTCTGTCCGCAGGAGTTCACCGTCGGCGAGCTGCGAAGGGTGTACGAAGCGGTCTGGGGCGTCGCACTCGACCCCCGAAACTTCCACCGCAAGGTGACCGGGACCCCAGGCTTCCTGGTGCCCACGGGAGGCACGACGACTCGTCAGGGAGGGCGTCCCGCCCAACTGTTCAGAGCCGGCGGAGCCACGCTGCTCAACCCCCCGATGCTGCGCCCGGAGGTCTGAGCCGACCGTCAGGCGTGTCACCGCGCGGCATCGTGCATCGGGCGGAGGCGCTGCCCTGACGGGACACGAAAGCCCATCAAAAGCCCGAAAATACGGGCAATTAAGACATATGCGTTACTTTGGGTCGGTGAGCCCACTCGTACCCCCCGCTGCTTCCGAACGGTCTCACGCACCGCGAGGAACGCGATGATCCAGGCCATCGGGCTGACCGGCGAACCCCGTGGCGAACTGCCGCCCGCCGTGGACGACCTCACCTTCGAAGCGCGCCCGGGCCGGGTCACCGTGCTCCACGGCGCCGCGGCCGCCGGCAAGACCACCGCCCTGCGCCTGATGCTGCAGCTCGAATACGGCAGAGGCGTCGCACTGTTCCGTGGCCGCCCGCTGCACCGCGTCCCCAACCCCGCCCGCGAACTCGGCGTCGTCCTCGGCGACGTCCCCGGACACCCCTCCCGCACCGCCCGCGGGCATCTGCGGATGCTCAGTGCTGCCGCCGGGGTCCCCGCCGACCGCGCCGACGACGTGCTCGACCTCGTCGGCCTCAGCGGCCTCGCCGACCAGCGCCTGGGGGAGCTCTCCCGCGGCACGGACCGTCGACTGGCGCTGGCCGCCGCACTCATCGGCGACCCGCACACGCTCCTCCTCGACGAACCCGCCGAGGGAGTCTCACCACGCGAGCGCGCCTGGCTGCACGGCCTCCTGCGCGGCTACGCCGCCCAGGGCGGCGCCGTGCTCGTCACCTCCCGCAGCGCCAAGGAAGCCGCCCGGATCGCCGACCGCGTCGTCACCATCGAGGACGGCCGGCTCGTCGCCGACCAGGACGCCGCGGAATTCGCGAGCACCCGTCTGCGCCCCCGGGTCGTCGTCCGATCCCCGCACGCCGATCGCCTCGCCTCCCTCCTCGTCGACGAGTCCCAACGCGTCCACCCCGCCACGGATCCCGCCGTCGGCCGCACCATCGAGGTCGTACGGGAGAGCGGCAGCCGCATCGCCGTCTACGGCAGCAGCTGCGCCGCAGTGGGGGAGACCGCTTTCCGGCACGGGATCCTGGTGCACCAGCTCGCCGACGAGGTCGGCGACACCGCCCCTGTCACTCCCCTTCACCGCGCCGACGGCCGCCGCCCGGGTCCCGTGGACGAGCTTCCGCCGGCGCCCGGCATCAGCCCCACCACCCCGGAGCCGGCCCCGGACACGCCGGCCGAAACGTCGCTGGCGCCCCCAGGGGCGGTCTCCAGCACGCCTACCGGCGCCGGCGCTGATACGCCCTCGGGGACCCTCACCGTCCCGCTCGTCGACCCCATGGCATCCGTAGCGCTTCCGACACGGACATCGACGCCGTTCGTCGAGCGTCTCGCGATCCCTTGTCTGCCCGCTCCGGGGCCGACCTGGCCACTGCGCTACGAATTGCGTCGCACGGCGACAGACCGCACCGGCCTCGCAGCGGCCGTCGTCTCCCTGCTCGTGTCGCTCGTACTTGCCCTGCTGCTGGCCCGCCACGGGGACGCACCGATGTCCCGAGTGCTCACAGGCTGGCCCCGTCAACTGCCGTTCCCCCCGGCCGCGCTAGGGGCCGGACTGCTCGGAGCGCTCGCCTTCGGCCAGGAGTTCCGGTACCCGGCGCTGGCGCCGGAGGTCGGCACCGTGCCCCGGCGTCTGGGGCTGCTCGTCGCCAAACTCCTGGTCAGTGGCGGCTGCGCGCTGGCGCTGGGGTTGAGCGTGCTCGCCGCCGACGAGGTGTCGGCCCGCTTCGTGTTCGGTCCCGATTCCGTCAACAGCGTCGCCGAGTGGCCGGTGCTGGCGGCAGGGTGGATCGGCCTGCTGGTCGGCTGCGCCTGGGCGGGCGTGCTGGCAGCTTGCGTCTTCCGGTCCACCTCCATGGGGTTGGCGGCGGTCCTCGCTGTCCCCGTCCTGGTCGTGCCTTTGGTGCAGCGCGTGGTGGCCGAGCCCGCGGCTCGCTCCCTCGCCGGACTGCCCGGCCGCATGCGGGTGTCGGCTCCCGTTCAGTGGCCTTCCGGAATCGATCACGGAGTATCGGTTCTGCTCCGACTCGCGACCCAACCCGTCGGCAGCGCAATGGCGTTGTCGCTGACCGCTCTCATCTGCGCATATGCGTTCACGATGCGGCGCAGTCGAACGCATTGAGCGTGCGCGTGCCCGTTTCGCGACGCTGTTGCGACACTCGCTGCCCGCAATTCACCACAGAGAGGGCATTTCTTTACGATAAAGCGTCAATTACGAGATGACGGGCGATCACCCTTTCGTGTGCTTTTCACCAAAGACCTCAAGGGTCTTCAGGGTGTCGCCGACAAAAGATGCGTGAGTACCCTTGCGCACACCATGATGACCGCGGCTCGCCCCGGCGACACCGGCCTCGCAGGCCCGGGCGAGCTTGACCGCTACCCCTACGCCAGCGGCGCCAACGCCGCTGCCAACGCCGCCGGCGCGGATCGAGCCGAGCGCGTCTCGCAGGTCTGGGACAGCCCCGAAGCCGACATCGGCCGGACCGGTCGCCGCGCGGCGGGCAGCCGCGGCCGCGGCCTGCACGGCCAACTCGTCCAGCAGCTGGGGCAGATGATCGTCTCCGGCGATCTCGGCGCCGACCGTCCGCTCGTCCCCGAGGAGATCGGCCAGCGCTTCGAGGTCTCCCGCACCGTCGTCCGTGAATCGCTGCGCGTCCTCGAGGCCAAGGGCCTCGTCAGCGCACGCCCGAACGTCGGCACCCGCGTCCGGCCGGTCAGCGACTGGAATCTCCTCGACCCCGACATCATCGAGTGGCGGGCGTACGGACCCCAGCGCGACGACCAGCGCCGTGAGCTGTGCGAGCTGCGCTGGACGATCGAACCGCTCGCCGCCCGCCTCGCCGCCGGCCACGGTCGGGAGGACGTCCAGCAGCGGCTCACCGACATGGTCGAGATCATGGGCCACTCCGCCGCCCAGGGCGACACCATGACGTTCACCCGCGCCGACGCGGAGTTCCACTCCCTGCTGCTGCAGCTCGCAGGCAACCGCATGCTCGAACACCTCTCCGGCATCGTCTCCTCCGCCCTCCACGTCTCCGGAGGCCCGGCCGGTGGCTGCGAGCGCCCCATCGAGACGTCCGTCGGCCAGCACATGCGGATCGTCGACGCCATCGGTTCCGGCGACGCCACGGCCGCCGAGTCCGCGATGCGCCAGCTGCTCGCCGCCCACGGCGAGCCCGGCGGCCAGGGCTCCGGAGCGCCCGTGGACCACGTCGTCCCCGCGCCGCGCGAGCACTGAAGGTCCGTACCCGAGCGTGTACGGAGCGTGGACGCCGCGTGATCGCGGTGCCCCGCGGGCCTCTGCGGCGAGGTGCCGTGCATGTCGAGGACGCAGGATTGCCGGATCCGGGGCGTCGCCGGATCCGGCAATGGGGTCTTGGGAGGGTTGCATGTCATATGACCGGGAAGGGGTCGTTATGAGGTGTGACTCGGGCCACGCAGATTGGGCGTAACGCTCTTCAAGGAAGCGCGATGACTAAAGAGGTGATAGCCGAGGAGGGAATGCGGACGGCGTTCGTGACGCTGTTCAACTCCCCGGTTACCCCCGCGCCGTCGGTCCATCCCCACCGGCGGTCGTCGGCTCCGATCCGCAGTATGGACGGGGTCGGAAGCCGTTTCCATCGTTCCGAGAGGTTGTTCGTGTCGGCCAGCACATCCCGTACGCTCCCGCCGGAGATCGCCGAGTCCGAGTCTGTGATGGCGCTCATCGAGCGGGGAAAGGCAGATGGGCAGATCGCCGGCGATGACGTGCGTCGGGCCTTCGAGGCTGACCAGATTCCGCCAACCCAGTGGAAGAACGTTCTGCGCAGCCTCAACCAGATCCTCGACGAGGAGGGTGTGACGCTGATGGTCAGTGCCGCAGAGGCGCCCAAGCGCACCCGCAAGAGCGTCGCAGCGAAGAGTCCGGCAAAACGCACCGCCACCAAGACCGTCGCGGCCAAGGCCGCCACGGTGAAGAAGGCCACCGCCGCGGCCGCCGCCCCTGTGGGGGACGAGCCGGTGGGTGAGTCCGAGTCCGCGCCTGCGAAGAAGGCAGCGGCGAAGAAGGCGACCGCGAAGAAGGCGGTCGCGAAGAAGACCACGGCCAAGAAGGCCACGGCGAAGAAGACCGCGTCCAAGAAGGACGTCGACGAGCTGCTCGACGACGAGGCGACCGAGGAGACCCCCGCGCCCGGCAAGGGCGAGGCCCCCGAGGCCGCCGAGGGTACCGAGAACGCCGGCTTCGTCCTGTCCGACGACGACGAGGACGACGCCCCCGCGCAGCAGGTCGCAGCGGCCGGCGCCACCGCCGACCCGGTCAAGGACTACCTCAAGCAGATCGGCAAGGTCCCGCTCCTCAACGCCGAGCAGGAGGTCGAGCTCGCCAAGCGCATCGAGGCAGGCCTGTTCGCCGAGGACAAGCTGGCCACCGAGGAGAAGATCGCCCCCAAGCTCAAGCGTGAGCTGGAGATCATCGCCCAGGACGGCCGCCGGGCCAAGAACCACCTCCTGGAGGCCAACCTCCGACTGGTCGTCTCCCTGGCCAAGCGGTACACCGGCCGCGGCATGCTCTTCCTGGACCTGATCCAGGAGGGCAACCTCGGTCTGATCCGCGCGGTCGAGAAGTTCGACTACACCAAGGGCTACAAGTTCTCGACCTACGCGACGTGGTGGATCCGCCAGGCCATCACCCGCGCCATGGCCGACCAGGCCCGCACCATCCGTATCCCCGTCCACATGGTCGAGGTCATCAACAAGCTCGCGCGCGTCCAGCGCCAGATGCTCCAGGACCTGGGCCGTGAGCCCACCCCGGAGGAGCTGGCCAAGGAACTCGACATGACCCCTGAGAAGGTCATCGAGGTCCAGAAGTACGGTCGCGAGCCGATTTCGCTGCACACCCCGCTCGGCGAGGACGGCGACAGCGAGTTCGGTGACCTCATCGAGGACTCCGAGGCGGTCGTCCCGGCCGACGCGGTCAGCTTCACGCTTCTGCAGGAGCAGCTGCACTCGGTGCTGGACACCCTCTCCGAGCGTGAGGCCGGCGTGGTTTCCATGCGCTTCGGCCTCACCGACGGCCAGCCCAAGACGCTGGACGAGATCGGCAAGGTCTACGGCGTCACGCGTGAGCGGATCCGTCAGATCGAGTCCAAGACGATGTCGAAGCTGCGTCACCCGTCGCGGTCGCAGGTTCTGCGCGACTACCTCGACTAGCCGAACCGGCACGGACGACGCCGCGAGCCCGGTCCCTCCTTGGTGGAGGGGCCGGGCTCGCGGCCGTCCGGGGTGCGGGGCGCGGCCGTTTGGGTCACGCTGGGTGGGCGACCACTGTCCCAGAGTCAGGAGTCCGTATGCGCCCGTCCGCCCACGCCCTCCTCGGAGCTCTCACGCTGATCCTCGCCACACCGACCTCGGCAGCCGCGGACGGATCGGTGGTGGGCGGCAAGCCCGTACCGATCTCGCAGAGCCCATGGGCGGTGGCTCTCTCGTCTCACGACCGGTTCGGGACGGAGCGCTCAGGTCAGTTCTGCGGGGGCGTGCTCGTAGGGCGCTCGACGGTGGTCACGGCCGCGCACTGCCTGAGCAAGGAGGTGCTGGGCGTGCCCTGGCGACAGGTCCGAGACCTGCGGATCGTGATCGGACGGGACGACCTCGCACGCGGCGGCGGCCAGGAGATCAAGCCCGCGAAGGTCTGGGTGAACCCGGGCTACAACAGCTGGACGAACGAGGGCGACATGGCCGTCCTTACCCTGGAGAGGGCGGTCAGCAACCGGCCGATTGCAATAGCCGGCCAGGACGACGCCGCTTACCGGCCGGGCGGCGTCGCCGAGGTCTACGGCTGGGGGGACACCACGGGGGAGGGCAGCTATGCGTCACGGCTGCGGGCGGCACGCGTCAATGTGCTGCAGGACTCGGTCTGCGCGCGGGCCTATCCAGGCAGCGCAGACGGCACGTACAAGGCCGCGTCCATGCTCTGCGCCGGGGAGCCCAGCGGAGGTCGGGACGCCTGTCAGGGGGACAGCGGGGGGCCTCTGGTGGCGCAGGGGCGGCTGGTAGGGGTGGTGTCGTGGGGGACCGGATGCGGTCAGGCCGGCAATCCGGGGGTCTACACGCGTGCCTCGTCGATGCTCCCGGCGGTATCGGCTCACGGAGCCGGCTGAGGGAGCGGAGGGGCCAGGCGTTCCTGGACATGCGAGTGCGGGCGGTCTCCCCGGTGGTGTCCGGGGAGGCCGCCCGCAGCACGGCCCTAGGCCGCTACTCGCTCGTCGTGGATGCGATGTGTCAGCGGTCCTCGTCGGTCGCAGACGCCGGAGGGGCGGTCAGCCGCTCCGTCTCGTCCTGTATTTCCGCGGCGATCTTCTTGAGTTCTGGCTCGAACTTGCGACCGTGGTGGGCGCAGAAGAGCAGTTCTCCGCCGGACATCAGGACGACGCGCAGGTATGCCTGGGCGCCGCAGCGGTCGCAGCGGTCAGCGGCCGTCAGCGGGCTCGCGGGTGTCAGAACAGTAGTCACGTCGCCTCTTCTCTAGCTCGACGAGCTGTCGTACCAGGGTCAACATCCAACCAGGCCGAAAACGTTCCCGCTCGTGCCTTTTCCTCGAAAAAAGTTCTTCGAGAGGCCGGGTGCTGCCGGGTGGCGGCGAATGAGCCGTATTGCTTGGTGGTCTGATTCACATGGGTTGGGGGGTCCGTCCGCCCGGCTGGCTTGCCGGGTTGTTGATGAGGACGTGCCCGGAGCCTAAATGGTTCATGCCTGGAAGGGAACGTGATGTGCACGTCATCCCGACGTCACCCCTTCGAGGGATCGAACGCACGAGCGAAATTCTACTACCATGGCCAACCTCATGGGTGGCGTCACATCGGCTCTACCAGGCCTCGGTACCCTCTGACCGGCGACCACCGCCACAACAGAGTCCGCGGAATGCGGACTGCCAGAAATTCAGCGAGGAGCGAACCGCGTGACCGCCGAGATGTCCGTGCCGTCCACCGCAGTGCTGACCGGGGCAGACCGGGACGGATCCAATTACACCGCGCGGCATCTGCTCGTCCTCGAGGGCTTGGAAGCCGTCCGCAAGCGCCCTGGCATGTACATCGGCTCGACGGACAGTCGCGGCCTGATGCACTGCCTGTGGGAAATCATCGACAACTCGGTCGACGAGGCGCTGGGCGGCTATTGCGACCACATCGAGGTGATCCTCCACGACGACGCGTCGGTGGAGGTCCGCGACAACGGCCGCGGCATTCCCGTCGACGTCGAGCCCAAGACGGGACTCAGCGGCGTCGAGGTCGTGATGACCAAGCTGCACGCTGGCGGAAAGTTCGGTGGCGGCTCCTACGCCGCCTCCGGCGGCCTGCACGGCGTCGGCGCCTCGGTCGTCAACGCGCTCTCCGCGCGACTCGACGTCGAGGTGGACCGCAACAGCAAGACCCACGCCATCAGCTTCCGCCGCGGCGTCCCCGGCATCTTCACCGAATCGGGCCCGGACGCCCCCTTCGACCCCGGAAACGGCCTGCTCAAGGGCAAGCGGGTCGCCAAGGCGAAGACCGGCACCCGCGTCCGGTACTGGGCTGACCGGCAGATCTTCCTCAAGGACGCCAAGCTCTCCCTGGAGACGCTCTACTCCCGCGCACGCCAGACCGCGTTTCTCGTGCCCGGCCTGACCATCGTGGTCCGCGACGAGCGCGGCATCGACGGCGCCGGCAAGTCGGAGGAGGTCTTCCGCTACGACGGCGGCATCAGCGAATTCTGCGAGTACCTCGCGCAGGACAAGAGCATCTGTGAGGTTCTGCGACTGACCGGCCAGGGAACCTTCAAGGAGACCGTGCCCGTCCTGGACGACCGCGGCCATATGACACCCACCGAAGTCACCCGGGAACTCGGCGTCGACATCGCGCTGCGCTGGGGCACCGGCTACGACTCGACGGTCAAGTCCTTCGTCAACATCATCGCGACGCCCAAGGGCGGCACGCACGTCTCCGGCTTCGAGCGCTCCATCACCAAGACGGTCAACGAGGTGCTCCGGTCGAGCAAGCTGCTGCGCGTCGCCGAGGACGACGTCGTCAAGGACGATGCGATGGAGGGTCTCACCGCCGTCGTGACCGTACGGCTGGCCGAGCCGCAGTTCGAGGGCCAGACCAAGGAGGTGCTCGGCACGTCCGCCGCCTCCCGCATCGTCGCCCAGGTGGTGAGCAAGGAGCTCAAGGCGCATCTGACCTCCACGAAGCGGGATGCCAAGCAGCAGGCCCGCTCCGTTCTGGAGAAGGTCGTGGCCGCGGCCCGCACCCGCATCGCCGCCCGCCAGCACAAGGAGGCGCAGCGCCGGAAGACGGCGCTGGAGTCCTCCTCGCTGCCGGCCAAGCTCGCCGACTGCCGCAGCGACAACGTCGACCGCAGTGAACTCTTCATCGTCGAGGGCGACTCGGCGCTGGGTACCGCGAAGCTGGCGCGCAACTCGGAATTCCAGGCGCTGCTGCCCATCCGAGGCAAGATCCTGAACGTCCAGAAGTCATCGATTTCGGACATGCTCAAGAACGCCGAATGCGGTTCGATCATCCAGGTCATAGGAGCCGGGTCCGGCCGGACCTTCGACATCGACGCCGCCCGCTACGGCAAGGTCATCTTCCTCGCGGACGCGGACGTCGACGGAGCCCACATCCGCTGCCTGCTGTTGACCCTCTTCCAGCGCTACATGCGGCCCATGGTCGAACAGGGCCGGGTCTTCTCCGCTGTTCCGCCACTGCACCGCGTGGAGCTGACCAACCCCAAAAAGGGTCAGGAAAAGTACATCTACACCTACTCCGACAACGAGCTGCGCCAGACGCTGCTGGAGCTGCAGCGCAAGAACGTCCGCTACAAGGACAGCATCCAGCGCTACAAGGGCCTGGGTGAGATGGACGCCGACCAGCTCGCCGAAACCACCATGGACCCGCGCCACCGCACCCTGCGCCGTATCAACATCAGCGATCTCGAAGCGGCGGAGAAGGCCTTCGACCTCCTCATGGGCAACGAGGTGGCCCCCCGTAAGGAGTTCATCACCAACTCCGCCTCCACTCTCGACCGTTCGCGCATCGACACCTGAGTCGACCGCGGTTCCGCACGGGCGCCTGTTCACCCAAGGGTGGAGGGGCGCCCGTCGCTCGTACCCGTTCGCCGATCCACATCCGTTCCTGCACATGTGTCGCATTGGTTGCAGCGGACCTCGTGATCGACCCTTGCCCCGGTTCCGGGTAGGGGCCGCCCCCGGTGACCCGTCGCGCGTGCCGTCACAGCCTCTCGCAGCCGCCCGGATCGTCCATCACCTGATGGGGTGAAGCATTCGGAATGAAGAGTCCGGGATCTTCCTTTCTGTCCATCCTTGGGGCGCATCGTCAACAGGCCCGTGCAACAAGGAGTGTTCCGTGGACAAGCAGGACGGCCATGTGGCCGGGGAGCCAGGAGCCGTGCGGCTGGACGACCCTTGGTACGACAGCCTTGCTTCCGGGTGGGGAGAGTCGGACGATGCGGCCGACGAGAGGGACGAGGAACGTGGCAAGGCGGCCTCCCCGGTGCCGGCATCGCGCTCCGCAGCGCACGACGAGGTGTATCTGACGGTCCAGCGAAGCGCCGCATTCCAGCAAGTGCGACGCCGCTACCGAGGATTCGTCGTACCCGCCACGGCCCTCTTCCTCACGTGGTACCTCGCCTACGTCATCGCGGCCACGGTTGCCCCCGGCCTCATGGCTCACCGCATCGTCGGCGCGCTCAACGTCGCGATGTTCGCCGGGCTCGGGCAGTTCGCCACCACCTTTCTGCTCACCTGGGCGTACGCACGGCATGCAAGGCTGCGCCGGGACAGCGCGGCGCTCGACATCCGCTGGGAGACCCAGGAGATGACCGGGGGGAACGTCCGTTGACCAGCGACCACCAGACCCTGGCGCTGGCTCTGTTCAGCGCGTTCATCGCTCTCACGCTCGCCATCACCACGTGGGCGAGCCGCCGCAGGCAAGGCTCCGCCGAAGAGTTCTACACGGGCGGCAGGCTTTTCTCCCCGATGGAGAACGGTTTCGCCATCGCGGGCGACTACATGTCCGCCGCCTCCTTCCTCGGCATCTCCGGGCTGATCGCCCTCTTCGGCTACGACGGCCTGCTGTACTCCGTCGGCTTCCTCGTGGCCTGGCTTGTCGTGCTCTTCCTCGTCGCCGAACTGGTCCGCAACTGCGGCAGATTCACCCTCGCGGATGTCGTCGCCGCCCGAATGAGGGAACGACCGGTCCGCATCGCCGTGGGAGCCGCATCGGTCACGGTGTCGGTGCTTTACCTGGTGGCGCAGATGGTCGGTGCGGGCAGTCTCGTGGCGCTGCTTCTGGGCGGGGCGGGGGCGCATGCCCGCACCTGGATGGTGATCGGTGTCGGCGCCCTGATGGTGGTGTACGTCGCCTTCGGTGGCATGCGCGCCACCACCTGGATCCAGATCGTCAAAGCGGTCCTTCTCCTGGGCGGCGCCGTCGCACTGACCGTCCTGGTAGTGGTCCGCTTTCACGGCGACATCAACTCACTGCTCAACACCGCAGCTGAACGCAGTGGCCACGGAAGGGACTTCCTCGCACCGGGCCTCAAATACGGCGGCAGCTGGATCTCGCGGCTGGACTTCATCAGCCTCGGCATCGCCCTTGTCCTGGGGACGGCAGGGCTTCCGCACATCCTGGCCCGCTTCTACACCGTGCCAACGGCACGCGCCGCCCGCCGCTCCGTCGTCTGGGCCATCGGCCTGATCGGCGGCTTCTACCTGATGACCATCGTGCTGGGCTTCGGTGCCGCTGCGGTCCTCGGCAGCGATGCCGTCCGTGCGTCCAACACCGGAGGCAACACCGCGGTGCCGCTGCTCGCCATGGACCTCGGAGGCGGCGCCGGTTCGACTGGAGGAACGGTTCTGTTCGCGGTGGTTGCCGCGGTTGCCTTTGCCACCATCCTGGCGGTGGTCGCCGGCATCACGCTCGCCTCATCCGCCTCAGTGGCGCACGATCTGTATGCCTCGATGCGTCGCTCCGGCGGCACGACCCAGCAGCGGCAGCGCGGTGAGGTGGCAGTGGCGCGTGTGGCGGCGGTGGGCGTCGGTGCCATCGCCATCGGCCTCGCCCTGCTGGCGCAGGATTTGAACGTGGCCTTCCTCGTGGGCCTCGCCTTCGCCGTCGCCGCTTCCGCCAACCTGCCGGTTCTGCTGTACGCCCTCTTCTGGCGCGGCTTCACGACGCGCGGCGCTGTCTGGGCGGTCTACGGCGGCCTCATCCCGGCGGTTGCGCTCGTCGTCCTCTCGCCGGTGGTCTCGGGCGGCCCGGAGTCGCTCTTCCCAGGCCTGGACTTCGCGCTCTTTCCCCTGCAGAACCCCGGAATGGTGTCGATTCCGCTGGGCTTCCTGATGGGATGGCTCGGCACGGTGTTCTCCCCGTTGGCCGCTGATGAAGCGCGGCACGCGGAGACCGAGGTCCGAGCGCTCACGGGGGCAGGGGCGGCTTAGGAACCTGGCTGGCGCGTTCGGCCTGGGCAGTTGGGTGTCTGGGGCGAGACGGAGGCTGAGGTGAACCGGCGTTCAGGCCCACTCGTAACGGTGCTCGGGGCGACCCGTTTCGCCGTATCTGAGCGTGAGGCGGACTCGACCGGTGCGCTCCAGGAGCTTGAGGTAGCGCTGTGCGGTCTGCCGGCTCAGTCCGGCTTGGAGCGCGACGTCCTGCGCGGACAGCGGGGCCTCCGCGGTGCGCAGCACCGAGCGCACCCGGTCGGCTGTGGCGGTGGAGTGCCCCTTGGGCAATTCGGTGGGGGCGGCATTGACGCCCCCGAGTGCCCCGAAGATGCGGTCGACTTCGGACTGCTCCGCCTGGCCACCTCCTTCGAACGTGCGGTGCAGGGTGGCGTAGCCCTCCAGCTTGGAGCGCAGGCCTGCGAAGGTGAAAGGCTTGACCAGGTACTGCAGGGCTCCGTGCCGCATCGCTGCCTGAACGGTCGCGATGTCGCGGGCCGCCGTCACCATGATCACGTCGGTGAGCAGTCCGCGTCGACGCAGTTCGCCCACTAGGTGGAGACCTGTCTCATCGGGGAGGTAGTGGTCCAGGAGGATCAGGTCGACGTGGTGTGTGTCGAGGGCGGCAAGCGCCTGGGAAGCGCTATGGGCGAGGCAACTGACGCGGAACCCGGCGACCTTTGCCACGTACGCCGCGTTGATCTGCGCGACCCGTACATCGTCGTCCACGACCAGTACGTCGATCATCGGTCTGCTCCCGTGGCCTCTTCGGGGCGGTGAGTGCCCCAGGTGTCATCGGTGCCCGCATCACCCGCCCCGGAGCCCGCGAGCGACTCTTGGCGGAGAGCATCCCGCGCCGTGGAAAGGTCGTCGGAGAGTGCGTCGGGCACAGTGACAGTGAACACCGCGCCGCCACCTGGGCGCTCACCTACCTCGGCGCTCCCTCCGTAGCGCTCAGCGAGGCGTCGTACGAGAGCGAGTCCGATGCCGCGCTGACCGTGAGCCGGCGGTTCCTTGGTTGTCCAGCCTTCGGTGAAGATCTCGGCGCGACGGGCTTCGGGCACGCCGGGGCCGTTGTCGCTCACACGAATGACCGCGGTCTGTCCATCGGCCCTGACCTCAACCTCGACCTGCGCGTCACGTCTGGCTGCCGTCGCATCCAGGGCGTTGTCGACGAGATTGCCGAGCACAGTGACCAGGCTGGTCGGGTCGATCAAGCGGTCAGGGAGATGGGAGTCGGCGGAGATGCACAGAGCGGCGCCGCGCTCGGTGGCGACGGTGGCCTTACCGACCAAGAGGGCTGCCAACAACGGATCGTGAATGCGCTCCGTGACCTGTTCCGCCGTGGCCCTGTGTACACCCACCGCCTCGGTTACGAATTCCACGGCCTCTTCATGAAGCCCGAGCTCGAGGAGTCCGAGCAGTGTGTGCAGTCGGTTGGCGTGCTCGTGGTCCTGGGCGCGGAGGGCGTCGATCAAGCCGCGAGTGCCGTCCAGTTCGCGTCCCAGCCGCTCCAGCTCGGTGCGGTCGCGCAAGGTGATGACGGCGCCGCCGTCGTCGGTTGGCATGCGGTTCGCCACCAGTACACGTTGGCCGCTGACGGCAAGGAGGTCGGCGCCGGACACGCGGCCGGCCAGTACGTCCGTCGTGCGGCTCGGGGGCAGGACCTCGTCCAGGGGGCGGCCGGTGTCGTCCGCATGCAGGTCGAGCAGTCGTTGCGCCTCGTCGTTCATCAGGCGGATCCGGCCGTGCTTGTCGAGCGCGACGAAACCCTCACGTATGCCGTGCAGCATTGCCTCGCGCTCGGTGAGCAGAGCCGAGATGTCGGAGAAGGCCAGGTCGTGGGTGCGGCGCTGAAGTCGACGGGACACGAGATAGGCAGCCAGAGCGCCTACGGCGAGCGCGCCGCCCGCGTAGGCGAGGAGCTCGGGAACGGTGGAGAGCAACCGCTCCTGCACGCTCTCGTAGGCAATGCCGACGGACACCGCGCCGACGACCTTGCCGTCCTCGTCGCGCAAGGGAACCTTGCCCCTGGCAGAGCGGCCGAGAGTGCCGTTGTCGATCTGCATGACCTCTTGACCAGAGAGCGCTGCACTCGGGTCGGTGGAGACATGACGACCGATCTCGTCCGGGTCGGTGTGTGACCAGCGGACCCCGCGCTCGTCCATGATCACCACGTACTCGGCGCCGGTAGCGGCACGTATGTGCTCTGCCTCGTTCTGGACGGGGCCATGGCGCGACGGACGAGAGGACTCCAGGGCATCGTCGAGACGGGGCTGGGCCGCGGTTGTCTGAGCGATTGCGAGGGCGCGGCGCATCGCCTGATCGTCGAGTTCGGCACTCAGGGGCGCGAGGAACAAGCCCGTTGCGAGAGCGGTGACCCCGGTGGCGATGGCCATTTGCATCATCAGCACTTGGGAGAAGACTCGGCGTGGCCACCCCAGGCGGGGCCGGGTCATGGGAAGCCAGGCCTTTCGGCGTCGAGTCTCGTGCTGTGAAGGGTCTGCTGGATGGCGGCTACGGCCAGGTACCTCGGCAGCGCTCCGCTCGTCGGCCGGGGCAGTGGGGCGGACTACGTCCTGCGGAATCGGCGCAGGGCCCGAGAGCTCTTCAGCGCTCGGGCGTGTGGCTCGTCCATGCGTCTCGCCCATATGAACGAACAGTAAGCGGGCTGGCTACCGGGTCGGTAGTTCCTTCGGCCGCGACTTCGGAGCGTGGCCGAGCGGCGACTGGCTCGCATGGCCGGTGGGGCGTGGAGCGGCCCCGAGAGTTATCCACAGGGCTTTCGGTGGCGGATCTTGCGCGCATAGCGTCGAAGGGTGATGCCGAGGTCGTGTCGCCGAGCCTACTCAGAGTGGGCCGGTGATGGCTGCGGGGCCGAGCGGCATGGCGAAGCGCTTTGTTGCGGTGCGAGGGCAGACGGTTTGACTGTGGCGGGTGGCGAGCGGGGTCCGCGTGGAGGAGCCGATCGGGCACGAGGGACGGACGGAGGGGTGGGGTTATGTGGTTGATGGGGGACCAGGCGTGTAGGCGCCGAGGAGCGACGAGGCGGGGCGCTGCCCGCCCGATTGGGGTATTGCAGGCCGTGGGGCCGATGCTCGGGCTGGGGCTCACGGTGACGTGGGGAGTGGCAATCGGCATGGCATTCGCGTGCGGCTTGGGGGCGGGAGTCGCGCCTCGCAGGGACGCCTGCCGTTGTCGGTCCCGAGGGGGAGCGTCGGACGGTGGCGCCCGGGCGTCAGCCGAGAGAAAGGTAAGCGGGAGCGTGGAGCGCCGGAGCGCCGGCTCCCGAGACCGGGGTGATGGCCGTGACGGTCATACGAGCCGGTGGGCCGAGCGGCGCACCACAGCTGGCGGGCGCCGGAGCACCGTCGGACCGCTGCTCCACCGTGACGCGCCAGGCACTGCCGTCGGAATGCGCGACGCAGACAGCCCACGTAGGGGGACCGACGGCGTTCGGGTCGCCACCGGGCGCCGAGCTGTGGGGCCGCCTCGATTCGGGCCGCACCGTGTCGGTCCCTACGACGTCGAGTGCGTCCGCCCGCTCCTCGCGAAGCAGCTCGCGGACGGCGAGGTCGGCGGCCTGGGCCGGCCTGTCCCACGCCGAGCGGCCGCGGCAGTGGTCGATCGTGATCCGTCCGTCGCGCGCCGCTTCCACAGCATCCTTGACGAGATGTGCCGAGGCTCGGCCGTAGGCGTAGCCGTAGGGGAGAACGAAAAGGGTGGGGGAGAAGCGGTGGCCTCCGATGTGGGTGACTTCCCACACCTCGGTTCCGCTCCGGGAGAGCTCGGCGGCCAGAGGGCGGCCAAGGAGGGCGCAGCAGCGGTCCCGCTTGCCGTTCGTGCAGACGAGAACCAGCGGTTCGCCGGTGTACGGCTCCCACAGGCCCCGGTGGTCTCCTGCGCCCAAACCGGCGAAGTCCAGGTCGAGAGCCGCTCTCGGGTCGGTGACGGTGGTCGTCCGGATCCAGGAGCGGCCGGGGGCGGTGTGTGCGAGGAACAGTCGGCGTCGAGGGGCCCCATAGCAGTCGGCATGACGTCCGGGCCGACGGATCAGGGCGACGCGTACATCCGTACCGTCTGTCGCGGTCTCCAGGGCCCGGCCGATGTCAGGATCGAGGTGGCTGTCCGTCAGCGCTTTGGCTCCCCAGGGCCCGGTCTGCTCGATCAGGAGCCAGGTTCGGGCGGTAGCCGCGGTTCCGGCCAACGTTTCAGCCGATTCACGGGAAGCGGTAGCGCATGTGCTCACAAAGGTGAGCCTAACTCGTCGCGTCCGAGGTCGACGGATGGGAGTCCGCGCAGAGGAGCCACGCGTCGAGTGCCGGGCTGAGGGCAGTCGTCTGCGTCACGGCAACGGCTGGGGTGGGCGGGGGCCCTGGTACTGCCCGCTGGGACGCATCCGCAGGGGGCGCTCCCCGTACTCCTCCAAGGCGTGGGCGATCCAGCCGGCCGTACGAGCGATGGCGAAAACCGTTTCGCCGGCCTCTGCAGGCATCTCCGCCGACACGGTGAGTACTGCCAGCGCGAGGTCGACGTTGGCATGCAGCTCCGTGTGCCGGGCGGTAGTGGCGATCACTTGGCGAGCGGCCTCCAGTGTCGGACGGGCCTCCGGCACGTTCTCCAGCAGTGCGAAGAGCGCAGCCGCCCGAGGGTCTTCCCCCGGATAGAGGCGGTGTCCAAGGCCGGGTACTCGACGCCCCGCCCGCAGGTGATCAGCGACGACCGCAGCTGCGCTGCCCCGTTCCAGCACCTCGTGCAGCATCCGGTGGGCGAGACCGCTCGCCGCGCCGTGCAGCGCTCCGTCCAGCGCTCCGAAGCCGGCGGAGACGATCGCGTAGGGGTGGGCACGCGCCGACGCGGCTACCCGGGCCGCAAGGGTCGAGGCGGCGAGGTCGTGGTCGATGAGCAGTACGAGTGCTGCATCCAGAACGCGAAGCGCAGCCGTGTCGGCCCGCGCGGTGGTGAGGCGGGACCACAGCCGGGGAGCGAGTGATCCATCGTCGGGCTCGGCGTTGGTTCGTGACGGCAGGGCGTCGACCAAGGTCGGGACGAGGCTCCGGGCGGTGTCGAGGACGGTGTCCTCCGAAAGGTCGAAACGCAGCGGGTCGGCGGCCGCTGCGGCGATCACGGCGACTCTCAGGCGGTCCATCGGACCGCTGTGTTCCGGCAATGCCTGTACGGCGCGGCGAGCCGCTGCCAGAGCCTCTGCGGGCGCGGTGAAGCGAATGCCGCGTCGCATTTCGCCCGTCCACAGCCACTCGGCGACTTCCTCGTAGTCGTAGTGGGCGGCGAGCTCTGAGGTGTCGACGCCGCGGAAGTAGCAGTGGTCACGTTCGATGAGCGTGATGCCTGTGCGGACGGTCAGCTCGCCGCCGGACCCGGACGGTTCGCGTCGGCTGCCGCGTCGTGACAGCGCATCGACCTCCTTGGCGTCGAATGTGCTGCCGCGGCCCCCCGGTTCTCGTCGACTCGTCAGCTGGCCGCGGCTGACGTACGCGTACACCGTCTCGGGCTTCACCCCGAGCCGGTCGGCTGCCTCCCGAGTGCTCAGCCGCGAGCCGGATGTGTCGCCGACCGTGTCTTGATCCGCCATGTCACCACCGTATCCATCAGTGTCCATATTGATGGAATCAACATTGACAAGAGTTTAGCCAAACATGGACAGTCGAATCAATGTTGCAGGAGGATGAGCAAGGAGAGCTGCCATGTCGATCACTGAGGCGAACGCCCCCATCGATGCGCCCCGCGGGCTCGCGGGCGTCATCGTTACCGAGACCGAACTGGGTGATGTCCGGGGTCGTGAGGGCTTCTACCATTACCGCCAGTACTCGGCGGTGGAGCTGGCCACGGCCCGCACTTTTGAAGACGTCTGGTACCTGATGTTTCACGGGGCCCTGCCGAACGCGGCACAGCTTGCTGCCTTCAAGGCCGAGACCGCGGCCTTGCGCGTGCTGCCCGCGGCCCTCCGCGATGCGCTCCCCGGGATCGCCAAGGCGGGAGCACTGTCCGGTCCGCTCGCCGGGCTGCGCGCCTCGCTCTCCCTGCTCGGTGCTTCGGCCGGCTTCCGCCCGCTCTACGACATCGACGACGACCACCGCCGTGCGGACGCGCTCGCCGCCTGTGCCGCCGTCCCGACGCTCCTCACCGCCCTCCACCGGCTCGGGCAGGGGGAGCAGCCCGTCGAGCCCCGCGCGGATCTGAGTCATGCCGCCAACTACCTCTACATGCTCACCGGCCAGGAGCCCGACCCCGAGCGTGTACGGGCGGTCGAGGCGTACCTGATCTCCACCATCGACCACGGCTTCAACGCCTCGACGTTCACCGCCCGAGTGATCGCCTCCACCGGGGCCGACCTCGCCGCCTGCCTCGGCGGCGCCGTCGGCGCTCTCTCCGGTCCGCTGCACGGCGGCGCCCCGAGCCGGGCTCTGGACACCCTGGACGCCATCGGTACGCCGGACCGCATCGACACGTGGATCCGCGACCGGGTGTTGAGGGGCGAGCGCATCATGGGGTTCGGCCACCCCGTCTACCGCACCGAGGACCCGCGCTCACGGATGCTCCGCGGTATCGCGGAGGAGTTCGGAGGCCCGCTGGTGGAGTTCGCGGTCCAGGTGGAGGCGCGGGTCGAGGCGCTGCTGGCCGAACTCAAGCCCGGGCGCGAGCTGCACACCAATGTGGAGTTCTACGCGGGCGTCGTCATGGAGCTGTGCGGTCTGCCGCGTGAGATGTTCACTCCCACCTTCTGTGCGGCCCGTGTGGTCGGCTGGAGTGCCAACATCCTGGAGCAGGCACAGGACTCGAAGATCATTCGTCCGGCGGCGCGGTACGTCGGTCCGCCCCCGCCGCAGCCGGTGCCGGCGGTGGGTGTCGCGACGGGCTGACGGTAGACGGCTTGTAGGCCGGGGGCGGGCCGGCGCCAGCGGTGGTGGGGGACAAGGCGATGGCGATCGATCTGCGCGGACCCTCAAGCATTGCCGCGCTCGGCCCAGCGCCGCGGTGTTGTCCCCAGCCGCCCTGCCCCACACACCGGCCCGGCCTCCCCGGCCCCGGTCCCCGGTCCCCCGGCCCCCGCAGCCGTCCGCGCCCCCACACCTGCCCGTACACCCAGGCCTCCTCGCTCCCCTCCCGACCGCCGTGCGCGGCTTCGCCGTGCTGGGTTCCGTTACGATCGACAGCTCGTTCGCCGCCGGTCCGCGCGGCTCGCCACCCGCACATGGAGGCGCCCCTTGGCCACGCAACAGATCCCGGTCGTCGTGCTCGCGGGCTTCCTCGGGTCGGGCAAGACGACCCTCCTCAACCACCTGCTCGCCGCAGGCGATGGCACCCGCATCGGGGCGATCGTCAATGACTTCGGCAGCATCGAGATCGATGCCATGACCGTCGCGGGGCAGGTCGACTCGATGGTCTCGCTCGGCAACGGCTGTCTGTGCTGCGCGGTCGACACCAGTGAACTGGACACCTACCTGGAGCGGCTCGCCCGCCCCGCCGCTCGTATCGACGTGATCGTCATCGAGGCCAGCGGTTTGGCGGAGCCCCAGGAAATGATCCGCATGATTCTGGCCAGTGAGAACGATCGGATCGTGTACGGCGGACTGGTCGAGGTGGTCGACGCAGCCGAGTTCGCCGCAACCCGCGTCCGCCACCCGGAGCTGGACCGGCATGTGCGCATCGCCGACCTCGTGGTGCTGAACAAGGCTGACCGGATCGACGATTCGGCGCGCCAGGGCCTCATGGCCACCCTCGCGGACCTCGCCCCCGGCCGCCCGGTGATGAGCGCCGCGTACGGGCGCATCGACCCGGAGTTGCTCTTCGACCGCGGAGCCGGCGAGGAGTACGACGCGGCTGTGCGTCAGCTGTCCTTCGAGGACCTCCTGCGCGAAGCCTCCGCGGTGGAGCGCGCGGCCCCGGGCAGCCACGGCACCCACCACGCCGACCACTGCGACCTCACCGAGCACGAAGGCTGCGCCCACCACGCCGACGACCCGGCTAACGCGAGCCACGCGGCGCATCTGCACTCCGCCTACCAGAGCGTGGAGTTCACCTCCGGTGAGCCGATGAACCCACGTCGACTTATGGACTTTCTCGACAGTCGGCCCACCGGCCTCTACCGCATCAAGGGCTTCGTCCACTTCGACGTCCCCGGAAGCCGGCAGAAGTTCACCGTGCACGCCGTAGGTGACTTCCTGCGCTTCTACCCCTCGCCCTGGGGCCGGGACGAGGAACGCAGCACTCAACTCGTCCTGATCGGCAGCGGCATCGACGCCGAGGCGCTTCGCAAGGCGCTCGCAGGGTGCCGTGAAGAGCCTTCGCCGGCGAGCGAGGGTCCCGGGGCGCCGGAACGCCCCACATCGGAGGACAGCATGTGGGGCGTTCTGCGGTACGTGGCTTCCCGCGAGGAGTGACGAGGTGGCCCGCGCCGTACGGCGCGGGCCGGCATCGACCGCCTACACCGGTCCTGCCAGCGCGGCCACCTGCTTCGTCAGCGGCACACCGGATCCGTCGCGCCGCGGATCGACCTCGGGCAGCTCCAGGGGAGCACCCTTCGCGTCCGCCGCCCGGACCGGTGCGGCACCGGCCCACGCCAGCGTCAGGCAGTCCTCGCCCTTCAGGAACCGCTGGCAGCGCACACCGCCGGTCGCGCGGCCCTTGCGCGGGTACTGGTCGAACGGGGTCAGCTTGGCGGTCGCCACGGAGTCGTCCAAGGTGCCGTGCGAACCGGCGACCGTGAAGACCATCGCGTCCGAGGCCGGGTCGACGACGGAGAAGTGGATCACCTTCGTGTCCTCGCCCAGCTTGATGCCGGTCATACCGCCGGCCGGCCGGCCCTGGGGCCGTACCTGCGAGGCCTGGTAGCGCAGCAGCTGCGCCTCGTCGGTGATGAAGACCAGGTCCTCCTCACCGGTACGCAGTTCCGCCGCGCCGACGATGCGGTCGCCGTCGCGGAGGCTGATGACCTCCAACTCGTCCTTGTTGGCCGGATAGTCGGGCACCACCCGCTTCACGACGCCCTGTTCCGTGCCGATCGCCAGGCCAGGGGAGGACTCGTCCAGCGTCGTCAGGCAGACCAGCGTCTCGCCGTCCTGCAGGGTCAGGAACTCCGCCAGCGGCGCGCCACCGGAGAGGCTGGGCGCCGACGCGGTGTCCGGGAGCTGCGGCAGATCGATCACCGCGATCCGCAGCAGCCGGCCGGTGGACGTCACCGCGCCCACTTCGCCGCGGGTCGTCGCAGGCACCGCGGAGACGATCGCGTCGTGCTTCACGCGCTTGGCGTCGGTGTCGTAGGGCACCTCGCCGGTGGCCGTGCGCGCCAGGAGGCCCGTCGAGGACAGCAGCACCCGGCACGGGTCGTCGGAGACCTCGAGCGGCACCGCCGCGAGGGAGGCGCCGGACGACTCCAGCAGCACCGTGCGGCGCTCCGTGCCGTACTTCTTCGCGACCGCGGCCAGCTCGCCGGAGACCAGCTTGCGCAGCTCCGTGTCCGACTCCAGGATCCGGGTCAGTTCCTCGATCTCGGACTTCAGCCGGTCGCGCTCCGACTCCAGCTCGATGCGGTCGAACTTCGTCAGCCGGCGCAGCGGCGTGTCGAGGATGTACTGCGTCTGGATGTCGCTCAGCGAGAACCGCTCGATCAGCCGCTCCTTGGCCTGCGCGCTGTTCTCGCTGGAGCGGATGAGCCGGATGACCTCGTCGATGTCGACCAGGGCGGTCAGCAGCCCCTCCACCAGGTGGAGGCGGTCGCGCCGCTTGCCGCGGCGGAACTCGCTGCGCCGGCGCACCACGTTGAAGCGGTGGTCGACGTAGACCTCCAGCAGCTCCTTGAGGCCCAGGGTCAGGGGCTGGCCGTCCACCAGCGCGACGTTGTTGATGCCGAAGGACTCCTCCAGCGGGGTGAGCTTGTAGAGCTGCTCCAGGACGGCCTCCGGGTTGAAGCCGTTCTTGATCTCGATCACCAGCCGCAGACCGTGCTCGCGGTCGGTGAGGTCCTTGACGTCCGCGATGCCCTGCAGCCGCTTCGCGCCGACGAGGTCCTTGATCTTGGAGATGACCTTCTCGGGACCGACGGTGAAGGGGAGTTCGGTGACGACCAGGCCCTTGCGGCGGGCCGTGACGTTCTCCACTGTGGCCGTGGCGCGGATCTTGAACGAGCCGCGGCCCTTCTCGTACGCGTCGCGCACGCCGCCCAGGCCGACGATCCGGCCGCCGGTCGGCAGGTCCGGTCCCGGCACGAACCGCATCAGGGTGTCGAGGTCGGCGCCCGGATGCTTGATCAGGTGGCGGGCGGCGGCGATGACCTCGCCGAGGTTGTGCGGCGGCATGTTCGTCGCCATGCCGACGGCGATGCCGGTGGCGCCGTTGACCAGGAGGTTCGGGTAGGCGGCGGGCAGGGCTACGGGCTCCTGCTCCTGGCCGTCGTAGTTGGGGCTGAAGTCGACGGTGTCCTCTTCGATGGACTCCGTCATCAGCGACGTCGCGGAGGCCATCCGGCACTCGGTGTACCGCATCGCGGCGGGCGGGTCGTCGTTGCCCAGCGAGCCGAAGTTGCCGTGGCCGTCCACCAGCGGCAGCCGCATCGAGAACGGCTGCGCCATCCGCACCAACGCGTCGTAGATGGAGGCGTCGCCGTGCGGATGGAGCTTACCCATCACCTCGCCGACCACCCGGGCGCACTTGACGTAGCTGCGCTCGGGCCGCAGGCCCATCTCGTTCATTTGGTACAGGATGCGGCGGTGCACGGGCTTGAGACCGTCGCGGGCGTCCGGCAGGGCGCGGGAGTAGATGACCGAATACGCGTACTCGAGGAAGGAACCCTGCATCTCGTCGACGACGTCGATGTCGAGGATCCTCTCCTCGAAGTCGTCCGGCGGCGGGGTCTTCGTGCTGCGGCGGGCCATCGCGGCTGCGGCTCCTTCTGCTGCGTCTACTGCCGATGTTGGATCAACCAGCTGGGGATCAACCGGTGAGTCTGCCTGAGTCTGACGCGGACCATTGTGGACCGCCCCACTGACAACGCCGACCGCGACTCCCCCTTCGGCCGACGAGGGAGCGGCGCGGAGCCCTCGTACGGGGCCTGTCGATCGGGAACTTCGCCAGATGCCGACGCGCTTGCATACAGTGACAGAACTTCCTCGCAAGCGGATCGAAGGGACGTACATGCCCATGGGTCACACGGCCACAGAACAAGCCGGCTCCGGCGGCCTGACAGCGACCGAGCACCGGCTGGCCAACGGCCTGCGCGTGGTGCTCTCCGAGGACCACCTGACGCCTGTCGCAGCCGTCTGCCTGTGGTACGACGTCGGCTCCCGCCACGAGGTCAAGGGCCGTACCGGCCTGGCTCACCTCTTCGAGCACCTGATGTTCCAGGGCTCCGCCCAGGTGAAGGGCAACGGTCACTTCGAGCTCGTCCAGGGCGCGGGCGGCTCGCTGAACGGCACCACGAGCTTCGAGCGCACCAACTACTTCGAGACCATGCCCGCCCACGAGCTGGAGCTCGCGCTCTGGCTGGAGGCGGACCGGATGGGCTCGCTGCTCACCGCGCTCGACGACGAGTCGCTGGAGAACCAGCGCGACGTCGTGAAGAACGAGCGCCGCCAGCGCTACGACAACGTCCCTTACGGCACGGCCTTCGAGAAGCTGACGGCCATGGCGTACCCGGAGGGCCACCCCTACCACCACACGCCCATCGGATCGATGGCCGACCTGGACGCGGCCTCCCTGGAGGACGCGCGCGCCTTTTTCCGCACCTACTACGCGCCCAACAACGCCGTCCTGTCGATCGTCGGCGACATCGACCCCGCGCAGACCCTGGCCTGGGTGGAGCGGTACTTCGGCTCGATCCCCGGGCACGACGGCAAGCAGCCGCCGCGGGACGGCTCGTTGCCCGAGACCCTCGGCGGCGAGCTGCGCGAGGTCGTCGAGGAAGAGGTCCCCGCCCGCGCGCTGATGGCGGCCTACCGGCTGCCGCACGACGGCACCCGCGAGGCGGACGCCGCCGACCTCGCGCTCACCGTTCTGGGCGGCGGCGAGTCCTCCCGCCTCTACAACCGCCTGGTGCGCCGTGACCGCAGCGCCGTCGCGGCCGGCTTCGGGCTGCTGCGGCTGGCCGGCGCGCCGTCGCTCGGCTGGCTGGACGTCAAGACGTCCGGTGGGGTTGAGGTCCCGGACATCGAGCGTGCGGTCGACGAGGAGCTGGCCCGGTTCGCCGCCGAGGGGCCGACCCCGGAGGAGATGGAGCGTGCGCAGGCCCAGTTGGAGCGCGAGTGGCTGGACCGCCTCGCGACGGTCAGCGGCCGCGCCGACGAACTCTGCCGGTTCGCCGTCCTGTTCGGCGACCCGCAGCTCGCGCTGACCGCCGTGCAGCGCGTCCTGGAGATCACCCCGCAGGAAGTGCAGGCGGTGGCCAAGGCTCGGCTGCGTCCCGACAACCGCGCGGTGCTCGTGTACGAGCCCACCGAGCCGGCCGACGCGGCCGCCGGCACCGCTGAGAACGACGACGAGGAGGCGGCCCAGTGAGCGACGCCGTGACCAGCGCAGATTCCACCATGACCAGCATGGAGTTCCACCCCAGGCCGCAGGGTGGCGCGCCCCGGCCGTGGGCCTTCCCGGCACCGGACCGCGGCCAACTGCCCAACGGGCTCACCCTCCTGACCAGCCACCGCCCCGGTCAGCAGGTCGTCGCCGTCGAGATCAACCTCGTCGCGCCCCTGGAGGCCGAGCCCGAGGGCCTGGACGGCGTCGCCACGATCATGGCCCGCGCGCTGTCCGAGGGCACCGACAAGCACGACGCCGAGGAGTTCGCGGCCGAGCTGGAGCGCTGCGGCGCCACCATGGACGCGCACGCCGACCACCCCGGTCTGCGGGTCTCCCTCGAAGTGCCGGCGTCGCGGCTGGACCACGCCCTCGGCCTGCTCGCCGACGCGCTGCGCGCGCCCGCCTTCCCGGACAGCGAGATCGAGCGGCTGGTGCGCAACCGCCTCGACGAGATCCCGCACGAGCTCGCCAACCCCGCCCGGCGGGCCGCGATGGCCCTGTCCAAGGAACTGTTCCCGGCGACCTCCCGGATGTCGCGGCCCCGCCAGGGCACCGAGGAGACCGTCGAGCGGATCGACGCCGCGGCCGTGCGAGCCTTCTACGCGGCGCATGTACGGCCCGCGACGGCCACCGCCGTCATCGTCGGTGACTTCACCGGCATCGACCTGGACGCGTCGCTCGCCGGCACCCTCGGCGCCTGGACGGGTTCGACCGCCGAGCCGGTGAAGGCCTCGCCGATCACCGCGGACGACACCGGCCGCGTGGTGATCGTGGACCGCCCCGGCGCCGTCCAGACGCAGCTGCTCATCGGCCGCATCGGTGCCGACCGGCACGACCGGGTCTGGCCCGCGCAGGTCCTCGGCACGTACTGCCTGGGCGGCACCCTCACCTCCCGCCTGGACCGCGTCCTGCGCGAGGAGAAGGGCTACACGTACGGGGTGCGTGCGTTCGGCCAGGTGCTGCGCTCCACCGCGGACGGCAGCGGCGCCGCGATGCTCGCCATCAGCGGCTCGGTCGACACCGCCTCCACCGGCCCGGCGCTGGAGGACCTGTGGAAGGTGCTCCGCACCGTGGCGGCGGAGGGACTCACGGACGCCGAGCGCGATGTCGCCGTGCAGAACCTCGTGGGGGTCGCGCCGCTGAAGTACGAGACGGCTGCCGCCGTCGCGGGCACCCTCGCCGACCAGGTCGAGCAGCATCTGCCGGACGACTTCCAGGCGCAGCTGTACGCGCGGCTGGCCGAGACCGGCACGGTCGAGGCGACCGCCGCGGTGGTGAACGCCTTCCCCGGGGACCGGCTGGTGACGATCCTGGTGGGCGACGCCGCGCAGATCGCCGAGCCCGTCAAGGCACTGGGCATCGGTGAGGTGAAGGTCGTCGGCGGCTGACCTGCCGTTGGTGACACCGCGGCGGTCCGGCGGGGGCCGGTGACCGTCGCTCATATGGCATGAAAAGGGATCCCGTGACGCTCGCTCGTCACGGGATCACCTTTATGTCCGGATTGTTGTGGCTGGTTGCGTGGTGCCCCTGTGGCGTGCCGCACAAAGTGCCGGTTCTGTTTGCCGATTGAAAGATGTCCCGTTTAGCGTCAGTCCGGCTGTTCGTCAGAAGTACGCCGCAACCGTGGCACCGGGCAGTCATCGCCGAGTCCCCGTACGGCGCGAGCCAGGGGAGCCGGGGACCCACATGTCCCCTGGGGTGAATCGGATCCCTCCTCGGAGGGGGCCGTAGGAGACCTTCCTGCTCCGAACCCGTCAGCTAACCCGGTAGGCGAGAAGGAAGGAAAGGACAAGCCAGCACATGGCGTTCACCCGTGCCACCGGGAAGCATCGTGGTGCGAGCCGCACTGCTCGCACGACCCGCAAAATCGCCGGCATAGCCACCCTCACCGCCACCGGCGTCGTCGCCTCCGTGGCCTCGCCGGCGCTGGCCGCCACGGACGCGGCCCCCACCCAGGGCACCGGCCTGCAGCAGGCCGTCGTGGCCGGCGACCAACTCGCCGGCCGCATCGCCGCCCAGGCCGACGCCCAGCAGGCGGCCGCCGAGGCCGCCGCCGCGAAGGCCAAGGCCGAGGCCCTGGCCGAGAAGGTGGCCGAGGAGGCCAAGCAGCGCGCCGAGGAAGCCAAGAAGAAGGCCGAGGCGAAGGCCAAGGCGGAGCGCGAGGCCAAGGAGCGCGCCGCGCGCGAGGCGGAGCGCAAGCGCCTCAACGCCTTCGTCGCGCCCGTCGAGGGCTCCTACGTCTCCACCCCGTACAAAGCCACCAGCGGTCTGTGGTCCTCCGGCAGCCACTCCGGCATCGACTTCCACGCCGCCTCGGGCAGCTCGGTGCACGCCGTGGGCCGTGGCACCGTCGTCGAGGCCGGCTGGGGCGGCGCGTACGGCAACAACATCGTGATCAAGATGAACGACGGCACGTACACCCAGTACGGCCACTTGTCGTCGCTGGGCGTCTCGGTCGGCCAGACCGTCACCCCCGGCCAGCAGATCGGCCTCTCCGGCGCCACCGGCAACGTCACCGGGCCGCACCTGCACTTCGAGGCCCGCACCGGCCCCGACTACGGCTCGGACATCGACCCGATCGCCTACCTCCGCGGCCACGGCGTCAACGTCTGACGCGTACGGCACCGCAGCCTCTCCGAAGCCCCGGCCACGGCCGGGGCTTCGGCGTTATCGGTGCACGCCGCTCACCGGACAGGCCGATGGCCAAAAAATATCCATGAATACCCGAAGCCCGTCGGAAAACCCGTCCCGGTCGAATAGAGTCACGGAAATGTCGCCGATCGGCGGCGTTTCCAGGGGATTACGGCGGAGGCACGGACGATGCGAGGCCATATTTCCGCGCAGGCGGTATGCACGGCGATTCGCGACGACATCGTCTCCGGTGTGCTCGCGCCGGGGAGCAGGCTGATCGAGGACATCCTGGCGGCCCGTTACGGCGTCTCCAGGGTCCCCGTCCGGGAGGCGCTGCGGACCTTGCAGTCCGAGGGGTTCGTCACCACCCGGCATCATGCGGGCGCCTGCGTCGCCGAGCCGACCGAGCAGGAGGCCGCCGATCTGCTGGACATCCGCGCCCTGTTGGAGCCCCTGGGCGCCGCCCGCGCGGCCACCCGCCGCAGTCCCGCCCACCTCAAGGTGCTGCGCGGCCTCGTCCGGCTGGGCCGGGAGCGCGCCCGCCACGGCCACCCCGCGGACCTGCGTCAACTGGACGGCTGGTTCCACGAAACCCTCGCCCAGGCGGCCGGCAGCCCCAGCTTGACGGCGCTGCTCACACAGCTGCGGCGCAAGATCGAGTGGATGTACGTCGTGGAACTGCCCGTCCGAGTCGCCGAGTCGTGGGACGAGCACGGCGCGGTGTTGGACGCGGTGGCCCGGGGTGACGCCGAGCGCGCCCGCGTCTTGATGGCCGCTCATATCGAGCGGTCCCTGCCCGTGCACCGGCTGCGCAGGCCCGGCGCGGCCGAGGTGAGGAAGCCGAAACAGCCCGTCAACACGGCGCGCGCCCGACATTAACAAAGGCCCTGTATACAAAGAAGGCGCGTAATGCGTTGCGCACGGGGAAACGGCGGCCGGCATTCGGCTTGTTTTCTCACGGCCGGGCCCGGAATTCGGTGCACCGGATATTCGGCATGCCTGCGTGGCGGCGCCGAATTACCGTCGCAATGCCTTGGCATAATGCGCGGCGCTGATTATCCCGCGCCATTTTTCTGCCGGTTCCACCGAAGCTGACCGCCCGAACCTGGCCGCCGAGGCTCTTGGGTGCTTAACAGGGAACGCCCCGCTTCGCCGGGAGCTACGAGCTCCCGTCGGAGGCTTCGAGGCTTCTGCCGGCGCCGGCACGCCCCGGCAACGGGACTGTCCCGGAGACGGAACGGCCGAACGGCGAAAACGGCCCGGGCAACGAAAACGGCCCCGCCGTGGCGACCGTTGGCCGGTCGCCACGGCGGGGCCGTGGACGCTTGGGGTCCCCAGGGACTCAGACGGTCTCGGGGAGCTCCTCAAGGCCGTCCGCGACGAGCTTGGCCAGGCGGTCGAGCGCGGCGTCGGCGCCTTCGGCGTCGGAGGCCAGCACGATTTCCTCGCCACCCTCGGCGCCGAGGCCCAGGACCGCGAGCATGGAGGCGGCGTTGACCGGGTTGCCCTCGGCCTTGGCGATCGTCACCGGGACGCCGGCCGCGGTGGCGGCACGGACGAAGATCGACGCGGGACGGGCGTGCAGGCCCTCGGCCCATCCGACATTGACGCGGCGCTCAGCCATGGTGTTGCCCTTCAAGTCGTGACTGTTGTCTAGACCAGTCTCTCACGGTGCCGGGATGTCCCGGCGGCCCGTCGGCCTGGCCTTCCTGCGTGTGGCCCCTCCCCGGGGGAGGCACCGGCGAACGGGCCGTGGCCCGCGCCGGGCACGGTAGCCGTGCCTGTTCCGCTTCCAGAGGGTACGCATGCCGAGCCGGTTGTCGGTGCCCGGCCGTACCCTGGCCGCATGCAGACGCCGCCGGACCTCGCCTACCCGACCCACTGGGAAGCCGATGTGGTGCTGCGCGACGGCGGCACGGCGCGCATCCGCCCCATCGCCGCCGATGACGCCGAGCGGCTGACCTCCTTCTACGAGCAGGTCTCGGACGAGTCGAAGTACTACCGCTTCTTCGCGCCCTACCCGCGTCTGTCCGACCGCGATGTGCACCGCTTCACCCACCACGACTACGTCGACCGGGTCGGCCTGGCCGCCACCGTCGGCGGCGAGTTCATCGCCACCGTCCGCTACGACCGGATCGACGACCAGGGGCTGCCCGCCAAGGACCCCGAGGACGACCAGGCCGAGGTGGCCTTCCTGGTCCAGGACGCCCACCAGGGCCGCGGCGTCGCCTCCGCCCTCCTGGAACACATCGCCGCCGTCGCCCGCGAGCGCGGTATCCGCCGCTTCGCCGCCGAGGTGCTCCCCGCGAACACTAAAATGATCAAGGTGTTCACCGATGCCGGCTACACGCAGAAGCGCACCTTCGAGGACGGCGTGGTGCGCCTCGAATTCGACCTGGAACCGACCGAGCAGTCCATGGCCGTGATGCGCGGTCGTGAGCAGCGCGCCGAGGCCCGCTCCGCCCAGCGGCTGCTGGCCCCCGGCTCGGTGGCCGTCATCGGAGCCGGCCGCGCCCCCGGAGGCATCGGCCGCACCGCCCTGCGCAACGTCCTCGACGCCGGCTTCACGGGCCGTCTGCACGCCGTCAACCACGCCTTCGCCGACGGCACGGACCGGCTGGAGCCCGAGGGCGTGCCGGCCGTCCGCTCCCTGAGCGAGATCCCCGACCCGGTCGACCTCGCGGTCATCGCCGTCCCCGCCGCCCGCGTCCCCGAGGTGGTCCGCGACTGCGGTGAGCACGGAGTGCAGGGCGTCCTGATCCTCTCCTCCGGCTATGCGGAGGCCGGCCCCGAGGGCCGCGAGCGGCAGCGGGCGGTGCTCCAGCAGGCCCGCTCCTACGGCATGCGGCTGATCGGCCCCAACGCCTTCGGCCTGATCAACACCGCCCCCGACGCCCGGCTGAACGCCTCCCTGGCACCCCGGATGCCCGGCGCCGGCAACATCGGCCTGTTCACCCAGTCCGGCGCGATCGGCATCGCCCTGCTCAGCGGGCTGCACGCCCGCGGCCCCGGCGACGGCGGCATCGCCGGGATCTCCACCTTCCTCTCGGCGGGCAACCGCGCCGACGTCTCCGGCAACGACCTCCTCCAGTACTGGCACGACGATCCGCTCACCGACGTCGTGATCCTCTACCTGGAGTCCATCGGCAACCCGCGCAAGTTCACCCGGCTCGCCCGTCGCACCGCGCTCGTCAAACCGGTCGTGGTCGCCAAGGGCGCCCGCCATACCGGCGTCGCGCCCCAGGGCCACGCCGTACCCACCGTCCGCATCCCCGACAGCACCGTCGCCGCCCTGATGCGCCAGGCCGGCGTGATCCGCGTCGACACGGTCACCGAACTGATCGACGCCGGACTGCTGCTGGCGTCCCAGCCGCTGCCGGCCGGCCCGCGTATCGCCATCCTCGGCAATTCCGAGTCGCTCGCCCTGCTCGCCTACGACGCCTGCCTGACCGAGGGGCTGCGGCCGATGAGCCCCCGGGTGCTGGCGTCCGCGGCGACGCCCGACGACTTCCGCGCGGCCCTCGCCGAGGCGCTCGCGGCCGACAGCTGCGACGCCGTCGTCGTCACGGCCATCCCGTGGGTGGGGGAGGAGACACCCGGCTCCCCCGAAGAAGGGGAGGGCACCGCGCTCGCCGTCGCCCTGCGCGCGGCCGCCGAAGCGGCCCCGGACAAGCCGGTGACCGTCGTCCACCTCGCGATGGACGACCTGGCACGGACGCTGGCCGCCCCGGGCGAGCCGGCCTCAGAGCCGGTGGACGCGTCCCAGGCGGACGCACCGGCCGACTCCGAGAGCCAGGCCCCGCCCACACCACGCCCCCCGGCCCCGCCCTCGCCCCGGCCCCCGGCATCGCGGCACGCGACACACCCGCAGCGGCCCCAGGTCCCGCCGGGCCCTCCGCCCAGCCCGTTCGCCTCCCGGCCCCCGCAGGTCCAGGAGGACGCCGCGCCCGCCCCCGCCCGCCGCCCCGCTCCCGTCCGGATCCCCGCCTACCCGGCGGCCGAGCGCGCCGTGCGTTCGCTGGCCGAGGCCGTCCGGTACGCCGCCTGGCGCCGCGAGGCCGCCGAACCGGGCCGGGTGCCCGCATACGACGACATCGAGGAGGCAGCCGCCGGCGCCGACATCGACCGGCTGCTCGACCGCCTCGTCCCCGACACCGACGCCGGCCGGTCGGTCCCGCTGTCCCCGGATCACGCCGCGGACCTCCTCGCCCGGTACGGCATCCGTACCCACCCGGTCTTCCCGGCCCCCGATCCGGACACCGCGGTCCGAGCCGCCGCCCGGATCGGCTATCCGGTCGCCCTCAAGACCACCGCGCCCCACCTCCGGCACCGCGCCGACCTCGGCGGCGTCCGCCTCGACGTGGCCAACGAGACGGAACTGCGCCGGACATACGCGGAACTGACCGATTTCCTCGGCTCCGCGGAAGAGCTCCGCCCGGTCGTCCAGGCCATGGTCCCGCGCGGGGTGGACACCGTCATCCGCGCCGCCATCGACCCGGCCGCCGGTGCCGTCCTCTCCTTCGGCCTGGCCGGCGCCCCCTCCCAACTGCTCGGCGACGTCGCCCACCGCCTCATCCCCGCCACCGACCGCGACGTCGCCGACCAGATCCGGTCGATCCGCACCGCGCCCCTGCTCTTCGGCTGGCGCGGCTCCCAGCCCGTCGACACCGCCTCGCTCTCGGAGCTCCTGCTGCGGGTCTCCCGGCTCGTCGACGACCATCCCGAGGTCGTCGCCGTCGACCTCGAACCGGTCGTCGTCGCCCCGAGCGGCCTCTCCGTCCTGGGAGCCGCCGTCCGCCTCGCCCGCCCCCCTGTCACCACCGACCTCGGTCCCCGCCGTCTGCCCGTCTACTGAGGCTCTTCAAGCCCGGCACGCCCCGTAAGATGGACCCCATGGCTAAGACCGGTACGACGACCCAGGGGCTGCGCGCGGCGATCGAGCGCAGTGGCTACTACCCGACGCTCGTGGCCGAGGCGGTGCAGGCCGCGGTCGGCGGCGAGCCCGTGGTGTCGTACCTCGTGCACCAGGAGACGACCTTCGACGCCAACGAGGTCCGCCGTCACGTCACGGTCCTGGTCCTGACCGGCACCCGCTTCATCGTCAGCCACACCGACGAGCAGGCCGCCGACGCCACCTCCCCGTCGCCGTACGCCACCACCTCCACCGAGTCCGTGAAGCTCGGCCGGATCTCCTCGGTGGTACTCAGCCGGGTGGTCGCCAACCCCGAGTCCTACACCCCCGGGCAGCTGCCCCGCGAGGTCGTCCTCACCATCGGCTGGGGCGCCGTCGCCCGCCTGGACCTGGAGCCCGCCACCTGCGGCGACCCCAACTGCGAGGCGGACCACGGCTACACGGGCAGCTCCACCGCCGACGACCTCTCGCTGCGGGTCAGCGAGGCGGGCGACGGGCCGGACTCCGTGCGCGAGACGCTCACCTTCGCCCAGGCGCTCTCCGAGGCCACCGCGGCCACCACCAGCACCCGCTGATGGTGCACGCCGCCCCCGCCTGGCCGGAGCCGGAACCCCTCGACCCGCTCACCGCCCCGGTGCCCCGCTACGGCGCCGGGTCGCTCGCCGACCTGCTGCCCGCCATCGTCGCGGGCCAGGGGCTGGGAAACCCCGGCTCCCCGATGGAGCTGGCCCCCGCCGACCGCGCCTGCGTCTTCCTGATCGACGGCCTCGGCTGGGACCTGCTGCGCGCCCACCCCGACGAGGCGCCGTTCCTGACCTCCCTGCTGGGCACCTCGTTCAACGGCAGCGGACGTCCGCTCACGGCGGGCTTCCCCTCCACCACCGCCACCTCGCTCGCGTCGGTCGGCACCGGACTGCCGCCCGGCGCGCACGGCCTGCCCGGATACACCTGTGAGGACCCGGACACCGGCGCGCTGATGAACCAGTTGCGCTGGCACCCGTGGACGGATCCCCATGTCTGGCAGCCGTACCCCACGGTCTTCCAGCTGGCGGACGCCGCGGGCATCCACACCTGCCAGGTCTCCGCTCCGAACTTCCAGCACACCCCGCTCACCAAGGTGGCGCTCAGCGGCGGCACGTTCCACGGCCGGCTCTCCGGCGAGGAGCGGATGGACTTCGCCGCGTCGCAACTCGCCGCCGGTGACCGCTCGCTGGTCTACACGTACTACTCCGAGGTGGACGGCAAGGGGCACCGCTACGGCGTCGACTCCGATGCCTGGCGCGGCCAGCTGATGTATGTCGACCGGCTCGCGCAGCGGCTGGCCGAGCAGCTCCCGCCCCGCACGGCCCTCTACATCACCGCCGACCACGGCATGATCGACATCCCCTTCGACCCGGACTCCCGGGTCGACTTCGACGAGGACTGGGAACTGCGCGCCGGCGTGCGCCTGTTGGGCGGCGAGGGCCGGGCGCGGCATCTGTACGCCCACCCGGGCGCGGCCGCCGATGTGCTCGCCGTGTGGCGTGAGGTGGTCGGCGAGCAGATGTGGGTGGCGAGCCGTGAAGAGGCCATCGCCGCCGGGTGGTTCGGCCCGCGGGTCGACGACCGGGTCCGCGGCCGTATCGGCGATGTCGTCGCGGCCGCACACGCCGATATGGTGATCATCGCGACCGAACGCGAGCCCCGTGAGTCGGAGATGGTCGGGATGCACGGTTCCATGACCCCGGTGGAGCAGCTGGTGCCGCTCCTGGAAGTCCGTACCTGACGCACGGCGTTGCCCGCCCCGCCCGCCGCACACGAGCCCGAAAGGCCCGCAACTTCCCATGCCCGAGTTGGTGTTCTTCTCCGGAACGATGGACTGCGGAAAGTCGACACTCGCTCTGCAGATCGAGCACAATCGATCGGCCCGCGGCCTCCAGGGCATGATCTACAGCCGCAACGACCGGGCGGGGCACGGCAAGCTCTCCTCCCGTCTCGGGCTGGTGACCGAGGCCGTCGAGGCCGCGGACGACATGGACTTCTACGCGCACGTCGTCGGCCATCTCAGCTCCGGTGGCCGGGTCGACTACGCCATCGTCGACGAGGCCCAGTTCCTCGCCCCGCAGCAGGTCGACCAGCTCGCCAGGGTGGTGGACGACCTCGACCTGGACGTCTTCGCTTTCGGCATCACCACCGACTTCCGCAGCAAGCTCTTCCCGGGCTCCCAGCGGCTCGTGGAGCTGGCCGACCGCATAGAGGTCCTGCAGGTCGAGGCGCTGTGCTGGTGCGGCGCCCGCGCCACGCACAACGCCCGCACCGTCGACGGCCGGATGGTCGTCGAGGGGGAACAGGTCGTCGTCGGTGATGTCGTCGGCGACGTGGACAGCCCGCAGGCGGAGGTGGGCTACGAAGTGTTGTGCCGGCGCCATCACCGCCGTCAGCAGACCTCCGCCGCCGCTCGCGCGGCCGCGCTCTCGCCGGACGTCCTGCCGGTCGACGCCCCGAGGTAGCCGGCTCGCACACCGCGACGCCGGTGCAACTGCCCTGTCAGCGCGGCTGGATGACGGTGAAGACGGCGCCTTCGACGTCGGCGACCGTGGCGAGCCGTCCGTGTGCGGAGTCCCGTGCGGGCCGCAGCACATGTCCGCCGAGTTCGGTGACGCGGCGCGTGGCGGCGTCGGTGTCCGGGACGGCGAAGTACGTCATCCAGTGCGGGCCGCGGTCGCGTGGCAGGTCGGCGCCCACGCCGTGGATGCCCGCCACCGCCCGTCCCTTGAGGTGCAGCGTCAGGTAGTCGAAGCCGGGTGGGTCCGCGGCTTCGGCCTCGAAGGCAAAGACGTGCTCGTAGAACGTGCGGACGGAGTCGGTGTCCTGGGTGACCAGTTCGTTCCACACCGGGGTGCCGGGCTCTTCGCTGAGCGCGGTGCCCATCATCGTCCGGCCCTGCCAGATGCCGAAGATGGCGCCGTGCGGGTCGGAGGCGATCGCCATCCGACCGGCCGAGTCGGCGTCCAGGGGGCCGACGGCCACGGTGCCGCCGCAGGAACGGATCTGCTCGGCGGTGGTGTCAGCGTCGTCGCTCGCCAGGTAGGTGGTCCAGGCGACGGGAAGATGCCGGTCGGGCGCCAACTCGCCCAGGCCGGCCACTTCCCGGCCGTTGAGGAAGGCGCGGGCGTACGGACCGAAGTGCTGCGGCCCCGGGCGGAACTCCCAGCCGAAGAGCGCGCCGTAGAACTCCTGGGTCGCGGACAGGCTGTGCGCCAGGAGGCTCACCCAGCAGGGCGCACCGGGAATCCGCCGGGTCGCTGCCTCGGTCGTCATCGTTATTCTCCTCGGACCATCGGATGTGGCCATGTGCGGATACCGCGGGGGTCTGGAGCAGATGCTCGCACCCCGTGTCCTGGTGTATGCCTCGGCCGCGCCGACCGCGAGACGTTCGCGACGGAGAATGCCCGTTTTGATGTTTCGCATCCGTTTCGGCGGCGTTGCGCTTCGACATAACTCCGTCATACGGAGGGTGGGCACCCGCCTTCTGTGCGTAGCCGTCCCTACGCAAGGATGAGTCCCATGAATGCCATCATCACCGCTACCGAACTCGCGAGCGAGTTGGCGGGGTCCGCCACTCCGGTACTCCTGGACGTCCGTTGGCAGCTCGGCGGGCCCTCCAGCCGCCCCGACTACGAGGCCGCGCACCTGCCCGGCGCGGTCTTCGTCGACCTCGATACCGCCCTGGCCGGGACGGCCGGCCCGGCCGGCAGGCACCCGCTCCCCGACGTCGCCGTCTTCGGCGACGCCATGCGCGCGGCCGGTGTGCGCGCCGACCGCCCCGTGGTCGCCTACGACGGCGGGCTGGGCTGGGGTGCCGCCCGCGCCTGGTGGCTGCTGCGCTGGGCCGGTCACCCTGATGTGCGGGTCCTGGACGGCGGTCTTTCCGCCTGGCAGGCGGCGGGCGGGGAAGTGACCGACACGATCCCCGTCCCGCAACCCGGCGACTTCCGACCCGCGCCGGGCGCGCTGCCGCTGCTGACGGCGAAGGACGCCGCCGAGCTGGCCCGCCGCGGCGTCCTGCTCGACGCGCGGGCGGCCGCGCGGTACCGCGGGGACGTCGAGCCCATCGACCGGATCGGCGGGCACATCCCTGGTGCCGTGTCGGCACCGACGACGGAGAACGTCTCCCCGGACGGCACCACCTTCCGTGCCGCGCCGGAACTGGCTGAGCGGTTCGCGTCGCTGGGTGCCACCGCAGACGCCGAGGTCGGTGTCTACTGCGGCTCCGGCGTCTCCGGAGCCCACCAGGTCCTCGCGCTCGCCGTTGCCGGTGTCCCCGCCGCGCTCTACGTCGGCTCATGGAGCGAGTGGTCCGCGGACCCGGCCCGCCCGGTCGCCAGGGGCCCCCAGCCGGGCTGAGCAGCCCACAGAGGGCAACGCAACGCCCGCTGCCGGCCCCGGTACAGGGCCGACAGCGGGCGTTGCCACGCGATTGCCGCGAGCCGTTCGACCCGCTTGCGCTACTCCGGTTCTACTCCGGCTTCTTGCGCCGGGTGCCGAAGACGATCTCGTCCCAGCTCGGCACCGCGGCCCGGCGCCCGGGGCGTACGCCGTCGGCCTCGGCCTGGCGGTCCGTCGTCCCCGTCAGCCGGTCGCGGTGGCCGCCGACGGCCCTGGGCATCAGCACATCGGCGTACGCCGAGCCGGCGCCCGCGCTGGCCGCGGGCGGCTCCTCGACATCGGCCTCCGCCGCCGCCTCGTCGCTCTGCGGTGCCTTGGGTGTCTCCGGCACGATCATGTCGCCGCGGAAGCTCGGTACCGCCTCCAGCAGGCTGGTCAGCGAGTCGCGCTCGCGGTCCCGCTCGCCGACGGCCTCCTCCGCGTGCGGTGTCTCGGTCTCCTCGCCACCGGCCGGTGCGGCACGGTCACCGCGCTCGGACGACGACTGGCGGTCCAGGGCACGGTCGAGCGGCCGGTCGCGCGGCAGCCGCGCGATCCGGGGCACGAACGGGAAGCTCGGCTCGGGGGTGTCGTCGGTCTCGCCGATCAGCGCCCGCGCCTCGTCGTCCACGGCCTGCACGAGCCGCCGGGGCGGGTCGTAGGTCCAGCACGCGGAGTGCGGCTCGGTCGCGACGCGGTAGACCAGCAGCACCTCCCAGGTGCCGTCATCGCGGCGCCAGGAGTCCCACTGGACGCTTTCCTTGTCGGCGCCGCGCAGCAGCAGCCGCTCCGCGACCGCCTCGCCGAGCTGCGGGCCGGCGTTCTCGCCGGGCCGGCGCACCGGGGTCTTCCGGGCGCGCTCGGCCATGAACGCGCGTTCCGCCAGCACTGGGCCCTCGAAGCGGCGCACGCGGTCAACCGGGATGCCGGCGAACTGGGCGACCTCTTCCGCGGAGGACCCGGCACGTATGCGCGCCTGGATGTCCCGCGGGCGGAGGTGGCTCTCGACCTCGATCTCGATCTGGCCGAGCCGCGCACGGTCGTTGCGGACGGCGGCGCGCAGCCGCTCGTCGATCGGAAGCGTGTACTCGGTGCTGTCCGCAGCTTTGAGCACCAGCCGTGTGCCGTCGTTGGAGACGGCCACGACACGCAGTTCGGGCATGGGGACCTCCCGGGTGGTGCCTGCCGACGTCACGTGCGTCGCTGCTTCCGCTAGTCGAGTGTGACCTGCCCGGGTGCAGCCTGCCACAACATTGCCGAGTTGCCCGGCGTGTCCGGGCTTGGCCCGAAAACGCCGCTATGACACGGTTACCGGTTCACAACGCTCGGTCACCATGTCGTTGGTCCTGTCGCCGATCACCCGTTCCGAGCGGCGGCGCCCCAGGTCGGGTGCCGCCTCCAGGGCCCCTCCCGCGGGTCCGGGCAGCCGGACGGGAACCGGGGCCAGGGCTCGCCACAGTACTCCATTCGGGCCACCGAGGTGGACCGCCGCGCCGCTGAACTTCTGGTGGGGTAACGGAGTTGGTCGCCTTGTCGATCTCTCTACCGGTCTCGCGGGTGGCAAGATTCACAGATTCCCCGGAATCGGAACTATTGGCTCCGCCAAATGGTCCCTTCTCCATGCAAGATGGATCGAAGGGGCGATCAAAGGCTGGAGATGGACGAAGAAACCAAAACCGACACGAAGAAGAAGGAGAAGCGGATCGACCTGAGCCTGGCTCAGGTCGCGGGCAGTGCTCTCGCAGCGGCCGCCGCCGCATACCTCGCGGGCCGGCTGGGCGTCTACGGAACCATCATCGGCGCGGGTGTGGTCAGTGTCGTGGCCACCACCGGCGGCTCGATATTCCAGCATCTGTTCCGGCGCACCGGCGAGCAGCTCAAGGAAGCCACGGTCACCACTCGGCCGAAGCCGCGCCGCTTCTCCACCACCACTCGATCCACCACAGGGGAGGCGCATCGCGCCGACCCCACGATGGTGTTGCCCACCTTCGACAAGCAGGGCGCGGAGGACGACGTCACGTCCGTCGCGGCCAGGAAAACCGGTCCCGGCACGGACCGTACTCAGCTGATCCCGCGGGCCGAAGCGGTGCACCGCCGGGATCCGGCCGGCGCGCACCCCCTCCCGGACGCCGACGGCACGCGGCGGCTGCCGGGGCGCGCCGGCGCGGAGGGTCCGGTCCCATCCGCCGATGCCGACGGGTTTGCCGATGCCTACGGGTCGGTCGATTCCGTCGAGGCCGGCGGTTCCGACGAGACCCGTGTGCTGCGCCCGGCGTACGCGGGTGCTCAGGGGCGGCCCACCGACCGGACCCAGATGGTGCCGCGCCTCGATGCGCGGGCCGTCAGGCAGGGCGGGCCCGTGACACCTCCGGCGGACGCCACCGTGGCGATGCCGGGGGCGCACCCGGCCGAAGAGGTCAGCGCCGCGACGTACGGCACCCGGCTGCGCGGCTGGAAGCGGCCCGCGCTCGGCGCCCTCGCAGTCTTCGTACTGGCCATGGGCGCGGTGACGGCGACCGAGCTGATCACGGGGCAGACGCCGAGCGGCGACAAGGGCACCACGCTCTCCAACATCACCCACACCGGTGGCTCCGGCCGGCATCAGCCCGATCTCCCGCAGTCGCCCGATCCCGGCCACTCCACCGGCGACGGAACGCGCGGCGGCAGTGACGAGCCGTCGCCGGACCCCAGTACCTCCGGTAAGAGCGGCACCGACCCCGACCGCGGGACGAAGTCCCCGTCGCCGACCCCGACGGACGGCGGCAAGACCTCGCCCGACCCCGATTCCTCGCCGAGCACCGGCCAGTCCCCGGACGACCCCACCGGAACCGGTGGCGACACCGGAGACGGCTCGACCGGCGATCAGGACGGGGGAGCCCAGCAGAACCCCAACGACTCCGACGCACAGCAGGCCCCTGCTCCGGACGCCTCCTGACAAGGAGGGAACCGGCCGACGGCCGCGCCCCGGTGCCCCGCCCAGAGGCCTCCGGGGCGCGGCCGTCGTCGGTCAGTCGCCCAGTACGCGCCGCAGATAGCCGTTGGCGAAGCGGCGATCGGGGTCCAGCCGGTCGCGCAGCGCGGTGAACTCACCGAACCGCGGATAGGCGGCGGCGAGGTGCCCGGCATCCCGGGTGTGCAGCTTGCCCCAGTGCGGCCGCCCGTCGTGCGCCGTCATGATCCGCTCGGCGGCGGCGAAGTACGCCTCGTGCGGGGTGCCGCGGTACAAGTGCACCGCGATGTACGCGGTGTCGCGGCCCGAAGCCGTGGACAGGGGGATGTCGTCGGCCGGCGCGGTGCGCACCTCCACCGGGAAGCTGACCTTGAAATCCGCGCGCTCGACGAGCGTCCGCAGCTCGCCCAGCGCGGCGACGGCGGCCTCGCGCGGCACCGCGTACTCCATCTCCACGAAACGCACCCGCCGCGGCGAGGTGAACACCCGGTAGGGGATGTCGGTGTACGTGCGGGCCGACAGGGCGCGGCTGGAGATCTTGGCTATGCCCGGAATGGCTGCCGGTACGGCCCGGCCCACGCTGCAGGCGATCTGGAAGACGCCGTTGGACAGCAGCTCGTCCTCGATCCAGCCGCTGACCCTGCCGGGCGGCGCGGACGGGCCCTGGCTGCGGTTGTTGCGCTTGGTGTTGCAGCTGCCGGTGTGCGGGAACCAGTAGAACTCGAAGTGTTCGTTCTCGGTGACCATCTCGTCGAAGCGGCCGGTCACCTCGTCGTAGGACATCGGCTCCTCGCGGGCGGTCAGCAGGAACTCCGGCTCCACAGCGAAGGTCAGCTCGGTGATCACGCCCAGCGCGCCCAGGCCCAGCCGGGCCGCGGCGAAGACGTCCGGGTTCTCCTTCGCCGAGCAGGTGAGCACCGAGCCGTCGGCGGTGACCAGTTCGAGGCCGGTGACCTGGGCGGCGAGCGAGGCGGAGTCGCGGCCGGTGCCGTGGGTGCCGGTGCTGGTGGCCCCGGAGACCGTCTGCTCCATGATGTCGCCCATGTTGGTCAGCGACAGCCCGTGCGCGGCCAGGGTCTCGTTCAACACCTTGAGGGGGGTGCCGGCGGCCACCGTCACCGTCCCGGCCTCGCGGTCGATCTTCCGTACGCCGGTCAGCCGCTCGGGGCGGATCAGCAGTCCGTCGGTGGCGGCCGCGGCGGTGAAGGAGTGGCCGGTGCCGGCCGCCTTGACCGTCAGTCCGTCCGCGGCCGCGCCCCGCACGGCCGCCGCCAGTTCCTCGGCGGACGCCGGGGCCACGGTGCGGGCGGGACGGGCGGTGACGTTTCCCGCCCAGTTGCGCCACGGCCCTCCCGAGCCGCGCCCTCCCGAGCCGCCGTCGGCGTTGCTGGCTGCCATGGTGACGTCCCCTCCCCTCCGCGCGGGCAGCCCGCGTTCGGCCGCCGTTGGTGTGAGCGCATGATGTCAGTCACCGACGCGACATCCAGGCGGGGTGACGCGAATCACAGAGGTGCGGATCGGCTGCTGTCGCCCGGCTTCCGGACATGTCGCCTCGGGTGCCGGCCACGCGCCGCGGCCGGCCCTCCGTCGTGGCCGGTCGGTCGGAGATGCATACCGCCCGGGGCGTACGCCGGGACTAGCCGACGCGCTCGCCGTCCTGTTCCTCCGAGGCCAGGCGCGTTCCGAGAAGGGGAGCAGCGGACGCCGACGGCACGGCCGGTACGAGGGGCTGAGGACGGAGCCTGCGCCAACCCGCGAAGGCGACCAGTGCGGCAAGGGCCCCCGCCGCACCCGGCACGAGATAGCCACGCCCCGCCCCGGCGACGTCCACGACCCAGCCCGCCGCCGACGAACCGAGCGCGACACCCACGGCGAGGCCGGTGCCCGTCCAGGTCATCCCCTCGGTCAGCTTCGACCGCGGCACATGCTCCTCGACCAGGGCCATGGTGGTGACCATCGTCGGGGCGATGGACAGTCCCGCCACGAACAAGGCGACCGCCATCAGCGGGAGCGAGTTCACCAGTTGCAGCGGCACCATGCTGACGGCCATCGCGCAGACGCCCACCACCCACCGGCGTGAGGCGTGCCCCTTGAGGTGGAGCAGTCCGAAGACCGCGCCCGCCACGCACGAGCCGAGCGCGTAGACGGCCAGCACCAGGCTCGCGGCGGCCTTGTGGCCCCGTTCCTCCGCGAACGCGACGGTCACGACGTCGATCGCCCCGAAGATCGCGCCGGTCGCCACGAACGTCACCACCAGCACCTGCAGGCCCCGCGAGCGCAGGGCCGAGCCCGTGGAGTGCTGCTCGCGGGGATGCGGCACCGGCTCCGTCGCGCGCTGGGCGGTCAGCCAGAAGACGCCGACGCCGAGGAAGGCCGCGGCCAACAGCGGTCCGGCCTCCGGGAACCACGCCGTCGACAGCCCGATGGAGAGGATCGGGCCGAAGATGAAGCACGTCTCGTCGACGATCGACTCCCAGGAGTACGCGGTGTGCAGCTCCCGGGGGGAGCCGCGGTAGAGCTCAGCCCAGCGCGCCCGGATCATCGACCCGACGCTCGGCACACACCCCGCGCAGGCCGCGAACACGAACAGCGTCCAGTCCGGCCAGCGCTGCTGCGCGCTCAGCAGCAGACCGGCGACCGCGGCGATGGACACCAAGGTGGCCGGGCGCAGCACCCGGCGTTGGCCGTGCCGGTCGACCAGCCGGGAGATCTGCGGGCCGAGGACGGCCGCGGACAGCGCGACGGCGGCGGACAGCGCGCCCGCCAGGCCGTAGCGGCCGGTCAGTTGGGAAACCATCGTGACGATGCCGATGCCCATCATCGACAGCGGCATCCGGCCCAGCAGTCCGGCGGCGGAGAAGGACAGGGTGCCGGGGCGGCCGAAGATGGCGCGGTAGGGACTGGGCAACGGGGGCTCCGCCGGGTGAGGACCGAATCTCGGTAAGCAATGTCTGTGGCCGATACAGCTTACGGGCGCGAAGCCCCGCGCGCTGCCGGATTTCCGCCCGCTGGACGGCGGCCCCTGGGGGAGGGACAGCCGGCCCCGACGGCCCCCGACGGCCGCTCGGGGGCCTGCACGTCACAACCGCAGCCGGGGTGGCAGGATCGATGACATGCCCGAACAGTGCGATTCACGTCCTTACGACGCCCTGCTGCTGCTGTCCTTCGGAGGCCCCGAGGGCCCCGACGACGTCGTCCCGTTCCTGGAGAACGTCACCCGCGGCCGCGGCATCCCGCGAGAGCGCCTCAAGGAGGTGGGTCAGCACTACTTCCTGTTCGGCGGCGTCAGCCCCATCAACGCCCAGAACCGCGAGCTGCTGGACGCGCTGCGCAAGGACTTCGCCGAGCACGGCCTGGACCTGCCGGTCTACTGGGGCAATCGCAACTGGGCGCCCTACCTGGCCGACACCCTGCGCACGATGGCGGCCGACGGCCACCGCCGTATCGCCGTGCTGGCGACCAGCGCCTACGCGTCGTACTCCGGGTGCCGGCAGTACCGCGAGAACCTCGCGGACGCGCTCGCCGAACTCCGGGCCGAGGGCCTGCCGGTGCCCCGGGTCGACAAGCTCCGGCACTACTTCAACCACCCCGGGTTCGTCCGCCCGATGATCGACGGCGTGCTGGCCTCGCTGGCAGAACTGCCCCAGGACGTGCGGTCCGGCGCGCACCTCGCCTTCACCACGCACTCCATCCCCCTCGCCGCGGCCGACACCTCCGGGACGCCCGAGGACCACACCCGGGACGGCCACGGCGGCGCCTACGTCGCCCAGCACCTGGACGTGGCACGCACGATCGCGGACGCGGTGCGTGCCGAGACCGGTGTGGACCACCCCTGGCGGCTCGTCTACCAGTCCCGCAGCGGCGCACCGCACATCCCGTGGCTGGAGCCGGACATCTGCGACCACCTGGAGGAGGTGCACCGCGAGGGCGCCCCCGCCGTCGTCATGGCCCCCATCGGCTTCGTCTCGGACCACATGGAGGTCAAGTACGACCTCGACACCGAGGCCACCGCCAAGGCGGCCGAGCTGGGTCTGCCGGTCGCCCGATCGGCCACCGTCGGCGCCGACCCGCGGTTCGCCGCCGCCGTCCGCGACCTCCTCCTGGAGCGTGCGGCCACCGAACGGGGCCACGCTCCGGAGCGCTGCGCCCTGGGTGCCCTGGCGGCCTCCCACGACCTGTGCCCGGTCGGCTGCTGTCCCGCGCGGGCGCCCCGCCCGGCCGCGGCCGGCGCCGACCGGCAGGGCCCGGTCGCCGAAGCCCCCGCGTAGGGCGACGCCCGCCCACCCGACCACCGCTCGCCGAGCAAGGAGCATCGTGCCCGACCCGCTGCACTCCGACCCGTTGAACGACGAACTTCTGGAACTGGCACTGGAAGCCGCCCGCCGCGCCGGCACCCTGCTGCGCGACGGCCGCCCCGCCGACCTCGGCGTGGCCTCCACCAAGACCAGCCCCATCGATGTCGTCACCGAGATGGACATCGCCTCCGAGAAGCTGATCACCGGCTTCCTCGCGGAACACCGGCCGGACGACGGTTTCCTGGGGGAGGAGGGCGCCAGCGTCCCCGGCAGCAGCGGTGTGCGCTGGGTCATCGACCCGGTCGACGGCACCGTCAACTACCTCTACGGCCTGCCGTCCTGGTCGGTGTCCATCGCCGCGGAGCGGGACGGCGAGACGGTCGTCGGCGTCGTCGCCGCCCCGATGCGCGGCGAGACCTACCAGGCCGTCGTGGGCGGTGGCGCGTTCAACAACGGGGAGCGCCTGCACCACCGGCCCGCCCCACCGCTGTCCCAGGCGCTCGTCGCGACCGGCTTCGGCTACCTCGCCGAGCGCCGGGCCGGCCAGGCGGAGGTGCTGCGCACCCTGATCCCGCAGGTCCGCGACATCCGCCGGGGCGGCTCGGCCGCCATCGACCTGTGCGACGTGGCATGCGGCCGGGTCGACGCCTACTACGAGCGCGGCCTGAACCCCTGGGACCTGGCCGCCGGCGTGCTGATCGCCCGCGAGGCGGGCGCGCTCACCGGCGGACGCCCCGGGCAGCCCGCCTCCCACGAGCTGACCGTCGCCGCGGCCCCTGCGCTCTTCGAGCGGCTCCAGCCCCTGCTGGACGAACTCGGCGCCTGGCACGACTGACCGGACACGACAGCGCCCCGGCACCGTCCACTGGGTGCCGGGGCGCTGTGCGGCCGGAAGGTCAGGCGGGCGTCGCCGCGCCGACGTGTACTCCGTGCTCGGTCGCCAGGCGCTGCAGGTCCTCGAGCTCTGCCTGCTCGACCTCGGCGAGGAAGTCGTCGCCCGTCGCGCGGGCCCTGTCCAGATCAGCTTCGGTGTTCCGTATGCGCTGCAGAATGCCTGCGGTGAACGCGTCCATGGTGCGCCCCCTCGTCGTGGGTCGGTGGCACAGGGGAGTGCCGACGGGTGGGTCGATCACGGCGTGGTCCCTGTGGTGGATCGGTCGTGACAAAGCGCCGTACAGGGCGTGATCGCGGGTGTGCAATCGTCCTCCCCCTGTGCCACCTCAGGGAAACCTCAACGCGTAGAAGAAATCTGGCAATCGAGCGACGGGGGCCGCCCTCCACCCCCTCGCACCCCCCTTACCGCCGGTTTATGGCTCTTCGGGGCAGGATGGAAGGGCTCTGTGACATGACCTTTGGTTACACCTGCCCGAACGGGCTCTGAGGAAGGACTAGCGACGTGCGTGTTCTCGTCGTCGAGGACGAGCAGCTGCTCGCCGATGCTGTGGCCACCGGACTGCGCCGGGAGGCAATGGCCGTCGACGTGGTCTACGACGGCGCTGCCGCCCTGGAGCGGATCGAGGTGAACGACTACGACGTCGTGGTCCTCGACCGCGACCTCCCGCTGATCCACGGTGACGACGTCTGCCGCAAGATCGTCGAGCTGGGGATGCCGACCCGCGTGCTGATGCTGACCGCTTCCGGCGACGTCAGCGACCGCGTCGAGGGCCTGGAGATCGGCGCGGACGACTACCTCCCCAAGCCCTTCGCCTTCACCGAGCTGACCGCCCGGGTGCGCGCGCTGGGGCGGCGTACGACCGTCGCCCTGCCGCCCGTCCTGGAGCGGGCCGGTATCAAGCTCGACCCCAATCGCCGCGAGGTCTTCCGGGACGGCAAGGAGGTCCAGCTCGCGCCCAAGGAATTCGCGGTGCTGGAGGTGCTGATGCGCAGCGAGGGCACGGTCGTCTCAGCCGAGCAGCTCCTGGAGAAGGCGTGGGACGAGAACACCGACCCCTTCACCAACGTCGTCCGGGTCACGGTCATGACGCTCCGCCGCAAGCTCGGCGAACCCGCGGTGATCGTGACGGTCCCCGGGTCGGGATACCGGATCTGACCGGCGATGCCTTCCCTGCCCTCGTTCTCCAAGCCGTCCGCCCCGCCGCCCGGCACCCCGCCCAAGCCCACCTGGGACCCCAGGCCGATGCACGTCCGGCCGTTCCCCTGGCTGCGCCCGACCATCCGGATACGGCTCACCCTGCTGTACGGCGGCATGTTCCTGATGGCCGGCATCGTGCTGCTGACGATCATCTACATGCTGGCCGCGGACGCACTGCACGACGGCAGTGCGCTGCCGCTGAAGATTCTCGGGGGCAAGTTCCAGTCCACCAGTGACATCTGCGATCTGCCCACCGAGACCTCCGGGCAGATGCTTCAGGAGGCGGTCAACAGCTGCCTGGAGCACCAGCGGGCGGTGGCGCTCAACAGCCTCCTCAACCGCTCCCTGCTGGCCCTGCTCGGCCTGACCGTGGTCGCCTTCGCCTTCGGCTACGCCATGGCGGGGCGCGTGCTGTCGCCGCTGGGCCGCATCACGCGCACGGCCCAGCGGGTGGCCGGCTCCGATCTGCACCGCCGGATCGAGCTGGGCGGGCCCGACGACGAGCTCAAGGAGCTGGCCGACACCTTCGACGAGATGCTCGACCGCCTCGACAGGGCCTTCGAGTCGCAGCGGCGCTTCGTCGCCAACGCCTCGCACGAGCTGCGCACACCCCTGGCGATCAACCGCACCCTGCTGGAGGTCCAGCTCGCCGACCCGGACGCCTCTCCCGAGCTGTCGCAGCTCGGCAAGACGCTGCTGGCGACCAACGAGCGCAGTGAGCAGCTGGTGGAGGGCCTGCTGCTGCTCGCCCGCAGCGAGAACAAGATCGTCGACAAGAAGCCCGTCGACCTGGCCGAGGTCGCCTCGCAGGCCGTCGACCAGACCCGCGAGGAGGCGCAGGGCCGGGGCGTGGAGTTCCGCGGAGTGCGCCGGCAGGTGTTCGTCCAGGGCAATGGGGTGCTCCTGGAGCGGATCGCGCTGAACCTCGTGGAGAACGCCGTGCGCTACAACGTCCCCGAGGCGGGCTGGGTGGAGGTCACCACGGATCCGCAGCCCGGCTGCGCGGTCCTGGTCGTCGCCAATACCGGCCCGGTGGTCCCCGCCTACGAGGTGGAGAACCTCTTCGAGCCGTTCCGGCGCCTGCGTACGGAGCGCACCGGCAGCGACAAGGGCGTGGGGCTCGGGCTGTCCATCGTGCGCTCGGTGGTGCGGGCGCACGACGGCAGCATCACGGCCGAGCCGCGCGAGGGCGGCGGACTCGTGATGCGGGTCGTCCTGCCGCTTTGAGCGTGGGTTTCCCCGGGGGCTCCCGTTCCGGGAGCCTCGCGGGACAGCCCAGCAGGGGCCGCAGAGGGGCTGTGCGGCCCGTGGAGGCTCGGCGGGGGCGCGCGGGTGACCTCGGACATCTGTGCGTAGAGTCGCCCGCCGAACGCCCGTACATCACCTCGCCTCCCGGTTTGACGTGGCGGCGGGTGGGCGTGGATCCTTCGCCCAAGTTCGCTTTGCGCGGAATTCGGGTGGTCCACCCACCGGTCCGACCGTGTGTGATCCCTCACAGGTGCGCTTTTCCGGCCATCTACGCTCCGTGATCGAAACTCCCGGTGGAAAGCCGGGAAAATCCGGGTTTCCCGGGGCCCTGATCACGGGAAGTACACGGGATGGGCTGCGCGAGGTGCGACATTCGGACCGTGTACGGTCCTGATCGCATCCAAACCGATCGCCTCTTCAGAGGCGCGGTTGGGTGTCGATTGAGTAACAGACCTTGATGTGAGGCAAAATCTCCGCCTCAGGTCGGGCACAAGTCCGGCCTCTCACGCGTTACGAGCGCTGAGACACCGCAGACACCCAGAGGGGGAGAGCGACTAATGGCTACGGATTACGACACCCCACGCAAGACAGATGATGACCTCAACGAGGACAGCATCGAAGAGCTGAAGGCCCGGCGGAACGACAAGTCCACCTCGGCCGTCGACGTCGATGAGTTCGAGCAGGCCGAGGGCCTGGAACTCCCCGGCGCCGACCTGTCCAACGAAGAACTGGCCGTGCGCGTGCTGCCCAAGCAGCAGGACGAGTTCACGTGCATGAGCTGCTTCCTGGTGCACCACCGCAGCCAGCTCGCTGCCGAGGACAAGAACGGCCAGCCGATCTGCCGCGACTGCGCGGCCTGAGGAACGGTCGACGCCGTGGCAGGCGTGAACCCGTTCCGTAAGGGCCACAAGGGCGAGAAAGGCTCGGCGGCCGGCGCACGATCACGCGAGGAAACCGCGCCCGTGCCCGCCGACCCGACCGCCCTCCCCGCGGAGCGGACGACCGATCCACTGCAGGAGCGAGGCCGCACGGCCTCGCTCGCGGCTGCTTTCGGCCGTGGCGCCAAGAAGGGCGGAAGCGGCGCGCGCGCCGGTCTCGCCGCCATCGCCGACCGGATCATCGACGTCACCCCGCGGATCCCGGTCCGCGATCTCGCCACCCTGCGCGCGCAGTTCCCCGGTCTGACCCCCGAGGAACTCGCCGACAAGCTCGTCGCGGGCGCCCGGCGGGGCACCGGCACCGTCGGCGCGAGCATCGGCGCGGCAGCGATGCTGCCCACGCCTCCCGCCATGCCGGCCGAACTGGCCGCCGAGGTCGTCGGAGTCGCCTCGGTCGAGATCAAGCTGATCGCCGAGCTGCACGAGGTCTACGGCCTGAGGCCCGCAGGCAGTCGCACGCAGCGCGGGATGGCCTATCTGACGTCCTGGACCGAGGAACGCGGCATCGAGATCGCCAACCCCGCGTCGCTGAACATCGCGCTCGGCGGGCAGATGAAGCGGGAACTGCGCCAGCAGATCATGAAGCGCACCCTGCGCAACCTCCCCAGCCTCACCCCGTTCATGATCGGCGCCGCGGTCGGCGCGTTCATGAACCGCCGGGACACCGGCAAACTCGCGGAAAAGATCCGCAAGGACCTGCGCCCCCGGCAGATTCCCTGGGACGCCCTCCCCGACTCCGCGCCCCGCATCCTGCCGACCGGCAGACGGGCAGGGACGGACCTCCCCGCAGCGGGCAGCTGAGCCCCGCCCCCCGCGGGGCCCCTCCGGCGCGTGAAGCCGTCAGATCAGGCGCGTACGGCCGTCAGTGCCGCCACCAGACGCTCCGGCTCCCGCGTCGAGAGATACGCATACGGCGTCGGGTCCTGGGGATCCGTGATCTCCACCCGCACCGCGGTCCGCACATAGCCCCGCAGCAGCATGAACGCACGGGCGTCGGCCTTGTGCGTACGCCAGGCCAGCGCCTCGTCGGCGTCCAGAGCCCGTGCCTCGCCCAGCGCCGACGCCGGGATCTTCGCGTCGCCCGCGATCAGCGCGTCGCCCACCACCCTGACGCGCACCGAGCCGTACGCGCTCACCGCCACCGCGGCCGCAGCGGCCCCGGCGATCAGCCCGCCGAGCATCGGCAGCGTCCCCAGCGGGAGCAGCATCAGGGCACAGGCGACACCGATCAGGGCCGCGATCACCCACCAGGAGCGGGGCGCGGTGAGGCGTTCTTCGTACGACTGCATGGCTCCAGCTTGGCACGGCGGCGCGGGCCCCCTACGCGCGCGGGTAGGGTCTGCACTCGTGAGTGGAACTGACAGAACGAGGACGGAACCGCCGCGGCTGACGCCACCGAAGGACGCCGTCGCTCCGGTCCGGCATCCCGATGCGCCGGCGCCCGGAGAACTCCTCGGCGCGCACTACGACCGCTGCTTCGGTTGCGGCGACGGTCAGCCCCACGGCCTGCACCTGGAGGCGCGGGCCGGTGACGGTGTGAGCGTGAGCGCAGAGTTCACCGTCAAGGAGGCCCACCAGGGCGCTCCGGGCCTGGCGCACGGCGGTGTGCTGGCCACCGCGCTGGACGAGACGCTCGGCTCGCTGAACTGGCTGCTGCGGGTGATCGCGGTGACCGGCCGGCTGGAGACCGACTTCGTGCGACCGGTGCCGGTGGGCACGCTGCTGCGGCTGGACGCGCAGGTCACGGCGGTGCACGGCCGGAAGATCTACTCCACGGCCGTGGGGCGGATAGGCGGCGCCGACGGGCCGGTCGCGGTGCGTGCGGAGGCCGTCTTCATCGAGGTGAAGGTCGACCACTTCATCGACAACGGACGGCCCGAGGAGATCCAGGCGGCGATGGCCGACCCGGACCAGCTCAAGCGAGCGCGTGCTTTCGAGGTGAACCCGTGACCCAGGTACGCAATCCGGTGGACGTGCTGCTGCGGCGGCTGGACGCGGACGTGCCCGTCCCGTCCTACGGGCACCCGGGCGACGCCGGCGTGGATCTGGTGACCACGCAGGCCGCCGAACTGGCCCCGGGGGAGCGCGCCGTCCTCCCCACGGGAGTGTCGATCGCGCTCCCCGACGGCTACGCCGCATTCGTGCACCCCCGGTCGGGCCTCGCCGCCCGCTGCGGACTGGCACTGGTGAATGCCCCTGGGACGGTGGATGCCGGGTACCGTGGGGAGATCAAGGTGATCGTGGTCAATCTGGATCCGCGCGAGAGCGTGCGGTTCGAGAGGCTCGACCGGATCGCCCAACTGGTCGTCCAGCAGGTCGAGAAGGTGCGCTTCCACGAGGTGGCGGAACTTCCCGGCTCGGCGCGGGCCGAGGGGGGATTCGGTTCCACCGGCGGCCATGCGGCGGTGGGCGGCTCCACGGGCGGGAATGGATACGCATCGGTCGGTGCCGACCGGGAAGGACAGTGACGTGTTCGGACGTCGCAAGAAGAACGAGGCTCCTGAAGAGTCGGCGGAGGACACGACGCTCGCCGAGGAGGAAGCGGTGAGCGACGCCGACGAGGACGAGGCGACGGGTGAGCGGCTCAACCTCCCGCCCGCGCCGCGGCCGGACGGTCCCTGGGACGTGTCCGAGGTCAAGGACCCGGGCGAGGGCAGGGTCGACCTCGGTGGCATGTTCGTGCCCGGCGTCGAGGGCATGGAGCTGCGGGTGGAGGTCGCCGGTGACGCGATCGTCGCCGCGACCGTGGTGCTGCAGGACAGCGCCGTGCAGCTGCAGGCGTTCGCCGCCCCCAGGAACGAGGGGATCTGGGGCGAGGTCCGCGAGGAGATCGCCTCCGGCATCACCCAGCAGGGTGGGATCATCGACGAGGTCGAGGGCCCGCTGGGCTGGGAGCTGCGCGCGCAGGTGCCGGTACAGCTGCCGGACGGGACGAACGGCGTCCAGGTCGTGCGTTTCGTCGGCGTCGACGGTCCGCGGTGGTTCCTGCGCGGTGTGATCTCCGGGCAGGGGGCGGTGCAGCCGCAGGCTGCCGGGATCCTGGAACACATCTTCCTGGACACCGTCGTCATCCGCGGCGACGCCCCGATGGCGCCGCGTGACCCGATCGTCCTGAAGCTGCCGGACGACGCCCAGATGGTGCCGGACGGTGTGCAGCAGGAGCCGGCCGAGGGCTCGCGCTTCAGCGGTGGCGTGGAGAGGCTGGAGCGGGGACCGGAGATCACCGAGATCCGCTGACTCGACCCGCGAGGGCCGCGCGGGCGCACGGAGCGCCGGGCGACGGCTCGACGTGAGCATTACGAGGGGCCGTACTCCCTGAGGGGGTGCGGCCCTTTTCGGCTTTTTGCGGTCAGGCCGGGGCAGCGACGTCCTGTAGCAGGGGGCAGGGGGCAGGGGGCAGGCGGGCGCGTCTTCGGTTTCATGGGTGAACCGTGGGTCATGGGCGTGGAGTTGGCCGCCGGGCTGACGGAAGTCGCGCGCCGAACGGTGGCGGGCGGTGTGCCGGAACCAGGCGTCGATCGGGCGGCCCCCGGGAGATCTTCCCGGGGGCCGCCCGTTTTCGCCTTCCCAGCAGGTGGTGCGCGGGTTTGCGCAGCATGGATCGCGCCTCGGCCGCTCAACGGGCCCGCCGTGAAGGGTGGTTGTGGTCGCGCGACATTGACGCCGGGCCTTGACGGCGCGCGTGCTTGCCCTTACGTTCGCCAGCCATCGCAGGTGTTCATGTCAACGCTTGTCGTTCATGTACGAGAACAGCTCTCCTTCATCGAGCATCTCGACAGGAAGGCACACCCCCCATGCGCAGAAAGTTCACCCTGGTCGCCGGCGCGCTGCTCGGCGCCCTCACGGCCGGCCTCCTCATAGGCGGCCCGTCCTCCGCGGCCCCGGCCGCCTTCACCCACCCCGGAGTCCTCGTCGGGACCGCACAGCTCGACCTCACCCGCAGCAAGGTCAACTCCGGCGCCCAGCCCTGGAAGAGCGCCTACGACAGCATGATGGCGAGCAAGTACGCCTCGCTCTCCCGTACCCCCAAGCCGCGCGCCGTCGTCGAGTGCGGCTCCTACTCCGACCCCAACCACGGCTGCACCGACGAACGCGAGGACGCCCTCGCCGCGTACACCCTCTCGCTGGCCTGGTACATCACCCGCGACAGCAAGTACGCCGAGAAGGCCATCGCGCTCATGGACGCCTGGTCCGCCACCCTCAAGGACCACACCAACAGCAACGCCCCGCTGCAGACCGGCTGGGCCGGCTCCTCCTGGCCGCGGGCCGCCGAGATCATCCGGTACACCTACGACGGCTGGCCCGAGGACCGGGTGGACCGCTTCGCCGGGATGCTGCGCGATGTGTACCTGCCGGAGGTCATCAACGGCTCGCACAGCAACGGGAACTGGGAACTGAGCATGATGGAGGCGGCCGTCGGCATCTCGGTCTTCATCGAGGACAAGGCGTCCTACGACAAGGCCATCGCGAAGTTCCGCACCCGCGTGCCCGCGTACATCTATCTGAAGTCGGACGGCGCTCTGCCCAAGACCGCCCCGGGCAGCGGCCTCGACAGCCGGGACAAGATCATCAAGTACTGGCAGGGGCAGTCCACCTTCGTGGACGGACTCAGTCAGGAGACCTGCCGCGACTTCACCCACACCGGATACGGTCTGTCGGCCATCTCCCACATCGCCGAGACCACCCGCCTCCAGGGCCAGGACCTCTACCCCGAGGTCGCCGACCGGCTGCGCCACGCGCTCGGCTTCCATTCCACCTACCAGCTGGGCACCGCCCCGCCGTCCTGGCTGTGCGGCGGCAGCGTCAAGCGGGGCCTGGGGCCGGTCACCGAGGTCGGCTACAACGCCCTGCACAACCGGATGGGCCACGAGATGACCAACACGCAGAAGCTGACCGGGCAGCAGCGGCCCGCAGGCTCCAACAACCTCTTCGTCGCCTGGGAGACGCTCACGCACGCCGAAAACCCCAGCTGAGTCGCGCCGGGGACCTCATGCCCGCCCGCACGTGGGAGTGCCGGGCGGGTCGGGGCCGGACGGGACCGCGCAGAGGCGGGGCCGCTCGGCCCCACCTCCGCCGCCCCCGGCCGCAGTCGGGATCCATACCTCCGGCCGATTCCGCTACCAGACGTCGCCGTCGCGCCAGTCGCAGATGAGGTCGCCGTCGAGGTCGAGGGGTACGGCCCCCGGCAGGACGTAGAGGGAGCCGTCCTCGTCGGCCGTGCGGCGGATGCCATCGGGGGTGAACGCCCAGGACGGGCCGCGCCACACCTGCCAGCCACGTGCCGCGTAGAAGTCCGCGGCCTCGTCGGAGGCGCCCAGCGCGCCGAGCTCATAGGCACCGCGCACCACTCGCTCCAGGGCCGCCATCAGCGCCGCGCCGTGTCCGCGTCCACGCCGGTCCGCGCGGACCCCCACACCCTCCACGTACCCGCAACGCAGTGCCCGGCCGCCGTGCAGCAGTCGGCGCTGGACCACGGACGCGTGCCCGATCAGTTCGCCGCCCTCGTGGATCAGCGCGTGCACGCCGCCGAGCGCGTGGTCCCAGTCCTCCGCGGTCATGTCGTCGAAGACGTCGTAGAGCAGGGCGCGGGCCGCATCGAGGCCGGCGGCGTCCAGATCGGCGGTATGGGCGATGCGTACCTCGGTCATGCGCGTCATCCTCGCAGCCGAGGCGCGCCCTGACGACGGCGTTTCCGCGGGCGCGGCAGGGACTGCCCACCGGGCGGGCCGGGTGCGTGCGGCGGAAACCCGAAGCCCGCCCGGCCGTATCAGGGTCGCGTCAAGACCGGGGGCCCGGCCGCCGTTCACCCCATTCGTCCCGTTACCGGGTCGGTAGTGTCGGATCCGAGGCAGCCCGCCGGGGGAGGCGCTTCACCCAAGTCAACGCAGGACAACGTAAGACAATGGGGCCATGGCACGCGGCAAGCTACGGATCTACCTCGGTGCGGCACCGGGCGTCGGCAAGACCTACGCGATGCTGTCCGAGGCGCATCGGCGCGTGGAGCGCGGCACGGACGTCGTGGTGGCATTCGTCGAGCACCACGGCAGGACCCGTACCGAAGTGATGCTGGCCGGGCTCGAGGCGATCCCGCGACGGGAGCTGGAGCACCGCGGCACGACCTTCACCGAGATGGACGTGGACGCCGTCCTCGCGCGCGAGCCGGCCGTCGCGCTGGTGGACGAGCTGGCCCACACCAACGTCCCCGGATCGCGCAACGTCAAGCGCTGGCAGGACATCGAGGAGTTGCTCGCGGCCGGGATCGACGTGGTGTCCACGGTCAACATCCAGCATCTCGAATCGCTGGGCGACGTCGTCGAATCGATAACGGGCGTCCGCCAGCGGGAGACCGTCCCCGACGAGATCGTCCGCCGCGCGGACCAGATCGAACTGGTCGACATGTCGCCACAGGCGCTCCGCCGCCGGATGGCGCACGGCAACATCTACCGCTCCGACAAGGTCGACGCCGCGCTCTCCAACTACTTCCGGCCCGGCAACCTCACGGCGCTGCGCGAACTGGCGCTGCTGTGGGTCGCCGACCGGGTCGACGAGTATCTGCAGCAGTACCGCGCCGAGCACTCCATACGCTCCACCTGGCAGGCACGCGAGCGCATCGTCGTCGGGCTCACCGGCGGGCCCGAGGGACGTACGCTGATCCGCCGCGCCGCCCGGATGGCGGCCAAGGGCTCGGGCAGCGAGGTGCTCGCCGTGTACATCGCCCGCAGCGACGGGCTGACCTCCGCCTCGCCCAAGGAACTCGCCGTGCAGCGCACCCTGGTCGAGGACCTGGGCGGAACGTTCCACCACGTCATCGGCGACGACATCCCCCACGCCCTGCTGGAGTTCGCGCGCGGGGTGAACGCCACACAGATCGTGCTGGGCTCCAGCCGACGCAAGACCTGGCAGTACATCTTCGGGCCGGGCGTGGGAGCCACCGTCGCCCGGGATTCCGGGCCGGACCTCGATGTGCACATCGTGACCCACGAGGAGGTCGCCAAGGGCCGGGGGCTGCCGGTCGCCCGCGGGGCGCGGCTGAGCCGGGCGCGGACCGTCGCCGGATGGCTCGTCGGCGTGGCGGGCCCCGCGCTGCTCTCGGTGCTGCTCACCGGCGTCGAGAACGGCCCCGGCCTGGCCAACGACGTGCTGTTGTTCCTCTTCCTGACCGTGATCGCGGCGCTGCTCGGCGGGCGCTGGCCGGCGCTGGCCTCGGCCGCGGTCGGCTCCCTGCTCCTGAACTACTACTTCACGCCTCCCACCCGCACCCTCACCGTCAGCGACCCCCAGAACCTCGTCGCCATCGTGATCTTCTTCGCGGTGGGCGTGTCGGTCGCCTCCGTGGTCGATCTCGCCGCCCGCCGCACCCAGCAGGCGGCACGGCTGCGTGCCGAGTCGGAGATCCTCTCCTTCCTCGCGGGCAGTGTGCTGCGCGGCGAGACGACGCTGGACGCCCTGTTGGAGCGCGTCCGGGAGACCTTCGGGATGGACACGGTGGCCCTGCTGGAGCGCAGCAGCGACGTCACCCCGTGGACCTGCGCGGGCCGGGTGGGCGAGGCACCCGATGGCAATGCGTTGCTGCGTCCCGAGGACGCGGACGTCGACATGCCCGTCGGCGACCACATGGCGCTGGCCCTGTCCGGCCGGGTGCTGCCGGCAGAGGACCGCCGGGTGCTGGCCGCGTTCGCCGCGCAGGCCGCCGTCGTACTGGACCGGCAGCGGTTGGTGGGCGAGGCGGAGCGGGCGAGGGAGCTGGCCGAGGGCAACCGGATCAGGACCGCGTTGCTTGCCGCGGTCAGCCACGATCTGCGAACCCCCCTGGCGAGCATCAAGGCATCCGTCACCTCCTTGCGCTCCGACGACGTCGCCTGGTCCGAGGAGGACGAGAGCGAGCTGCTGGCAGGCATCGAGGCGGGCGCGGACCGGCTCGACCACCTCGTGGGCAACCTCCTGGACATGTCACGCCTGCAGACCGGCACGGTCACACCGCTGATCCGCGAAACGGACCTCGACGAGGTGGTGCCGATGGCGCTGGGCGGCGTCCCGGAAGGCAGTGTCACGCTCGACATCCCCGAGGAACTGCCGATCGTCGCGGTCGACCCGGGGCTCCTGGAGCGCGCGGTCGCCAATCTCGTCGAGAACGCCGTGAAGTACAGCCCGGAGGGCGCGGCGGTGCTGGTCGCGGCCAGTGCGCTGGGTGACCGCGTCGAGCTGCGGATCGCGGACCGCGGGCCGGGCGTCCCCGACAGCGCCAAGGACCGGATCTTCGAGCCGTTCCAGCGCTACGGTGACGCGCCTCGCGGGGCGGGTGTGGGCCTTGGCCTGGCCGTCGCCCGCGGTTTCGCGGAGGCGATGGGCGGCACCCTCGCCGCCGAGGACACCCCGGGCGGCGGGATGACGATGGTCCTGACGCTGCGCGCGGCGGCCGGCCCGTCGGCGGCCCCGGCCGCCCTTCCGGCGCAGGCCATCACATGATCCCGGCCGTCGTACCCGGCCCCACCCCACACCCCGCAGGCACCGACCGGCGGGAACCGACCCCACGAGGAGAACGCCAGTGAACCGGGTGCTTGTGGTCGATGACGAGCCGCAGATCGTCCGCGCCCTCGTGATCAACCTGAAGGCGCGCAAGTACGAGGTGGACGCGGCCCCGGACGGGGCCACCGCCCTCAAGCTGGCCGCCGCGCGCCATCCCGACGTCATCGTCCTCGACCTCGGTCTGCCGGACATGGACGGCGTCGAGGTGATCAAGGGGCTGCGGGGCTGGACACGGGTGCCGATCCTGGTGCTGTCCGCCCGGCAGACCTCCGACGAGAAGGTGGAGGCGCTGGACGCGGGGGCGGACGACTACGTCACCAAGCCCTTCGGGATGGACGAGCTGCTCGCGCGGCTGAGGGCGGCCGTACGCAGGGCCGAGCCGGCCGGGCCCGCCGGGGACGACGTGATCGTGGAGACCGAGGGGTTCACCGTCGACCTCGCCGCGAAGAAGGCCAACCGCGACGGCCGGGACATCCGGCTGACGCCCACCGAGTGGCATCTGCTGGAGGTCCTGGTGCGCAACGCGGGCCGCCTGGTCAGCCAGAAGCAGCTGCTCCAGGAGGTCTGGGGCCCCTCGTACGGCACCGAGACCAACTATCTGCGGGTCTACATGGCCCAGCTCCGCCGCAAACTGGAGAGCGACCCCTCGCACCCCCGGCACTTCCTCACCGAGCCGGGGATGGGCTACCGGTTCGAGCAGTGACGTCGCCGACGGGTGACGCCCGTGCGGAGGACGGGCGCGGCGCTGGGGAGGAGGTGTGCGGACAGTGATGGACCAGCGGGCGCACCGGTACGCTGGGGTTATGAGTGCTGGGACCCGATCCGAGAAGCCGGCCGGTCGCTTCCGCCGGATGCTCGACAGGCTGTCCTCCTCCGAGGAGGAGCTGCAGAGCGCTGAGCTGCAGCAGGACACGCAGGCGACGGGGTGTACCCGTATCTGCGACTGCGACGATCGCCAGATAGTCAAGGTCACCGGCACTCTGCGGCATGTGACGCTGCGGCCGCGCGCCGGTGTGCCCGCGCTGGAGGCGGAGCTGTTCGACGGCTCCGCCGCCCTCGACGTGGTGTGGCTCGGACGCCGCTCCATCGTCGGGATAGAGCCGGGACGTAAGCTCATCGCCTCGGGCCGGGTCTCCATGAGCCACGGGCGCCGGGTGCTTTTCAACCCGAAGTACGAACTCCGACCGCTCGGACAGGAGTAGCCGGTGACGTCTCACGACCGACCGACCACTGACGCTTCCGCAGATCATTCGTCCACTCCGCCCGCCTCCGGCGCGGGCGAGGACGCCGACGGCAGAGCCGTCACCGAGGCGGCGCTCTTCGAAGCGTTCGGTGGCGTACGCGGCATGGTGGAGACCGTTCTCCCCGGCCTGCTGTTCGTCACGATCTACACGATCAACAAGGACCTGCACCTCTCGGCGATCGCGGCGCTGGCCGTCGCGCTGGTGATGGCGGCGGTACGGCTGGTCCGCAAGGACACCGTCAAGCACGCCTTCAGCGGTGTTTTCGGGGTCGCCTTCGGCGTGGTCTTCGCGATGATGACCGGCAACGCCAAGGACTTCTACCTGCCGGGCATGCTCTACACGCTCGGCCTGGCCCTCGCCTACATACTGACCACGCTCGCGGGCGTCCCGCTGATCGGCCTGATCCTGGGCCCGGTCTTCAAGGAGAACCTCTCCTGGCGGACCCGCAATCCCGGCCGGAAGAAGGCGTACGCCAAGGCCAGCTGGGCGTGGGGCCTGATCCTCCTCGCCAAGTGCGCGATCCTCTTCCCGCTGTACTGGTGGGCGAACACCTCTCAGCTGGGCTGGGTGCTGATCGCGCTCAAGATTCCACCGTTCCTGCTCGCGGTGTACCTCACCTGGGTCTTCCTGGCGAAGGCGCCGCCGCCCATCGACGTGTTCGCGGAGATGGAGGCGAAGGAGAAGGAGGCGGAGCAGGCCGAGGAGGAGCGCAAGGTGCTGAGCCGGGTCGCTGACGACCTGTCGCAGGGCATCACGCCCGAGGCGGTCGCCGAGCGGCCGGCGGAGGGTCCGCGCCACCGCCGCTGAGGCGTCCGGCCACCGCCGGGCCGCCTTCGCCGCGCTCGTCGCCACGCACGAGGCCCCTGGGACCACTGGTCCCAGGGGCCTCGGCCGTTTCGGCGCGGACTCAGTCCGAGGCGTCCTCGCGGCGCATCGACAGCAGGTCCTCCAGCTGCTCCTCACGCGACTGGGCCGCGACGAACAGCAGCTCGTCGCCCGCCTCCAGCGCGTCCTCCTTGTTGGGCGTGAGCACCCGCGTACCACGGATGATCGTGACCAGCGAGGTGTCCACGGGCCACTCCACATCGCCGACGCGGGTCCCCGCCAGAGCCGCCTCAGGGGGCAGCGTGAGCTCGACGAGGTTGGCGTCGCCGTGGCTGAAGCGCAGCAGCCGGACGAGGTCGCCGACGCTCACCGCCTCCTCGACCAGGGCCGACATCAGGCGCGGCGTGGAGACCGCGACATCGACGCCCCAGGCCTCGTTGAACAGCCACTCGTTCTTCGGGTTGTTGACGCGGGCGACCACCCGCGGCACGCCGTACTCGGTCTTCGCCAGCAGCGAGACGACGAGGTTGACCTTGTCGTCGCCGGTCGCCGCGATGACGACGTTGCAGCGCTGCAAGGCCGCCTCGTCGAGCGAGGTGATCTCGCAGGCGTCGGCCAGCAGCCACTCCGCGAGCGGCACCCGCTCGACCGAGATGGCGGTCGGCGCCTTGTCGATGAGCAGGATCTCGTGACCGTTCTCCAGGAGCTCGCCGGCGATGGAACGACCCACCGCACCCGCGCCCGCAATCGCGACCCTCATGCGTGCGCCTCCTCAGGACCTTCGGCGAATGCCGCTTCGACCGTCTCGACGTCGTCGGTGCGCATCATCACGTGCACCAGATCGCCTTCCTGCAGCACCGTCTGCGAGGTGGGCAGCGTCGCCTCGCCCAGCCGGGTGAGGAAGGCGACGCGGACGCCGGTCTCCTCCTGCAGCGTGCTGATCTTGTGCCCGACCCAGGCCGGCGAGGTGTGCACCTCGGCGAGCTGGACGGCGCCGCTGGGGTCCCGCCACAGCGGCTCGGCACCCGACGGCAGCAGCCGGCGCAGCATCTGGTCGGCCGTCCAGCGGACGGTGGCGACGGTGGGGATGCCGAGGCGCTGGTAGACCTCGGCGCGGCGCGGGTCGTAGATCCGGGCCGCGACGTTCTCCACGCCGAACATCTCGCGGGCCACCCGGGCGGCGATGATGTTGGAGTTGTCGCCGCTGGAGACGGCGGCGAAGGCGCCCGCCTCCTCGATGCCCGCCTCACGCAGCGTGTCCTGGTCGAAGCCGACGCCGGTCACCCGGCGGCCACCGAAGGACGAGCCCAGGCGGCGGAACGCGGTCGGGTCCTGGTCGACCACCGCGATGGTGTGCCCCTGGCTCTCCAGGGTCTGCGCGAGCGCGGAGCCCACGCGACCGCACCCCATGATGACGATGTGCATGCTGATTACCCCGTGCCCTGGACTAGCGCGCTGACCTGCACAAACACCCTGCTCACTACTTTCTTCTCCCAGTACCGGCGACACGAAGCTACGGCTCGCGACAGTGACCTGGTGCGTCAACGGGCGGGTTGGGTGCACCGCGGTCCGGTACAACCGTAGCTGTATTGCCGTCCCTGGTAGGGGGCGCGGTCGGCGCTCGTCGGGTGCGGTCGGCCGGGGCGCTGCTGGCTTCTCCCGCGCCGGGCTGCGCCGCCGTGCGCCGGTAAGGCACGCTACGAGGTGTGCCCAACCTGCCTCAGCAGCCCCAACAGGGCTCTCCCGCCCCGCACATGGTGATTTGCGGTGACGATGCGCTCGCGCACCGGCTCGCCGCCGAACTCCGCGACCTCTACCGCGAACGGGTGACCCTCGTCGTGCCCTCGGCACGGGAGCCGCACCGGCCACGCATCCCGCCACCGGCGCGCGGCGGACTGGGCAGAGCCACCGCGCTGATCGGCCGGGTGTCGGCGGCGATGGCCCGTACCTCGCCGCTGGCGGCCGAGGCGGACGCGGACGACGGCGAGCCGCCCGAGGAAGCGCTGCGGATCCTGGAGGCGGCGGAGGCCGACGACGCCGCGCTGATGGCGGCCGGCGTCCCCGAGGCGGGCGCGCTGGCACTCGTCTACGACGACGACGAGACCAATATTCACGCCGCGCTGCGCGCCCGCCGTCTCAACCCCCGCCTGCGTCTGGTCATCCGGCTCTACAACCGCAAACTGGGCCAGCACCTAGAGGAACTGCTCGACCAGGCGGCGGCCGTCGCGGCTCTCGGCACCGACGACGCCGAGAGCGTCGATGCCTCCACCACGGTGCTCTCCGACGCCGACACCGTCGCCCCGGCACTGGCGGCCACCGCCGTCGCCGGCACCAGCAAGGTCATCGAGGCGGACGGCCTGATGCTGCGGGCCGTGGAGCGGATGCCGGTGCCGCCGGGCCGGCCCGGTGAGCCCGGACTGTGCACCCTGGCGCTGCTCTCCGCCTCGGCCACCGACCCGGCGGAGGTGCCGAGCCCCGCCGCCGGTGACGAGGGGCCCGTACTGCTGCCGGACGACGCGGCGATCGCGGCCGCCGAGGGCTGCGGCACCGTCGTCCTGGAGACCGTTTCCTACACCGGCCGCCCGGTGCGTCCCGGCGGTCTTCGGGGGCGCGGAGCCCCACTCACCTCGTTATTCTCCCGCCGGCTGCGCTGGTCGCTGGGCGGCGTCATCGGCGCGGTGCTGGCGCTTGCCGTCGCCTCTTCCCTGACCACAGGCGACGACCCGGTGCACGCCGCCTATCTCTCCCTGCTCGACCTCTTCGGCATCAACGACCCCGCGATCGGCGATTCACCCGCACGCAAGGTGCTGCAACTCCTGTCCGGCCTGACCGGGCTGCTGCTCCTGCCGGTGCTGGTCGCGGCGGCGTTCGAGGGGCTCGGCACCTTCCGCAGCGCCTCCGCGCTGCGTCGCCCCCCGCGCGGCCTGACGGGGCATGTGGTGCTGCTCGGACTCGGCAAGGTCGGCACCCGCGTACTGGCCCGGCTGCACGAGATGGGCATCCCGGTGGTCTGCGTCGAGTCCGACCCCGAGGCGCGGGGCGTCGCACTGGCCCGCCGGCTGCGAGTGCCGACGGTCCTGGGGGACGTCACCCAAGAAGGTGTCCTGGAGGCCGCCAAGGTCGACCGGGCACGGACACTGCTCGCCCTGACCAGCGAGGACACCACGAACCTGGAGGCCGCCCTGTACGCGCGGTCGGTCAAGCCCCGGCTGCGGGTGACGCTGCGGCTGTTCGACGACCGCTTCGCCACCGCCGTCTACCGCACGCTGCGCGCCGCGCACCCCGGGGCGTTGACCCGCAGTCGCAGCGTCTCCTTCCTGGCCGCGCCCGCCTTCGCCGGCGCCATGATGGGCCGTCAGATCCTCGGTGCGATCCCCGTCGAGCGCCGGGTGCTGCTGGTCGCCCGTGTCGAAGTGCGCGGCCAGCGAGCCCTTGAGGGCCGCACCATCGCTCAGGTGCTCCGCCCCGGACGACTGAGGGTGCTGGCCGTCGACAACTCGGCGCCCGACGAACCGGCGCCGAACACCGCCGCCGCACCGCCGCCGCAGGGCAAGGAGCGCGAACCCGCGCGCCTCGTCCACGAGCTGGGGGACGACTACATCCTGCGCCCACAGGACCGCGTTCTGCTGGCCGCGACCCGCCAGGGTCTGGGCGATCTGCTGGCCCGGCGTCCGCACACTGCCGGGATCCGGCAGGATTGACCCCGTCCCGGTGGCCGGGACCCGGCAATTCCAGGGTGCGAGGAGTGCGCGACGTGGTGGGCGTGAACGGCGGAGAGCGGCTTCGGCTGTTGCGGCGGTCGCCGCGGACGGTCGGTGCGTTTGCGGTGTGCGGCGGCGTCCGATGAACCGACACAGCGCCTCCGCCGCCCCCCTCCCCGCCGACTTCGTCGACGGGTACGCCGCGCTCCTCGGCGAGGTCTCCCTGACCGGCCGTCTGCCGCGCCGCCCCGAACTCGACGCCCTGCGCGACCTGGGCGAGCGCGCGGCCGAGGCCGGCCACGGCCTGCGCGAACTGGTCGGCCTGTTCCTGGGGGAGACCCGCCGGGCGTGGGGCACCCTGCCGGGCGTCGCGCGGGCGTCCGGCGTCGCCGATCACGTCAGGACCGGCGACGCGGTGCTGGGCGCCGTCGACGCGGCCATCGCGGCACTCGGCGAGGGCCACGAGCGCGCGCAACGGCTGGCGGTGCGTCAGGAGGAGGCCGCCCGGCGCGAGTTCGTCGACGATCTGCTGTACGGGCGCAGCGACCTGGGCCGGCTGGCCGAGCGTGCGGAACGGTTCGGACTGCGGCTTGCCCATGAGCACGCCGTCGCGGTCGCCGAGGGCGACGAGCCGTTCGACGACGTCCACCCCGTCGCCCGGCGGGTCGAGCGCGAACTCATCGGCCGCTTCGGCGACCGCGATGTGCTGATCACCACGAAGGGAGGACGGCTGATCTGCGTCGGCGCTAGCAGCGAGCGCAGCGTCCTGGACGCCTTCGCCGCCGGCGCGCAGCGCGTCGACGGGCGGCAGCCGGGCGCCGGGCGGGTGGCCATCGGCAGGCCGCATTCCGGTGCCGGGGGTGTGGTGCGCTCCTATGAAGAGGCACTGTCCGCCCTGGAACTGGCCGAGCAGCTGGAGCTGACCGAGCCGGTGCTGCGCGCAGCGGATCTGCTGGTCTTCCCTGTGCTGCTGCGTGACCGCGCCGCCATGGCCGATCTCGTACGGACCGTGCTGGAGCCCCTGACCCGGAGCCGCGGCGGGGCGGGGCCGCTGCTGGAGACGCTGCGCGCGTGCGCGGCGGCCGGCTACGTCAACGCCGAGGCGGCCCGCCGGCTCAAGGTGAGCGTGCGCACCCTTTCCTACCGCCTGGACCGCATCAAGATCCTCACGGGTTACGACCCGGCCGACGGATTGCAGCGCTTCACCCTGGAGACCGCGGCGCTGGGCGCGCGGCTGCTCGGCTGGCCCGACAAGCCGCTCTAGGGCGGCGGGGGAGGCGGGCGCCGCTGGGTCGGTGCGCCGGGCCCGCGGCGATACCGGTGTGGCCGGCGGGACGGCGAGGCCGCGGACCTGTGCGTCGGGAGCAGGACATCAAAGGTGCGTTAAGACTGCCGGGTTCTTGCAATGCGCGCGCCCCCACCGCACCGGCAGGATCAGCACATCGACAAAGCAGCACGTCATCGGCGGTACAGCCGCTGTATGACCGCCACGGACCAGGCACCTTTGGCCGTGTCGGCCTGCGAGCGGCACCGTTCCGTTCCGTGCTGCTGATCGTCGCCGACACCGGCTCCCGGCCGGCATCGGAGGCGTCCGCGGGCACACCCTCGACGGGGGTGAGGGTGTGCCCGCCGACACCCCGACCGGCCGGGCCGCCGGGGTGGTGATCCGCCGCTGAGCTGCACCTTCGGGGCTCCGCGTGAAAAACGCCACGTCGTCCGCCGGGCCCGGCCCGGACCCGTCCCTCCCGGCAGGGTGGGGTGCCATGCGGGAACGACGTGCTGATCGTGTGCAGGTTGGGGGGCTCCCGTGGGCGCGGAGCAGGCCCGATGTACGCCCCCACGCTGCTCCGACCCCCATGCGGGTGGCGGGTGGGCGTCGACCTTGACGAAGGCTTAGCATCCTCTGCGTGTCCAAACTGACCGACGTGCCCAAACGGATCCTGATCGGGCGCGCGCTGCGCAGCGACAAGCTGGGGGAGACCCTTCTTCCCAAGCGCATCGCCCTCCCCGTTTTCGCCTCCGACCCGCTCTCCTCCGTGGCCTACGCGCCGGGCGAGGTGCTGCTCGTCCTGTCCGTTGCGGGTGTGTCGGCGTACCACTTCAGCCCCTGGATCGCGGTCGCGGTCGTCGTGCTGATGTTCACCGTCGTGGCGTCGTACCGGCAGAACGTGCACGCCTACCCCAGCGGTGGCGGCGACTACGAGGTCGCCAACACCAACCTCGGCCCCAAGGCCGGCCTCACCGTGGCCAGCGCCCTGCTGGTCGACTACGTACTGACCGTCGCCGTCTCCATCTCCTCCGGAGTGGAGAACCTCGGCTCGGCGATCCCCTTCGTCGTCGAGCACAAGACGCTCTGCGCGGTCGGCACGATCGTCCTGCTGACCTTGATGAACCTGCGGGGCGTCAAGGAGTCGGGCAAGCTCTTCGCGATCCCGACGTATGTGTTCGTCGCCGGCGTCTTCATCATGATCATGTGGGGCGCGATCCGCGGCCTGGTCATGGGCGACACGATGAAGGCCCCCACCGCCGACTACACCATCCACGCCGAACAGGGCGGTCTGGCCGGCTTCGCGTTGGTCTTCCTGCTGCTGCGGGCGTTCTCCTCCGGCTGTGCCGCTCTCACCGGCGTCGAGGCCATCAGCAACGGCGTCCCCGCCTTCCGCAAGCCGAAGTCGAAGAACGCCGCGACCACCCTCGCGCTCATGGGCGGCCTGGCCGTCACGATGTTCTGCGGCATCATCGGCCTGGCCATGGCCACCGACGTGAAGATGGCCGAGAGCCCGGCCAAGGACCTGCTGCACAACGGCACCCCCGTCGGCGCAGGCTTCACCCAGGACCCGGTGATCTCCCAGGTCGCGGCCGCGGTCTTCGGCAGCGGCTCGTTCCTCTTCGTGGTCCTGGCCGCTGCCACCGCGCTCGTGCTGTTCCTGGCCGCGAACACCGCGTACAACGGCTTCCCGCTGCTCGGCTCGATCCTGGCCCAGGACCGCTACCTGCCGCGCCAGCTGCACACCCGCGGCGACCGGCTGGCCTTCTCCAACGGCATCGTGCTGTTGGCCGGCGCCGCCGCCGTCCTCGTCTACATCTACGGCGCGGACTCGACCCGGCTGATCCAGCTCTACATCGTCGGCGTCTTCGTCTCCTTCACCCTCAGCCAGATCGGCATGGTCCGTCACTGGAACCGCCACCTGCTGACCGAGAAGGACCCGGCCAAGCGCCGCCGTATGCACCGCTCGCGCGCCATCAACGCCTTCGGCGCCACCTTCACCGCTCTGGTCCTCGTCGTCGTCCTGCTGACGAAGTTCACCCACGGCGCCTGGGTGGCCCTGCTCGGCATGGTCATCTTCTTCGTCACGATGAGCGCCATTCGTCGGCACTACGACCGGGTCTCCGACGAGATCGCCGCCGAGGACACCGCCGACGAGGTCGTACGTCCCTCCCGGGTGCACTCCATCGTCCTGGTCTCCAAGGTCCACAAGCCCACCCTGCGGGCAGTGAACTACGCCAAGCTGATGCGCTCGGACACCCTCGAAGCGGTCAGCGTGGACGTCGACCAGGCCGACACCAAGGCGCTGCGCGCCGAGTGGGAACGCCGCGGCATGGAGGTCCCCCTCAAGGTCCTCGCCTCCCCCTACCGCGAGATCACCCGGCCGATCATCGACTACGTCAAGTCGCTGCGCCGGGAGAGCCCGCGCGACGTCGTCTCCGTCTACATCCCCGAATACGTCGTCGGCCACTGGTACGAACACCTCCTGCACAACCAGAGCGCCCTGCGACTGAAGGGCCGGCTGCTGTTCACCCCCGGTGTGATGGTGACCTCCGTGCCCTGGCAGCTGGACTCCTCCGAAGCCGCCAAGAAGCGGGCCCGCAAGCGTGCGGAGTGGAACGCTCCGGGTGCGGTGCGCCGTGGGCCGGTCACCCAGCCGAAGAAGGAGAAGGCGGCCACGAAGAAGTAGCCGCCACACGGCCGCGCCCCTCGGCAGCGGCCCATGTCGCCGCTTACGAAGCGGCGGCCGCATGTCCCCGTCAGCGGCGGGCGCCCTCCCGGCGCCCGCCGCTGAGACGTTCCCGGCCTGTCGCCGACCGCCCCCGACCCGGCTCCCGCCGCACGGCGCGGGCACCGGACAACGGCACGTAGACTTGAAGGCTGTTGTCCCGCCGTACCCCGGTAGCGGCCCCGCCGCACCACCCCACCTCAGGAGCTCCGCCGCCATGCAGACAGAACCGAAGAAGTCGCTGGTCGGCGAGGAGTACGAGGTCGAGGTCGGACCGGTCGCCCACGGCGGCCACTGCATCGCCCGCACCGACGAGGGGCAGGTCCTTTTCGTCCGGCACACCCTCCCCGGCGAGCGCGTCACCGCCCGGATCACCGACGGCGAGGAGGGCGCCCGCTTCCTGCGCGCCGACGCCGTGGAGATCCACACCGCCTCCAAGGACCGCGTCGAGGCGCCCTGCCCGTTCTCCGGCCCCGGCAAGTGCGGCGGCTGCGACTGGCAGCACGCGGCGCCCGGCGCCCAGCGCCGCTTCAAGGGCTCCGTCATCGCCGAGCAGCTGGAGCGACTGGCCGGCCTCTCCCCGGAGGACGCCCGCTGGGACGGCACCGTCGAACCGGCCCCGGGCGACAAGGTCGCCAAGGGCGAGGTGCCGGCCTGGCGCACCCGCGTCCAGTACGCCATCGATGACGAGGGCCGCGCCGGCCTGCGCAAGCACCGCTCCCACGACGTCCAGCCGGTCGACCACTGCATGATCGCCGCGCCCGAGGTCTCCGAACTGGGCATCGAGCAGCGCGAGTGGCCGCAGATCGCCACCGTCGAGGCGATCGCCGCCACCGGCTCCCACGACCGCCAGGTCATCCTCACCCCCAAGCCCGGCGGCCGCCTCCCGATCGTCGAGCTCGACAAGCCCGTCTCCGTCCTGCGCATCGGCGAGAAGGACGAACAGGTCCACCGCGTCCACGGCCGCCCCTTCGTCCGCGAACGCGCCGCCGACCGCACCTGGCGCGTCGGCAACGGCGGCTTCTGGCAGGTCCACCCGAAGGCAGCCGACCTCCTCGTCGAGGCCGTCATGCAGGGCCTGATGCCGAAGAAGGGCGATATGGCCCTCGACCTCTACTGCGGCGTCGGCCTCTTCGCCGGCGCACTCGCCGAACGCGTCGGCGACAAGGGCGCCGTCCTCGGCATCGAATCCGGCAAGCGTGCTGTCGAGGACGCCCGCCACAACCTCCAGGACCTCGACCGCGTCCGCATCGAACACGGCAAGGTCGACGCGATCCTCCCCCGCACCGGCATCACCGACGTCGACCTCATCGTCCTCGACCCGCCCCGCGCCGGCGCCGGCAAGAAAACCGTCACCCACCTCGCCGCCCTCACCCCCCGCCGCATCGCCTACGTGGCCTGCGACCCGGCAGCCCTGGCCCGCGACCTGAAGTACTTCGCCGAGGCGGGTTACGCACCGCGCCGGATGCGGGCGTTCGATCTGTTTCCGATGACGCATCATGTGGAGTGCGTGGTCATCCTTGAGCGGGCCTCAAAGGGCGCCTGATCTGTGGTTTTGCGCGTGAGCGTCCTGTGGGGTGTGGGTGTTGCGGGCGAGGTTCTGACGCTCGGGGCGCTCACTTCGCTCTCGTCCTGATGGGGCGTCACCTGCCTGGTTGTGTCAGTCCTGCCGGGTGATTGAGGTACGCCCCAGGGCTGACTTTCCGGACCCTCGGCGAAGTTCGGCTTGGGGCCGGCGTCGCCGATCGCGGCGGCCGGCGCACCGCGTTGCCGTGCCGCGTGTTGTGCCTTGAGGGGCTGGATACTGGCCGACGCACGAGCTCAGCGGCATCCCGTCCGCACCGCCCACACTGGCGCCGGCGCCACTCGTGGATTGGCGAAGGCCAGTGTCGTCGTCGGCACCCTCGTTGTCGCGCGCCGTCGTGTGTTGGCCGTGGCCCGAGCCGGACGGCAACAGCAAGACCGGCTAACCGAAGGTCATCCCACCGGCAGCAGGCGTGATGCGTCCTGGTGAATGATCTTGTCGCGGGCGCGAATCGCCGGCCTCTCAGGGCCTGTTCGGCGGATCTTGCTGGACAGGCCCTTGGTCCCTGAGAGGGCTCAGCGCCTGAGAGTGAAGGTGAAGTCGCTGGAGAGTTTGCCGCTCAGCCGGGCTGTTGAGACGAGCTTCCCGTCGGCGATCAGTTTCTCGACCCCGGACCGCGAAAGGCCGCAGCCTTCAGCGATCAGTCGCACCGGGCGGACAGGGATCTGTGCCGCGAAGCGGACCGAGACGTCGATCACCTCGCGGTCCGGGTGATCCGAGCCGCCGGTGTCGAGGCGCCAGGCGTCGTCCCAGTCGAGGGCGACGCGATTGCGGCGCCGTACGACCGGGTCCTGGAGCAACTCAGCCGCAAGACGGGGGTCGTTGTCGTGCATCCGGTCCAGCATCTCGGGTCGTACGGATCGCACGTTCATTCGCTCGAAGACCGTGAGTTTTGCGGTTTCCCCGCAGGCGGTACAGAGCACGAGGAGCCAGGCGTCGAGGAGCTTGTGGTTTGCGTTGATGCGAAATTTGCCGTTCGCCCGGTAGGTCTCGGACGCGCACGCGTGGCAACGGCGGAGAACCTTCGGCAGGGAGGTGGGGACGACCACCCAGTTTTCGAGCACAGAAGTACACCTGTTTCAGTGAGAAATCCGCAGCAGAAAGGAGCGCGGCGCTTATGCGCGACGCGCGACGAATTGGCGCTCGGGAGGTCTCACAGGGTGTACAACGGCATGTCCTTGACTAGACCTCTTGGCTCGGCAGCATCGTAGTGACATAGCGGCACTGCTCCGCTGGTTTTCGGACATCTCACCGCCAGGTTCTCTATAGCGTCGGCGTGGCATCCCCGGTGGGGTCGGTGCGACTTGCGCCGGTCCTGCCGGCAAGTACGAGGGACGCTACGGACAAGCCGACACCCTGCGCGTCCGCGACAAGTTCACCCGCAAGGACGCATTGCGTTGACTTTCCTCCGCTGCGGCTACGCATCTCGCTTACCCCGGCCCGAGCCCCGCCGGTGCCACTCTCGAGTGGATCTCGAACACCTGTCGCGGTCATCGATCTGACCGGGGACTTCCGGCTGGACGACAGTGAGGTCCGGCGAGCGCTACTACGGAAGTAGTCGCGAAGTGCCGTAGCTGCTGGCCGACTACGCGCCATGTCTTCTCGAACTCCACTGGGAATCCCTGCGCGGCGCGGACCTCGTCATCGTGCCCGGCTGCCCGGCTGCCCGGCTGCCTGGCGACGGCGGGTGCGCTCGCGCTACACCCGCTCGTGGCAGTCGATTTGAACGCATCAAAGCGGGGCCCAGGTCGACACCCGGACCGGCTCCAGCCGTTCAGGGGCCGCCGTCGGCCATGACCGCCACCGGAGGCGAAGCGGTTCGCGGCGTGCAGGCCACCTGTCACGCCGCCCTCCGCCCCGGCGTGGACCCGCTACACCGACCGGCCACCCTCATGGCCAGACGAATTTCACGGGTGAGGTATAAGGCGGAGACGCGGGCTCCGTAACTGTCGCGGGCTCCGTAACCGGGGATCCGCCGCTATATTGACGTCTCCTGCTTGTCAGAAGCCGAACACGGTGGCATCGACTATTCGTACGCTCGCGCATGGTGTGCGAGTGTCCTCCTCGTTCAGCCGTTGAATTGCGTAGTAGATCGGTGCCGTATTCCTGCAAGTCCGCCAGCGGGCCATGCGATTGCATGTCGAAGCTTCTTCCGGCAATGCCATTGCGGTCCTGGACGTCGGGATCGGGCCGGCCGTCTGGACTCTGTGGAAGGGTCCCAAGGGTGAACTGATGTCCGGGTCCGAGGAGAGCGAGAATGTCAGTCCTTGCGCAGGAGTCCCTCGCCGCACAGGGGACCCAGGTGATCCCTGGGTCCCACATCGTCAGAGCGGATCCCGGGCCGGGGGAAGCCGCTCCGGAAGGAGTGGTCCGGCCTTCCGCCGTCCATTCCGTCCTTCAATGGCTCCTGTTCGTTGTGCGTCACGGCATCGTGACGCTCTTGCGGTGTCGGCTGCCGCCTTCTTGGTCAGATGCCATCGTGGCCTCGCCCGGCCAAGAACCGTCATGGGGCGCTTGAGCTGTCGGCGGGTGAGGTCGCCTAGTGGGGAAGGGAAGGGGAACAGGGCGGGAAGACCGCAATACACAGTGGCGTCCATGTGTGCACACACCCCGAGGAGCTCGCAGTTCAGGCTGCTTCTGGTGATGCCGAATCACCAAGTCATGAGAAAGGGCGCCGAGTTGGGGTTCCGTATCTGGTCGATATGGGATCCGTCGCAGCTCGAGGCCGACTTCGCGCCGCGCGTCGAAGAGGTCTCCGAACAGCTGCTGCTCACCGATTTCGCCGACGTGGCCGGGCTGCGCGAGACCGTCACGCGGACCGCGCGGCGTCATGGCATCGACGCGGTACTGCACTGCGGACACGGCGACACCGTCCAGCCGGTGGTCCAGGAAGCCTGGCGGCTGGGCCTGTCTCCGAACCCCCCAGCGGTGTACGAACGCCTCCAGGCCGATGAAGGCGCTGACCCGGTTCCCGCAGACGTCCCCAGAGTGAGCGTCGAGACGCTGACCGTGAACGGGACTCACCACGTGGTGGGCATGACGGCTCAACGCACCACGGGGCCACCGCACTTCCTCGTGACGGGCTACCTCCATCCGGCGCCGTTGACCGACGATGAACAAAAGTTCATCGGGGCGGTGGTCGAGGAGCGGCTGACGGCGAGTGGATACCGTTCCGGTCCGGCCCACACGCAGGTGGCCTTGCTGCCCCACGGGCCGCGGATCGTGTCCTGCCGAGCGCAGCTGGGCGCCGACCGTATCCCCCTGCTGGTCGAGATCGCGCGCGGGTTCGACCTGGAGGCGGCGGTCTTCACGGGTCTTCTGGGCAGCCGCCCGGTCGTGCCTCGTGCTTATCAGTACGCGGAGGTCGGTTTCTTCCTGCTGCCCGAAGGGCGGCTGGAGACGTACACCGGCACGGAGGACATCGCCGTGACCCCGTGGGTTCGCGGAGCCCGCTTCCCGTACACCGTCGGTGACCGGATCCCTCCCGTCGGCGACCCGCGCGCCCGGCGTGCCTATGTGGTCGTCGAGGGTGACACACCGGAACTCACTCGCGAACGGATCTCCAACGCGCGAAAGGATCTTGTCGCCGAAATCCGGCCGACCGCCCGATGACGCGCGCCGGATAGTTGCGTTCTCCTTCTGAAGCAGTCGAAGGCACGAGGACGGGGCTCGGAAGTGAACAATATCTGGTGCATGTTCTCCAAGAAGTGATCTACTCTCGCGAGGAGGTGTGTCCCACTTCATCACTGGCGGGGGAGGTCAGGGTGCGGGCCGTGACATCGAGACAGGTTGAAGACGACATAAGTCCTCAACCGCAATTCGCCGTCCTGGGATCTCTGGAGGTTCGTAGCGGCAGCGCTCTCATACCGTTGAACGGGGATCTGCAACGACGTGTCCTGGTGACACTGCTCCTGGAGCCCGGGCGCGTCGTGCCCATCTCCCGGCTGGTCATGGCCGCCTGGAACGAAGAACCGCCCGACAGCGCCGAGCACCAGGTGCGCAAGACGGTGGCCAAGCTGCGCAGCCGCATCCCGCACGGCCCCGACATCATCGTCACCGACGGGCCCGGATACCGCGCGGTCGTCGCCCCAGAGCAACTCGATCTGCTGCGCTACCAGAAGCTGCTGCGACAGGCGAGGACCTCACTGGACGCGGGGGAGACGGAGCGGGCCGCCGAACAGTTACGTGAGGCGCTGGCCCTGTGGCGAGGACCGGTGCTGGCCGGCTCCGGCGGCCGTGTGGTCGACGCAGCCTCGACGGCCCTGGAGGAACAACGGCTCACCGCCGCCGAACAGCTCTACGAGCTGTGCATCGACGCGGGTGAGGCAGCCGAGATCACGGGCGAGCTGCGAGCCCTCGTCGACGAGCATCCGCTGCGAGAGACGCTGCGCAGCCGGTTGATGCTCGCCCTCTACCACTCCGGGCAACAAGTCGCCGCGCTCGACGAGTTCGCCCGCGCCCGCGGTCACCTCGTGGACGAACTGGGCATCGACCCCGGCGTGGAGCTGACCGGGCTGCACGAACGCATCCTGCGCCAGGACCCGTCGCTCACCCGTCCGGAGCGCTCCGCGTCCCGTGTCCCGCACCAGGTGACCGAGGCTCCGCACGCGCTGCCGTTCGACGTGCCCGACTTCTCGGGCCGCAGCTCCGAGCTGCAGTGGGTCTGCGAGGCGGCCAGACGTGCCCCGGAGGGGGCACCGACGGTCCTGGCGCTCGACGGCATGGGCGGCGGCGGCAAGACGGCACTGGCCATCCGTGCCGCCCATGAACTGGCCGAGCAGTACCCGGACGGCAGCCTCTTCATCGACCTGCACGGCTTCACGCCGGGCCAGACGCCGCTCAGCGCGTTCCACGCTCAAGGGGATTTACTCGCCGCCGCCGGCATCCCCAGCGATGAGATACCCACGGTGCCGGCGGGTCGTGCCGCGCGGTGGCAGTCCTACATGCGGGGCCGTCACATGCTGCTGGTCCTGGACAACGCCGCCGCATCCGAGCAGGTACGGGCGCTGATCCCCGGCTCCTCCGACAGCCTGGTCCTGATCACCAGCCGCCCGCGGCTGACCGGACTGGACGGAGTCGAGTGGCTTTCCGTGGGCGCCCTTCCGGAGCTGGACAGCCACCAGCTCCTGCGTAACACCCTCGGTGCCGAACGCGTCGAGAGAGAGATGGACGCGGCCCGTGAGCTGCTGCGGCTGTGCGGAGGACTCCCGCTGGCGGTCAGGATCGCCGCCGCCCGGCTGGCGAACCGTCCGCACTGGACCGTGCAGCGACTCGTCGAACGGCTGCGGGATCACGACCGGCGCCTGGACGAACTCACCAGTGAGGGCAGGGGAGTCGCGGGCGCGCTGCTGCTGTCGTACCAGTCCATGCCCCACGACCAGCGAACGGCCTTCCGGCTTCTGGGACACCACCCCGGACGCTATCTGGACGCCGAGGAAGCCGCCGCACTGTTGGACACCGATGTTCTGACGGCCGAGGACGTGCTGGAGGAACTGGTCGACGTACGGCTGCTGGAGGCCCGGGAGCCGGGGGTGTACGCCCTGCACGATCTGGTGCGCAGCTTCGTGCAACGGGTTGCGCAGGGGGAGAAGGTGCCGGAGGACGGGCAGGCGGTGCGGCGACTGCTGGATCACTACCTGAACACGGCGGAGCGCGCGTGCGACACGCTGTTTCCCGGGCGGCGTCGCTTCGGAACCCGCGATGAAAGGGGTCGAATTCGCGCCGAGTTCGACCACAAGGACAAGGCGTTGCAGTGGATCGACCAACACCGCGACGGCCTCCTGGCGGCGGTGGACGCCGCGTATCACGAGGGACTGCTGTGGCACGCCGCGCGACTGCCGCGTGAGTTGGGCTTCCACTCCAGCATCCGCGGCTACGACGTCAGCGCGAACGCGGCGCTGGAGAAGGGTGTCAGCGCGTCGCGAAAGCTCGGGGACCGGCCGTTGACCCGGCTGAACCTGATGAATCTGGCCATGGGCAAGTGGCGCCTCGGGCAGTTGCGCGACACGGTCGCCCGGCTGGAGGAAGCCGTGGACCTGTCCCGGCAGATGGAGGATGTGCACAGCGAGGCGGAGTGCCGGGCTCGGCTGGGACAGGCGTGCAACAGCCTGGGGGAGCTGGAACGCGCGCTGCGGCTGTGCCAGGAGGCCAACGCGTCTGCGCAGGAGCTCGGCTTCACCCGGCTCGACGGCTCGTCGCTGAGCACGCTCAGCCTGGTCCAGGTGCGGCTCGGGCGGTTCGAGGAGGCGGCGGAGTCGGCGGAGCGGGCGGTGGCCATCTTCGACTCGATCAAGGAAGTACAGCTCTCCGTGGACGCGCTGAGCAACCTCTCCCAGGCGAGCGAGCGCCTGGGCCGTTTCGAGGAGTCGCTCGCCTGGGCCGACGCCGCGCTGGAACGATGCCAGCGCATGAGCATGCCCTCGGTGTTGCCGCTCGTGCTCGCCCGCAGGGCCGACGTGTTGGTGCGCATGGGAGCGCTGGAGGAGGCGGCGGACAGCGCCGGCCAGGCACTCGCCAAGGCCACCAGCAACATCGACGACATCCACCGTGCCACCGTGCACCTCTCGGTCGGGCGCGTGCGGTACGCGCTGGGGGACCTGGACACGACGCAGGCTCAGCAGCTTCTGGCCCACGAGATCGCCTGCCGGATGGAGTTGCGCTACGACCAGGCGTGCGCGCTGTGGGGCCTTGCCCGTACCGCCGAGGCCCAGGGACAGCCGCAGATGGCCCTGCAGCATCGCTCAGCGGCGGACAACCTCTTCTCCCTCATGAAGGTGCCGGATACCGCACGGTGAGCCCGGTGCGTCGGGCGGCCCACGGCGTGGGGATCGGGCGGGTGTCCAGAGGGGAACGGGCAGGGAAGACGGATCGGGAGCATCAGCGGAGTCAAAACGGCCTGTCTTTCCGAAGGAGTTCACTCATGCGCTTCACCCCTATCGCCGCCGCCTCCGCCCTCGCTCTCGGGGTCCTTCTGGGGGGAATCACGGCCTCCTCCGGCGCCGACGCGCCGGAGACGGCCCAGCAGCGAACCGTCGCCTCCGCCGTTTCGACGAGCGGTGCCGTTCTCGATGACAACAACGGCAACGGCTGAGCCGGTGGGCCGCAACCACCGGTGGCGGCCCACCAGTCCAGCCACCCGGAAGAGTCACCGCTGAGAGTCGGCACCGCACCGGGCGGTCGACCCGCGTCCGGTCTCCCTTCGCGTCATACGCGTTGCTGGTCATCACGTCGATGAGGCCGAACAGAAGCTATCCGGGGTGTGCCTCGCGCCATCGCGCGCCGCGATCCGGTTCGGGACAGCGAGGCTTCTTCGTCATCCTTATCGAGGGGGAACACAATGACTATTCGGGTGCTCATATGTGACCAGTTGCCTGTCATCGCGGACGGTCTGCGGACCCTTCTCGACGCGGTGCCGGACATCGACGTGATCGGCACGACCGACAACGGCATGGAGGCCATCGTCTCCGTCCGCACCACGCGGCCCGATGTCGTGGTCACGGATCTGAACCTCCAGACCATTTCCGGCCTGGAGATGATCCGTCGACTGGGCAAGGAGGACGAGCCGCCCAATGTCGTCGTGTTCACCGCCTCCGACGCCGACAAGACGGTGAGCGACGTGCTGCACGCCGGTGCGAGCTGCCTGCTCGGCAAGGACGCGAGTCCGCAGGAGCTGATCAGCGCGATCCAGGCGGCCGCCGCCGGGCGGACCATGCTCGCGCCGAACATCGCGGAGCGCCTGGTCACCTGGTTCCGTGCGCAGCCGGAGCCCCAGGAGGCCGCGACGTGCCCGGAGGTGACCGAACTGACGCCGCGGGAACGGGAAGTGACCAGGATGGTGGCGCGCGGTATGTCCACCGAGGAGGTGGCCCGCGAGCTGATCATCGGCGAGGCCACGGTCCGTACCCACCTCTACCGAGTGCGCACCAAGCTCGGCGTCCGCGACCGCGCCGAGCTCGTGTCACTGGCCTACCGGACCGGACTCATCCACTCGGACGGCCGGCCCCTCGGCGCCGAGAGGGTGCTGGCGCCTGGGGGTCTGCGTGCCAGTTGATCCGCTACGGCCCGGATGTCGCCGGGACCGGGAGCTCCGTGCCGGCCGCAGCGCGCTGGGCCGTTCGGATGCGGTCGGCTCCGACCATCCGCCACAGCGCGGCGGGATCGCCGCACCGGGCGGACTCGGCCGCGGTCAGCCGGAAGTACCGATGGAGGCCCAGTTCCGACGTCATCGCGCGCACCCCGCAGCTCTGCATGCTCAGCCGCACCACGTCACGCGCGGTCTCGGAGGCCATCGCCAGTGCCATGAGCGGCGCGGTGCCGACGGCGTCCGGTTCGGAGTCGACCAACCAGGCACCCCGGTACACCGCCGCCCTGGTCGCGCGCAACGCCACCATGGCTCGCGCCAGCGGGAACGAGACCGCGGGCAGATCGCGCAGGCTGGTGCCGAACTGCCGCCGGAAACCGGCGTATCCCACCGCCATCCGCTGCGCGCCGTCGGCGATGCCCAGCAGGTAGGCAGCCTGTCGCAGTCGCGCCCGGGTGAGCGGACCGGTGGGCGAGTCGTCCAGAGTCGCGACCACGTCCGCCGCGGTGACCGGCGTGGCCTCGAAGCGTACGACCGGCGGCCAGCACCCGCTCTCCGTGGTGATGCCGGCCGCCCCGCGCTCCACCGCGACGAGCACCGACTCGCCACCCGTCCTGGTGGCCACCAGAAGCGTCCCGGCACTCACGTCGTCGACCGTGGCCGCGCCGGTCAGCTCCCAGCCACCCGCTCGCGGGGTCGCGGTGATCCCACTGCCGACCGGCAGCGCTTCCAGTCCGGCCAGTGCCGCGCCTGCCGGGCCGCCCACATCGGCCGCCATCGCGTCGGCCCGGTAGGAGTTTCCGCGTGCCGCGCGGCCGAGCTCCTCGCTGACCAGCACCCCGGCGGTCAGGCCGAGGTCGAGGCCGCCGGCGGAGGCCGGCCGTTCGAAGCCGGCCGCGCCCAGCGCGTCGAGCACCGTCCGGGTCGGACCGGAGGCTCCGTCGGCCACCGGTGCGCCGTGCAGTTCGATCCGGGCGGGGACGCCGGCAAGGCCCGTACGCAACGCCTTGCGCAGCGGAGTGACGAGCGGATCGGGGGTGAGGTCCATGTCAGTGCTCTTCCTGTCCGATGGAGTCGAACGCGGCAGCCATGATCTGGAGCATCACCTCGGAGGTTCCCGCCGACAGCGTGAGCCCCGGCGCCTCCCGGTAGGCGGAGTCCAGGGTCACGGCCGCTGTGGCGCGGGTCGCCCGCTGCCCGGGGCTCGGGATGTCGGCGGCCCACGCCGCGATGCTCTGGGCGAGTTCGCTGCTGTGGTACTTGGCGACGGCCGTGGAGACCTGGTCGACCTGGTCCGACGCAAGGCCGGTGAGGACCTCCCAGGCGAGGACGTGGTCGGCCGTCAGCGCGCCGTGCCAGCGGCCGATCTGTTCGAGGCGGTCGTCGTGCGGAGAGTCGGGGCCGCCCTCGATCAGCGCGTCCAGCGCCGCCTGGAGCCAGCGCTCCGCCTTGAGGTAGTAGTCGAGGCCGGTGCGTTCAATGGCCAGTGCCTCGTTGAGCAGTGGCCACCCCTCGTCGCGCGGACCGAGGAGGTTGTCGCCCGACACCGGAACCGAGTCGAGGCCCACCCGGTGGAAATGCTCGTCGCCGACGCCCGGGATCACCGAAACCGTCACGCCAGGAGCGCCCATGTCGACCAGGAACAGACTGATACCCCGGTACTTCCCGGCACCCGGCGTCGTACGGGCGGCGCACAGTCCGAGATCGACGAACCGTGTCTTGAGGCTGAACACCTTCGTGCCGGTGATCCGGTAGCCGTCGCCGTCGGGTTCAGCAACGGCCCGCAGCGCACCGAGATCCGATCCCGCCTCCGGCTCGGTGTAGAGCACAGAGGCGAAGCTCTCACCGCGGGCCAGCGCGGGCAGATACCGGCGCTTCTGCTCGTCGCTGCCCGCCATCAGCAGGAACTGGCCGACGATCTGGATGGTGTTGACGTGGAAGGTGTCCGGCACTCCCGCGCGCACCAGTTCCTCGGCGACGATCGCGGCATCGGTCAGCGGGCGCCCCTCTCCGCCGAACTCGACGGGCCAGTGCACGGCGAGCAGGCCCAGCTTTCCGAGCAGACGGTAGAGCGGACGCGCGTCCGGCTCGACACCGTCCGCGCCGGTGGCCTCCGCCGCCGCGGTACGCACCTCGGCGGAGCGCAGCGCCTTCCGCACGTCCGCCCGGAACCGTTGTTGATCCTCGGTGAATCCGAACCGCATGTACGTCTCCTCAAGTGGCGAGCGTTTCTTCGATCGCCGCGACGACCCGGCTCAACGCCGGTTCCGCGAACAGGGTGTAGTGGTCGCCGGGCACGCTTTCGGCCCGGAACGGTCCCGTGCACACCGTCCGCCACTGCTCTTCCATGGCGATGTGAGGTGAGGCGGTGAGCATGGTGACCGGTCCGCCGTACGGGCCCGGCGGGCGGTACGCCTGCATGGACAGGGCGGAGGAACGGAACGTCTCGAAGCGTGCGGCCAGCTCCTGGTCGCTGAGGCCCAGCTCGACGCCGACGTCCGTCAGCGTCTCCCTGACGTCGGCCACGCCGGCGGCCGGGTCGTCGAGGACCGCGCGCACCTTCGGGCCGTCGCCTCCCGCGAGCCTGGCGACGTCGTGCACGAACCGCTGCCGCACCGTCGCCTCGTCGAGAGGGACGGAGTCCTCGTCGTAGGCGGCGTCCAGCAGGACCACCGGCGGTCGTTCCCCGGTCTTCTGCTCGATCTGCCGGGCGACTTCGAAGGCGAGCACACCGCCGTAGGACCAGCCGGCCAGACAGCACGACTCCGGCAGGCCGCTCTCGATCAGGGACTGCGCGATCCGGGCGGCGGTCGCCGCCATCCCGTCCTGCGGAGCCACGGAGGCGTCGCGTGGATCGGCGGCGAAACCGGTCACACCGATGTCCTGGCGCAGCGCCCTGACCAGCGGTATGTAGCAGAACAGCGCACCGCCTGAAGGATGCAACAGGATCGCCTGCGCCGGACCCGCCGCGCGCATCACCACCGGGGCGCGGTCGTCCACCGGCGCGGCGGTCCGGGCGGCTTCCTGCCCGGACAGGCTCTCCAGCGCATCGAGCGGATCGCCGTCGTCGTCGCGCCGTGCCGTGCGAACGGTGTCGATGGTGGCGGCCAGGTGGGACACGGTGGGCGAGACGAAGAAGTCGCCGAGCGCGATCTCGACCCCGAACCTGCGGTTGATCGCCGACATCAGCTGAACGGCCTGGAGGCTGTTGCCTCCTGCCAGGAAGAAGTCGTCGTGCACGCCGATCCGGTCGTCGCGCAGCAGGGGAGCGAGCACGTCGCGCAGCAGCCCGCGTTCCGTCGCGGTGAGCGACTCGTCGCCGTGCCCCTCGCCCGCGCGGCTCAGGTCCGGCGCGGGCAGCCTGCGCCAGTCGACCTTGCCGCTGCTGGTGAGCGGAAGCTCGTCCAGGACCACGAAGTACGACGGGATCATGTACGACGGCAGGAGCGTGCCCAGATACGCGCGCACCGCCCGGACCTGCTGCGCGGTGACCCCGGTCAGGTAGCCGACCAGGTGTTTGTCCCCGTTGTCGTCGGTCCACGCCTGTACGCTGACCGGCCCGATTCCGTCGAAGCCGGTCAACGCCGACTCCACCTCGCCCAGCTCGATCCGCAGACCGCGGATCTTGACCTGCTGGTCGATCCGGCCGAGGAAGACAAGCCGTCCGTCGGCCAGTCGCTTCACCAGGTCTCCGGTCCGGTACAGCCGTCCGCCGGGCGCGGTGCCGAACGGGTCGGCGATGAACTTCTCGGCCGTCAGCTCCTCGCGGTTGAGGTAGCCGCGCGCCAGCCCGCCACCGCCGATGACCAGTTCACCGGGCACACCGATCGGCACCTGGCGGAGGTCGCGGTCCAGCACGTGTGCCACGTGGTTGGTCATGGGGAGGCCGATCGGCGGCGAGGCGTCCCAGGTGCCCGCGCACTCCTCCACGATCATCGTCACCGTGCACTCGGTCGGCCCGTAGCCGTTGAACAGCCGCCTGCCCGGGTTCCACCGGTTCACCAGCTCACCGCTGAACGCCTCGCCGCCGACGAACGCGATCCGCAGAGCGGTGAACTTCTCGGGCGCCAGCAGCGGCATCACGGTCGGAGGCAGGTCGATGACGGTGATGCCGGCCTGCTCCATCAGCGACTGGAGCCGGTCGATGGACAGCCGTTCGTCGTCGGTCGCCAGGCACAGACGGGCTCCGGTCAGCAGCGCCGAGAACGTCTCGAACACGGAGACGTCGAAGGTCACCGAAGCGAACCCGAGCACCCGGTCGGCCGGTGTCAGGTCGAACAGGTCCCGGGTGGAGTCGATGAAGTTGACCACGCCTCGGTGTTCGAGCAGCACACCCTTCGGCTTGCCGGTGCTGCCGGAGGTGTAGATGACGTACGCGACGTCGCCGGGCCGCGCCGCGAGAGGGGGGTTGTGGCCGGGCAGCGCCGCCAGTTCCCCGCGGACGTCGTCCAGCGTCACCACGGGCGCGTCGACCTCGCTCAGGGTCCTGCCGGCCGCGGCGTGTGCGATCACCAGCCGTACACCCGCGTCGGCGGCGATCTCCGCGACCCGCCCGGAGGGATGCGCCGTGTCGAGCGGTACATAGGCCGCGCCGGTCTTGAGCACCGCGAGGATCGCGGTCGGCACGTCGACGTTCCTGCGCAGACAGAGGCCGATCCGCATGCCCGGTTCGACACCGCGCTCGCGCAGCAGGGCGGCGAGCCGGTTCGCGCGGGCGTTGAGTTCGGCGTAGCTGGTCTCGACGCCGGAGACGACGGCCGCCACGCTGTCCGGAGCCTCCTGGACGCGCGCCTCGAACTCCGCCACGACGGTGGATTCGCGTATCGGCCGCATCGGCCCCTTGCCGACCTCGGCCAGGAACTCCTTGTCCGCCGGGCTCAGCACCTCGGCGGCGGACAACGGAGCGTCCGGGGCGGCGGTCAAGGTGTGCAGCAGTCCGTCGTAGTGCCGGGCGAACCTGGCGATGCTCCCGGCGTCGAACAGGTCGGTGTTGAACTCGATGGCGAGGAGGGCGTCTGCGCCGGGAGCCGTCGGCTCCGCAAGATTCCAGCTCATGTCGAACAGGGAGGCACCGGTCCCGACAGCCTCTCGCGATGTGGCGATGCCGGGCAGGCCCGTCGTGGCTCCCGTGTTCTCCACGCCGAACACGATCTGGAAGATCGGCGAGCGTGACGGGTCGAGGACCGGATCCAGCGCCTCGACCAGCTTGCCGAACGGCAGGCCGCCCTGCTCGTACGCCTCGGAGGACACACGCTTGACCCGCTGCACCACCTCACGGAAGGTCGGGTCGCCGGAGACATCCGCGCGCAGCACCCGCATGTCGGTGAGGAGGCCGACCACCGATGACACGGCGTCGTGCCGCCGGTTCGCATCCGGCGAGCCGATCACCAAATCGTCCAGGCCGGAGTAGCGCTGCAGCAGAATGAAGAACGCGGCGACGAGGACGTCGAACGGGCTCGCATCCTCCTCGCGGGCCAGTCCCCCCGTCCGCTGCAGACCCTCGTGCCCGACGGCGAAGCTGCCGCTCCCGCCTGCGAAGGTCCGTGTGTCACCACGCGGCCGGTCGGTCGGGAACTCCAGTACCTCGGCGCCCGCCAGCTTGTTCCGCCAGTACGCGGCCGGCTTGTCCAGGTCGCCGCTGTCGCGTCGGTCGCGTTCCCACACCGCGTAGTCCGGGTACTGCACGGGCAGATCAGGCAGCTGCGGTGCGTCGCCGTCGCGCAACGACCGGTAGCACTCGGCGAGTTCACGCATCAGGACGTTCCGCGACCAGGCGTCGCACACGATGTGGGGTACGTCGAGCAGGAAGAGATGGTCGTCCGGCGCCACCCTGACCAGCACCGCGTGCCACACCGGCGTCCTGCTCAGGTCGAACGGTTCCCGGACCTGCCGCTCGACCAGCGCCCGCGCCGCGGCGAGCCGCTGCTCGTGGCCGTCACCTTCCGCCTCGATCACCGGCAGTTCGACCGGGACCTCGGGCACGACCACCTGCATCGGGCCGCCCTCGCGCTCCACGATCACGGTCCGCAGCGCGTCGTGCCGGGCCACGACCGCGGCCAGCGCCGCGCGCAACGTGTCCGTGTCCAGTGCGCCGCGCAGACGCAGGAACAGCGGAGTGCCGATGGCAGGGCCGTCCGACGCCGGGGCGTCGAAGAACCGCAGGGTCTGCTGCGCGTGCGACAGCGGCGTCGGACCTGTGTCCCCGCGCGGCGTCGGGCCTCGCCTCGCCGCGGCTTCCGCCTGCTCCCTCAGCCGCGAGAGGAACTGCGCGCGGCGCTCCGCCGGCAGCGCGGCGAGGCGCTGGGTCATGTCGGTCACCGGATACTCCTCACGAGCCGCGGCGCGTCGCTCACCCGGTCGTCCGAGCGCACGGGCAGGTGTGCCAACTCCGAGAGGGCAATGGACAGCACGTCGATGCCACGCATGTAGTCCGACAGCACGATGTGCTCGTCGTCGGCGTGATCGAGGCTGCTGTCGCCCGGACCGTAGGTGGCCATCGGGATGTCCCAGACCTCGGCGAGGGTGTTCATGTCCGAGGTGGCCGTCTTCACCACCAGGCGTGGCTGGGCGTGCAGCCGCCGGACACCGGACACCAGCGCGCGGACCGCAGGGTCGCCCCGGCCCACCCGGCAGGCTGCCACCGAGTTCAGCACTTCGAGGTTGCCGGCCGGCAGCCGGTCACGCAGCGCGCTCACCAGCCCGTCGACGTCGAATCCCGGGGGGATGCGGATGCTGAGGTCCGCCGTCGCCGAGGTGAGATCGGCGTTGAGCTGGGTGAGAGTCGCGCCCGGCTGGTCGAACACGCCATGGCTCGCGTCCGGCCCGAGCAGATCGACCAGCGCGTCCCAGCAGGCGACGGCCAGTTCGGACGCCTTCGGCACCGGGTTGCTCGGGTGCGTGGCAGGACACTTGACGGTGTAGCGCAGGTCCAGCTTGCCCTTGTAGCCGAGCACCACGCTCGACCAGCCGCTCGGCTCGCCGATGATCAGCGCGTCCGGCGGGGCGTGGGTGGCTCGGATCGCCATCGCGCCACGAGAGCGCGGGGTCTCCTCCTCGACGACGCCGACCACCACGATCCGGCCGGGGAAGTCCACCGCGCCGGCCGCGGCGCAGATCATCGCCGCGAGCGGTCCCTTCGCGTCCACCGCCCCGCGGCCGTAGAGCCTGCCGTCCTCGGAGTGGACCGGGATCCGGCCCGAGACGGTGTCCATGTGCCCGAGGAGCATCACGGTCGGGCCGTCACCGCGTTCGATCACGCCGATCACATTGCCCACGCCGTCGATCTGTGCCTGGAAGCCCAGGTCCGTCATCGCTTCGGCCAGGTAGTCGGCCAGCGCGCGCTCTTGGTAGGACGAGGAGGGGATCTCCAGCATCTTGCGCAGCAGTCCGGCGGCATACGTCTCGGTGACGTTGCCCGACGAAGTGAACGCCCAGTTCATCGTTGCGCTCGTTCCAGTAGGTGGTCGACGATGTGATCCGCGACATCGACCTGTCGGCCGAGCGCGGATTGGAAACCGGTGAACTCGACCCGGTGATTGACCTCCAGGACCAGCAGCCGGCCGTCGCGGTCCTCGATCAGATCGACACCGGCGATATCGGCGCCCACGGCGGCGGCCGCGTCGAGGGAGAGCTTGGTGATCTCCGGCGTCACCTCGCACGGCCGGGCCTGCCCGCCGAGTGCCACATTGGTGCGCAAGGACTCGCCGGTCCGGTAGACGGCGCCCAGCACTTGACCGCCGACCACGATCACCCTGATGTCCCGGTCGGGTTTCTCGATCAGCTCCTGCACGTACCCGAGGTGCGACTGCGGGCCGGGCAGCGCGGCGGCGTATTCGAGCACACCTTCCGCACTGGCGCGGTCGGGCAGCTGCACGATCAGCCGGCCCCACGAGCCGACCAGCGGTTTGATCAGCGCCGGGTAGCCGATGGTGTCCAGGGCGGCCAGCGCGGCCTGCGGGGTGAGGCCGAGAGCGGTGCGCGGCGTCGGCACCCCGGCAGCCTCCAGGGCCATGGTGGAGCGCCACTTGTCGCCGCACACCTCGGTCGCATCCGCGCTGTTGACCACGTCGACGCCCGCCGCGGTGAGGCAGCGGGCCGCGTACGCCGCACGGACCTGACCGATCTCCCGGTTCAGGGCGAGTCCCCAGGGCAGGTCACGCTGCCCGGCCAGGAACCACTGCCGGCGCGTGTCGACATGGTCGAAGGGGACCCCACGCCGGTCGAGTGCGTCGAACAGCCTCTTCTCGTCCGCGCCGACCCTGCTGGCGAGTACGGCGATCCTGCAGTCACCTGGGCGCTCTCTTGTCCCTGACACGTGACCTCCGCATTAGAACCACTGGTTGACCGGGACGGCATAACCGGTTTGCCGCGTGAAATGGAAACTACGAGGGCACCGACACCATGCGCGTCCGCGACAAGTTCATTCACGAGGACGCATTACGTTGACTTTTCTCCCCTGCGACTGCGAATTCTGCCTACTCGACTCCGGCGGCGGCTGTGCCACTCTTGTCTGGATTCGAATATCTGCCGCAATAGATCGCTGCGCGCTTTCCGTTCGGCTCGATCCGAGCCGAACCGCGTCGCGCCGGAGAAGAGGGGGAAAAACGTGGGAAACACACCGGATCGGATCCCGGTGCTCGCACTGTGGAGCGCGCCGCGCTGCCGTTCCACCGCGTTCGCGCGGATGATGACCGAACGGGACGACCGTGTCGTCGTGCACGAGCCGTTCTCCCGAGTGGTCGACTTCGGTGAGGTGGAGGTCGTCGACCGGGTCGCGCGCACCGAGCAGGACGTGCTCGCGACGCTGCGTGCCATCGCGGCGCAGAAGCCGGTGTTCTTCAAGGACACCACGGACTTCCACTACCCGGCGCTGCTCGCCGACGAGGAGTTCCTTTCGGCCGCGACGCACACCTTCATCATTCGCGACCCGGCCGAGGCCATCGCCTCGCACCATGCGCTCAACCCGGACCTCGGCCGCGACGAGATCGGCTTTGCCCGGCTGTACGAGATCTTCACCGCCGTGCAAGCCGCCACCGGCACCACGCCGGTCGTGATCGACTCCGACGACCTGCTCGACCGGCCGGCCGAGACCGTGCGGGCGTACTGCTCGGCGGTGGGCATCCCCTTCCTCCCGGACGCGCTGAGCTGGGAGCCGAGCATGCGATCGGAATGGCAGTCGACCAGCAAGTGGCACAGGTCGACCAGCCGGACCGCCGGCTTCACGCGCGGCAGGAGCGATGGAGCAGAGACAGTCGCGGCGGACCCGAAGCTGCGGGCCTATCGCGATTACCACCTGCCGTACTACGAGAAGCTGCGTGCCGTCGCGCTCCGGCCGTGACCGTGCCGACCGGAATAGTCGGCATGATTACCCGGCGAGTGCACGGAACAGCGTTTCGGGTATTCAGGGTAATCAGAGTGCGGACGAAGAGCGTGAATGACCGGGCTAGGTTTGGGATGTAAAAAGGTGTTTCAGTGAGGTGGGTTACGTGACGGGCATTTCGGTGTCCTCCGCAAGAAGCAGGCTGTGCGAGACGGTCGATATATCCGGCCATCGCAACAACACAGCCATCTCCGCGGCGACGGAGACCAATGCGGGGGCATTCAATGTATGGAGAAACTCGTTTGCGGCCGAATACCTGCCCGCGGGCAAGAGTCTCGTCCACGTGGGCGGTGTCCCCTTCGAGTTTCCTCCGGTCCTCGAAGGACCGGACAACGTCCGCTGCGCCGGACAGTTCATTCGTGTACCTGAGGGCCACTACGACTGGATCCATGTCCTGGCGGCGTCCGAACGACGCTGCGAGGACACCGTCGGGCTGAACTTCGTCGACGGCTCGGTCGACACGGAACCGCTTCGGGTCTCCGACTTCTGGGCGGCGCCCGCGTGGTTCGGCGAGGTCAAGGCGTTCGAGAGCCTCGTCATGCACTACCCGCACCACGTGCAACGAGGAGTTCCGGCAGTCATGTGGGCGCAGCGCGTGCCGGTCACCCGGCGGGCCGGCCTGACCGGCATCCTGCTGCCCCGCAACGTCGCGGTGCATGTTTTCGCGCTCACCCTCCAGCGGACGGAGCTCTGACATGACCGTCGACGCGACGACACGGACGTACATGATCACCGGACCGGAACCGGAGTGGTGGTACCGCGACCTCCTCAGCTGCCTTCAGGCCACGTTCGGTTCGCTCCTGATACGGGAGGGGGCCGACCCGCTGGCCGTGCTCGGCGCGGGCTGGCGGTTCCTGCACCTGCCGGGCGACGTCAGGTCCGAGGAGTTCTACTACCCGTGCCCCACCGACGAGTTCGGCGGCACCGACCTCGGAGCCGCTCTGGCACCGCACCACGAACTGCACGCGCGCTGGTGGCAGCCCGCCGACGAGAACGACGTCTGGCGAGAGGTGCGTGAGGCGCTGGCCGACGACCGACTGGTCATCGCTGCCGTGGACAACTACCACCTGCCGTTCCGCCCCGCGTACGGAGACGTGCACGCCGCGCACCTGGTGGTGATCTACGGCCTGGACGAGACCCGCGGAGTGGTCCACGTCTCGGACGCGATGCCGCCCGCGTTCCGCGGTGCGGTCCCGATCGAGAAGTTCCTGCTGAGCTGGGGTTCGGTGAACCCGACCGACGCCCAGGACGCCTTCTTCAGCGACTCACGGATCGGCCGGCGCTGTCTCGACGTTCGCCTCGACGCCCCGCCGGCGCCCCTGACGCCCGAAGTGCTCGGCGGCTACCTGCGCACCGATGTCGACGGCTTCACCACGACGCCCCCGGACAGCTCGGCACGTACCGGTCTCGCCGGATACGTCCGGTTCGCCGCGGAACTGGTCGACCGGTGCCGGGCCGCGGACGCCGGGGCGCTGCGCGAGCTGTATCCGTTCGGGTGGGCCATGCAGGCGCAGGCCTCACTCCACGGTGAACTGCTGCGCCGCTGCGGCCGCGAATGGGACGACCCGGCGCTCGCCGGAGCCGGACGCGCGGTCGAGGCCGTCGCGCACGCGTGGACCGGACTGCGGTTCACCGGCGCACACGGGCTTCAGGACCCGCGCGCGGTCGCACCCGACATCGCGCACCACGCCGCGGCGTTGCGCGGCACCTACGAGCGTGCGGTCGATCTCGTCGGCGCGGCGGCGGCGCGGCTGTGAGCGCACACGCACCGACCATCGTGGCCCTGTGGAGTGGAGAATGATGAGCAAGCTGGCAGCGTTCGGCGGTACGGCGGCCGTGCCGAAGGACCGACGCAGTGTGCAGTGGCCGTTGGTCGAGGACGAGGACCGCAAGGCCGTCCTCGACGCGCTCGACGGCGCAAGACTGGTGTCCGACACGGACGGCGTGAATCCGGTGTCCGCTCTGGAGGAGAACTGGGCCCGTCGTTTCGGTTTCGAGCACTGCGTCGCGGTGTCCAACGGCACCGCGGCACTGGCCCTCGCGCTGGCCGCGCTCGGCGTGGGGCCGGGGGACGAGGTGATCGTGCCCGCGCTCAGCTTCATCGCCACCGGGCTCGCACCGGTGCACCAGATGGCCGTTCCCGTCTTCGCCGACATCGACCCGGTCACCTTCAACATCGATCCGGACGACGTGGAGCGCCGGATAACGGACCGGACCAAGGCGATCATCCCCGTGCACCTGCACGGCGCGCCGGCCGACATGGACCGGATCACCGAGATCGCGCGCAGGCGCGGCATCGCGGTGATCGAGGACGCCGCACAGGCTCCCGGGGCGACCCACCGCGGGCGGCCGGTCGGCGGGATCGGCGACGCGGGTGCCTTCAGCCTCCAGGTCAGCAAGAACATTCCGACCTGCGGTGAGGGCGGCCTGCTGGTGACCCGCGACACCGAGCTGGCCGAGGCGATGCGCCGGGGCAGGCAGTTCGGCGAGGTGATCGAGAGCGGTCGCGAGCGCGACTACGTGTCGTACGGCCTGGGCTGGAACTACAAGATGAACGCCCTCCAGGCCGCGTTCACCACCGCGCAGCTCGACCGGTTCGACGGGTACGAGCATGCGCGGCAGCACAACGTCACCGCGTTCCTCGCGCGGCTCTCGGAGCTGCCCGGCCTGCAGGTGCCGACCGCGCTGCCGGACACCACCCACGCCTGGCACATCCTGCGGTTCCGGTTCGACCCGGCCGCGTTCGGCCTGGACGGGGTACGGCCTGAGGCGCTGCGCTCGGCCCTGCGGCGACTGCTGCGCGCCGAGGGTGTGCCGATGTCGCAGTACCAGCTCATGCCACTGCCCGACCAGAAGGTGTTCGTGGACCGAGTCGGCTTCGGCTCGGGCTACCCGTGGACCGTGGCCGGTGCGCCCGGAACGGTCGCGGGGGAGGGCTACCCGGTGACCCGCGCGGTCATCGCCGACTCCCTGACCATCCAAAAGCGCCATCTCCACCCGGGAGCGGGCGAATTGCTCGGCCTGTACGCGGACGCCTTCGAGAAGGTGTGGGCGAACAGGGACATGGTGGCCACGCTCGCGAAGGCGGCATCATGACCGTCACCCAGGTCCTGGAGCGGGACGGCCTGGACACGGTCGCCGCACGCATCCGCTCCCACGTCGTCGACATGTGCGCGGGGCCCGAAGGGGGCCACCTCGGCGGTGCGTTCTCCAGTGCCGACGTGCTCGCCGCACTGTATTTCTCGGTGCTGAACGTGGACCCGCTGCGGCCGGACGACCCGGATCGCGACCGCTTTCTGCTCAGCAAGGGCCACGCCGCCGTCGGCCTCTACGCGACGCTCGCCGAACGGGGCTTCTTCCCGGTCGAGGAACTCGCCGGATACGGACGCCCCGGCAGCCGACTGATGGGTCATCCGGTGCGCGCGGTGCCCGGTGTGGAGATGCCGACCGGATCGCTCGGCCACGGACTCGCGCTGGGCTGCGGGTTCGCGCTGGCCGCCCGGTACGCCGGCCGTGCCTCGCGCACCTTCGTACTGCTCGGCGACGGCGAGCTCCAGGAGGGCTCGGTATGGGAGGCGGCCATCGCGGCCGCGTCGCTGCGCCTGGACCGGCTGGTCGTCGTGGTGGACCGCAACGGACTGCAGCTGACCGGTTCCACCGACGGCATCGCGCCGATGGAACCGCTGGCCGACCGCTGGAGCAGCTTCGGCTGGGCGGTACGCGACGTGGACGGCCACGACCCGAACCAACTGACGGACCATCTCAACGCCGCGCCGTGGGAACCGGGCAAGCCGAGCGTGCTGATCGCCCGCACGGTCAAGGGCCATGGGCTCCCGTTCCTGGCCGGCCGCAGTGCCAGCCACTACGTGACCCTGTCACCGCGCAACCACGCGCGGGCGGTCCGCATCCTACGAGCCACGGAGGCTGCCGGATGAGCCGCGCGACCCGAGAGGCGTACCGGGACAGTCTGCTTCCGCTGCTGAAGCGGCATCCCGAGCTGATGTGCCTGGACTCCGACACCGGTCTGTTCAACGCCGAGTACGCCGAGGCGGCCGGCGAGCAGTACCTCAACGTCGGTATCGCCGAGCACAACTTGATGGGCATGGCCGCCGGGATGGCCGCGTGCGGGCGGGTCCCGTTCGTCAACACCATGGCCGCCTTCGCCACGTCCAGGGCACTGGAAGCGATCAAGATCGACATCGCGTACAACCGGTTGCCGGTCCGGATCATGGCCACCCACGGCGGCCTCGCCGCAGGCCACCTCGGTCCGACGCACCAGGCCCTTGAGGACCTCGCCGTGATGCGGGTACTGCCCGGGATGACCGTGGTGGTGCCTGCCGACGCCGCCGCCACGGAGGCGTTCGTCGAGCAGAGCCTGAACCTGCCGGGGCCGCTCTACGTCCGGCTCGGCCGCAAACCGACCCCGGCACTGCCCGCGGCCCCGCCGCCGGTCATCGGGAAGGCGCAGACGCTGCGGCAGGGCGGCGACGTGGTGCTCGCGAGCTGTGGTCCGTACCCGGTGCTCGCCTGCCTCGCCGCGGCGGACGTCCTGGCCGAACAGGGCATCGAGGCAACGGTGTTGAACATGCACACCCTGCGGCCGTTCGACACGGAGACGCTGGTGGCCGCGGCCCGGCCGGCCTCGCTCGTGGTGACGCTGGAGGAGCACTGGCGCGGCGGCGGTCTCGGTGGCGCGGTGGCCGAAGCGCTGTCGGAGGCGGCGCCCACGAGGGTGCTGAGACTTGGTATGCCGGATCAGTTCGTCGACGCGGTCGGCAACCAGGAATACCTCGTCAACCACTACCACCTCAACGCGGAGCAGGTAGTGAGGACGGTCCGTACCGCCCTCGACACGGCCGCCGGTTCCGGTAGGTCCGATCGAGAGGACGTCACCACGTGAGCACTGTGCAGGAGCCGCGGTCCATCACGTCCAGGACCGAGTTGCCACCGTCGTCCCACGTCATCGTGGTCAACCGCTGGCGCGAGCGATACGCGGAATACGCCGACTACATCGATCACGAGCAGCATCGCGTGACGTATGTGAGTACCGAAGTGGGCCGCGCCTCCGTGCCGAAAACGGCGACCGACGTCGCCGTGGTGAAGGCGACCGACGATCTGGCCGAGGTCACCCGGGCCGTCGAGGACCTGGTCGGCCGTCACGGGGAACCCGACAGGATCGTCGCGCTCAAGGAGGACGATCTCCTGGTCGGGGCCGCGCTGCGGGAACTGTGGAACGTTCCCGGCCCGGAAACCGATCAGTTGCTGCCCTTCCGGGACAAGCTGATGATGGTCACCAGGGTCGCCCGGGCGGGGCTGGCGGTCCCGGACTTCGCTCCGGCTCCGGACACCGACAGTGTGCTGGCCTTCGCGGAGACCCACGGATGGCCCGTGGTCGTCAAGCCGACGATCGGCAGCTCCAGTTTCGGTGTCGTCCGTGTCGACGGTCCCGAGGACCTGTCCGAACTGCGCTTCGGCGACGAGCCGTACCTGGTGCAGACGTTCAACCCCCACCCGATCTACCACGTCGACGGTTGCAGTGACGGCGACACGGTGTCCGTCGTCCGGACGTCCCGCTATCTCAACAACTGCATGGACTTCCGCGGCGGCACCGTCCTGGGCTCGGTGGAGGAGAGTGACCCGGCGGTGCTGCGGTTCGTCGCCGACTTCGCCGAACAGGTACTGCACGCGCTCACGGACCGGCCCACGGTGTTCCACCTGGAGGTGTTCGTCGACCGTACGGCCGGCACGTGCACCTTCCTGGAGATCGGAGCCCGCGTAGGGGGTGCGGAGATCCCGCTGCTGTGGCGGGAGGTCCACCACCTCGACCTGATGGAGGTCGCCTTCCGTAACCAGCTCGCCGTGCCACCGCTGGAGCTGCCTCCCCTGCGCACCGACGAGATCGGCGGCTGGTTGCTCGTCCCGGCCCCGGAGCGGCGGCCGTGCCGGATCACCGAGGTGACGTCGATGGTCGGGCAAGCGTCCGGCCCCTACGCGGAGGCGGTGCTGGAGCCCGGCGATGTGCTGCCGGAGGTCGACTCCTACTACGAACACGTGGGCGGCAGGTTCCGCTTCCGGGGCGCGTCCACGACCGCGGTCGAGGAGGCCATCCAGCGAACCGCGGCGGCGTTCCGCGTGGAGGCGAAGTCACTGATCTAGGTTGCGGCAAGGAACCACTGAGCCTCTTTCCTCCCCGCATGATCACGCGGGGAGGAAAGAGGCTCAGTGGGCTCTTCCAGCGGTGGCGCTTTGAGCGGGTCGGCACCCACGGGCCGGCCCCGTCGATCAGGACGTGGGCGAAGTCGGGCACATCGGGTACACGGGCCCCACGAGTGCTCAGTGGTGCGGCGGGAGCTCGTCACGTCGGTCTCCCATGTGGGGCACCACAGCATCGTGCCCCACTCGACCAGGGCGTGAGAAAAGTCGAGTGAGGCAGAATATAAAACAACGCGGCTCCTGTGCCTGTGGGTTGAGACTTCGAATACCTCTCCCACCGACACCGGAGCCGCGTGCGCTCATCTAATTGCGCCTCATGCCAACCGCTGGCGCAGGAAATCGGCGATCAAGCCCAGTGCCTCCCTGGCAGTGTCCAGCACTGCGGCCATCGACAGGAAGCCGTGCGGCAGGTCGGCGTATCGGTGATAGTCCACCGGAACCTTCGCGCGCGAGAGCGCTTCCGCGTAGGCCTCGCCCTCGTCACGCAGTGGACAGAACTCGGCTGTCAACATGAGCGTCGCAGGAAGCCCACTGTGGTCGGTTGCGTTGAGCGGTGAGGCGTAAGGGGAGTCGCCATCGGCCGGATCGGCGAGGTAGTGGTTCCAGAACCACGGGACCGAGTGAGCGTTGAAGAACATCGGGTCCTTGTTGTCCCGCATGGAATCCGTCTCCGCGCCGTAGCGCATCGCCGGGTAGACAAGCACCTGGGCGCTGATCTGCGGTCCGTCGTCATCCCTGGCCATCAGGGAGACCGCCGCGGCCAGCGAACCGCCGTTGCTGTCTCCTGCGACGGCGATACGTCCACCGTCGGCACCGAACTGGGACGCATTTCCCGCCACCCACTTCACGGCGGCATAGCAGTCGTCGATAGCTGCCGGAAACGGGTGCTCGGGCGCCAGTCGATAGCCCACGGACACGACTACACAGGGAGTCATGCTGGACAACGCACGGCAGAAGGACTCCGACGTGTCCAGGGATCCGACGACGAAACCGCCGCCGAAAAAGTAGACCAGCACGGGAAGCGGGCTGTCGCCTTCGCTCCGCGGCCGGTACACCCTGAGCGTCAGCGGACCGGCCGGGCCGGCGATATCCAGATCGAATATCTCCTTGGGCGGTTCGATCCAATCCCAGGCCGCGGCTTCGGTTTCGCTGTCCGCCTTCCGGGCCTCGTCCACCGACATGGTGTAGAGCGGGGTGAAACCGGTCGCCTGGCGATAGTTCCTGATACCCTCAGCGATTGGATGAAGCGGCATTAAAACTCCCCCAGTTCTTCGGCATCAACGGTGCACAGTGCTTCCATGCGAACCCTCTTATGTTCTGGACGCTCGTCGGCCTGTGAGGTGCTGCCGGGCGACCCGCCGGCAGCGTCGCCGATCTCGCATCTTCCGATGACGCGTCGGGAGCGGGATCTCCCCATCACGCTGGAGTGAGGATCAACCCGCTCCTCCACGCGGTGCACCGCACGGAGACTTCAGCGGTCTCATGTCCGCTTCCATGGGGAGGAATTCGGACGGACGGCTTGTGCCGTCTTCGATTTCGTGCAGCTTCTGGCTGTGGGCGCATGCCCTTCCGAATGCACCAAAAGGATATGAGCCCAGGACGCGGTCTGCCGCGCCGAGAAAGACGATATGATCGCGCCGGCACCATGCACGTCCGCGACAAGTTCATTCGCGCGGACACATTGCGTTCACTCTTCTCTCCTGCGGCTAAGTGTCTCGCTTACCTCGGTGCGCCCCCTGTCCGTGCCACCCTGAGGGGTGACCAGATCATTACCGCACCCGTGTCGAGCGATGATTTGAGCAAATGGACACGCGGACTCGAGGGGAAGTACGTCGCACCATGACCATTGAAAACGTGACTCCACAGCCCGCCGGGGGCAGCGACCTCCAGGAACGCCCGGATGCGCACCCGGCACGTGTCTACGACTACTTCATAGGCGGCGAGAGCGGCTTTGAAGCCGACCGGGCGGCCGGTGCCTGGATCCGTATGCAGGCCCCCGACCTGATTGCGACGATGCAGGCGAACCGTGCCTTCCTTTCACGGGCGGTGCATTGGCTGACCCGGCAAGGCGTCAACCAGTTCATCGACATCGGTTCCGGCTTCCCTGTGTCGCCGAATACGCACGAGATCGCCTTGTCGGCGTCCCCTTCAGGTTCCGTCGTCTACTGCGACGTCGATGCCGCGGTTGGACAGCGGACGCGTGCGCTCATCGCCGGACAGGAGCGGGCAGACTTTGTGCTGGGCGACATCCGGAAACCGGAAGATCTGCTGGCCCAGCCGGCCATCCAAAAGCTGATCCGTTCCGGCCGTCCGGTCGCCTGCGTGCTGGCCGCGGTCCTGCACTTCGTGCCGGAAGGCGCGGACCCCGCCAGGATCACCGCAGTTCTGCGTGAAGCCCTGCCTCCGGGCAGCTATCTTGTCGTCTCCCACATCGCGGGCGACATGCCTTGGGGGGACCGTAACAACGAGGAGGTGCTGAAGCGCGCCTTCGAGGACATGTATCCCCGAACCCAGGACCAGGTCACCGACTTCTTCGGTGATTTTGAACTGGTTTCACCTGGTGTCGTGCCTGCAGCTCAATGGCACCCCACCGAGGAGACTGCGGGGAAACCTTCCCACTCCGCCATTTACGGCGGAGTCGCTCGCAAGGTCTGAGCCTCGGTCCCTGCACCTACTCGCTGTTGGCGTCCACCGCAATGACCGTGCCGACGACATCGCGGCTACCCCTCCGACGCGACGCCCACTACGACCACCGTCCCCTTTCCGCACTCGGGCTCATCCGGCGGAACCGGACGAGATCACTTCACACAAATGGCCGTGGGCCGCAGGGGATCTCCCCTGTGGCCCACGGTGCTTTCCCCAGGCGATTGGCTGGACGCCCGACGTCAAATGCCGCTCGATTCCGCTGTATTGGTCCGCCGTGTTGATGTGCGCGCTGCTCGGATGCCGGCTGCTCCGAGGCGTTCGGGGGGCGGGCAGGACGGTGGCGGTCTCCAGGTCCGCGAGGTCGTCGGCCCAGCGTCAGCGTGCGGGCAGAGGAACGGCAACGCGTTGACCTGTGCACGTGATTCGCGCGGGAGGGGGCCAGGCGGCGGCGGATCGTTCCGGCGCTTGCTCGCGCGCGGAAGACGGAGGCAAGGTGGCCGACGGCGCGGGTGAGGTCCCAGGTGGTGACGGCCAGGACCGGCCAGACGGCGTCGCGGTGCATCGGCTCGGCCCGAAGGTGGTGCCGCCTGGAGGAAGCCGGCGGGGGGACCTCCTGGGAGAGTACGCGGAGGACCGTGACGACCGTGACGTTCCGGCGGGCAGGCCGCGCCGCTCGGTATAACCGAAGGAGGCCATAGGCAAAGCAGGAGGGGAGGCCGGCGGGCGCACGAAGCTCGTCGCCGCGGAGTCGAGTCGGCGGGGTGCCCCCCAGGTGAACGAGCGCAGGGCGTTGCCCGGTGTAGAAGAGCAGGTCAGCCCTGTCTGATCGTCGAACCCGCGCAGCAGGATCGCCGACTCGAGGACAGGAACGCTGCCCACCCAGGAAACCGTCGAACGGACGGCTACCTGTGGGTCCGGCCAACAGGGAGCGATGACGGGAACACCTGCGCAGCATCGCTGACAAGTTCCGCGCCGCTGCGGACCGCGGGAGTGGCGCGCCCCCGGGCTGCTGGTTCGGGCCCGAGCACCGCGAGCGTCCCCACATACGGTGCAGGCAACGGAAGGTCCCGGAGTGTGTAGTCCTCCGGGCGGCCAAGTTCCTCGGGAAGTGCAAGGAGCGTCGAGCCGAGAACCTCGACGCGCCGCGGGTGGATCGCAAGTCCCTTGCCGGCGGCCTTGAGCACGGCTTCTTTACGCGTCCACAGCCGTGCAAAGTCCGCGTAGTCCAAGCAGGTTGCGCGCTCCCGCTCCGTCAGCGCCGAAGCCAGTGGCTGCTCCCCGGCAGTGGCGTCCTCGACGTCGAGGCCGACGGCCAGGTCCGAGACGGCGACCACGGCGAGCCCTCCGGCGTGCGAGAGCGAGAAGTCCGGACCGGGACCGGCATTCTCCACGATCGGCTTCCCATGTCTCGGGTCACCGCAGTGGGCGCAGGTCCGGTCAAAGCTCAGGGCTGCCGGATCTCGGCCCAGCCTCTCGCCAAGGACAAGTCGCGCCAGCACCCATGCGGCGAGAAAGCGCTTCCGGTCTGCCTCGCGCAGGATCTGCCGGCGACGGGCGCGGTCGCGCCCGTCCAGGAGCACGGCGAGTGACGCGGGCACCTGGTCGACGCCGATGTACCAGACCTCAGCCACGGACGCTCTGCTTCACCATGCGGACCGGATCGCCGGGCCTGGGCGTGGCGCCGCACCCGGCGGTCCCGCCATTCTTCACGACCTCCGGCTCGGTCAGCTCTCCCGGCCGCCACAGCGAGGAACCGCGGAGGAGCGCACCAACCGGAACGATCTCCATGGTGTCGAACGCGCCCGCCGATGCCCCTGCACGTCCGTTTAGTTCCGCATACGGCACCCTGATGTCTCCCGAGACCATCACGGTGGCCGCCGCGGAGCCTTGAGCTCGTGCGGCCGGCATCTCGGGCACGTCCACGACGCTCCTCCGCTCCTCTCCTTCAGGCCGGCTTGTCAGGCGACCGGTGCAAGGAAGTTCTCGTTGATGCGGTCGATGGTGCGGAAGTCCGCGACGCTCAGCGAGCTGACGTCGATGTTCCTTCCGGAAATCTCCTCCAGCAGAGCGATGAACTCCAGGAACGAGACCGACGCAATGAGCCGGGACTCGATGAGATCGGTGTCCCCGGCAATTTCTCCGTCCAGATCCGGGTTCTTGGACTGGATCCAGTTGATGATTTCCTGCATGGCCATACCTTCCTAAGCTATCGATTCGTTGATCGCGGCGAGCGCCCGCCGAGAGTCGCCGTGCACTTGCAGGAGCGCATGGACCCAGCGCTCCACACCGAACGCCAGGCACCCGCTGTAGGCGGCCTCATCCCCGAAGTTGATGCCCAGACGCTCACCGAAGAAGTTGCGGTGTCGGTTGACCGATGCGATGGCGGTCCCGTCGTCCGACACGAACTCGAACTTCACAGGGTCCAGTTGGTTGAGGAGCGATCGCGAGCCGTCACCGAGGTAGAACGGATCGGTCGCGGGCTCCTTGCGCACCTTCACCCCGAGCTGGTCGGCCAAGCTCAGCACCAGCTCGGTCGACCGGCTCAGGTGGTCCACCACACCCTCCTGGCTGCCGATGTAGAGCGCTTCGCGCATATGGAAGGCGCGAAGTCGGCGCAGGCCGTCGTAGTGCTCCTCATTCCTGAAGCAGCGACCGATCGACGTGATGACCTCGGGGGTCTCGATGTCGCGTTCCTTCTGCGACACCAGCAAGCCGTAGCAAGTGGCCGTGGGCAGGTAGCAGCTGGTCGAGACGAGAGGGTGCTCGGGGGACGGAGTCGCGGTCTCCCCTCGTGCCAGTTCCTCACGGGCCTGTTCCGTGAGCGTGGCCACAGGCAGTCCGAGCTGGGGGAAGTTGCGGAAGAAGTCGAGGCGTGCGAGGTCCTCCTCGGGGAGCAACGCCGGGCCGGCCACCGGCCGGGCCCCCAAGGCGAGAGCGATGTCCTTGAAGCGGGCCTCAAGAGCATCGAATAGGGAGGCCTCTTCGGATTCAAGGACCGCGATTCCAGGTGCGACAAATGTCGGCATGAGATCTCCTGTCAGTGGAACAGGCCGATGCGTCGGTAGAAGTTGTTGGTGCGTTCGGTGATGCGAGCCGTGATCTCCGCCCTGGCCGGATCAGCCATGACGGAGGCACGGAACCGTGCGGGATTTTCGATGCCGGCATCCTGGTAGGCGTCGCGGCTGTACAGCATCTGGATGATCAGATCGATGTAGCCACGCAGATACTGACCGACCTCTTCGATCTCCTCGGCAGAGTGCGTCCGGCGAACCTCGTCGAACAGCGCCGCCACGAGCTTGCCGCCGAAAGCGATGTGTCGGGACTCGTCGCGGTGGTGAATTCGGTTGACTGCCCGCACCGTCTCCGGAAGCCCCGTGTCAGCCGCCATCTTGGCGTTGAAGTAGTCACCGATCATCTCGAAGATGAGAATCTGGCTGAAGACGATGAAGTTGTTCATCTCCGGCGCGCGCTCATCTGTCGGGAACACCATCCGCCGGTCCGGATAGATGCGACCGGCGTAGCGCAGACAGAATTCGGCGAAGAACCACATGTGTTCGTTCTCTTCGCCGATGAAGTGGTGGAAGTACGGCGTGGGGATCTCATAGCCGGGCGTGTGGATGCGGCGCATCACCTCGATGAGCAGCTCCCTGATGCCATGAGCAATCAGACTGTAGAGGTTGACGCTTTCCCATCGCGAGAGTTCCACGAGTTGTTCGTGACTCAGCTCCTGCTCTGCGGCGGTGCCGTAGACGGACAGCAGCTCCCGACTCATCCACAAGTCGTCTGGCGTGATCGATTCGGGCCACTCAAAGGTACGGTACGGATTGTAGTAGTCATCGACAGAGACGTCTATCAGTCTGCGTACGGCCCGGGCGAATTCTTCCGTCCACTCGATCGTCGACACTGCTGACACCGTGACCTCCGTATTAGGACCATTGGTTGACCGACCGACACAAGCGGTCTGCCGCGCCGATAAGGACCGTACGACCGCGCCGACACCCTGTGCGTCCGCAACAATTTCATTCGCGGAGACACATCGGGTTGACCTTTCTCTCCTGCGGCTAAACATCTCGCTTACTCCGGCACGCAGGGCAGATTCAAAGTCGTGGTGATCTCTTGAGCTCCCCGGGGTCACACGGGTGTGACGATTGATCACGTGGTCGGCGTCGGGGGAGCTGTCGTCCAGTCCAACGAACCCCAGGTCGGCGACGGCCTTGAGGCCCGGGGCCGCAGCCTGCCGGTGAGCTTCTCCTGGCGGCAGACGGTGCCGCCGAGGTACGTCCTGGCTGGGCCGGTCCCCTTCTTGTCGCCGGCACGGTGGTAGCGGTCCACCGAGCCCAACTGCCGACGGTTTCACTCCGGTTACGGTTCCGCGGCGCCCTGCCCCGCTTCTCCCTGACACTTCTTCACCTGGATCACGCGGCACGACGGCCGCGGCAGCCCCATCCAGCGACCACCAACTCCTGGCTCCCGGCCCGGCCCTCCGCTTGGCCGGCTCTAGTTTCACCGGTTGGTCGGACGGCACCAGCCGTGGAGCCCTGTGTCCTATTCGATAGGCGTCAGCCCGCCCTTTGGGCATACCGCACGAAATGGTGGATCCGCAGAGATCGCGGCCCGTCACCCCGGCTCGAACACCACGGATTCAACCCGTGTGATCGGAATGCGTAGTCGCGCGGGGGAAAGTCAGCCCGGCGCGTCCTTCAGGATGCGTGTGTCGCGGACGCGTGAGGTGGGGGTGAGTTCGTAGGTTCCCTGTTGGTGGGGCGGTGGGTCATTCCTGGGCTTCCACATCCGATGCTTCGGAACCAGCCAGGTGGAGCTGCTCGCCATGCCCGTGGCGCAGCCGGAAGCATTCGACTCCGTACCTGCCGGCTGCTGCAACGTCATCGATTCGTACATTTCATCAACCCGAGGGAAATTCGGCGTCGTCCCGTCCCACGAGATGATGGTCACCATCCGCGCGCTGCCCTCCTGTGCCTTCGCCGTGACGAGGCGTTCGGAAGGTCGACTGCTTCCTCGGACGATCGATGTCGCCACGCAGCCGGATCTCATGTTTCTCATCTCCGACGATCCGGCCCAGATTTCCGGCACAGAGTGTCGCCGACCAGCAAAGCTGCGGCAGATCGAACGGGACCATCTCTAAGACAAGGGCCCCGACAGGGAGCCTGTAAAAGGAGTATCGCCATGACTGTGGACGTCCTCTCCTCTCAGGACCACATGGCCCTCGCCGAGCGCTATGGAGCTCATGACTCCGTGCCGTTCCCCGTGGTGCTCACCAATGGGGAAGGCGCGTGGATGACCGATCTGGAAGGCCGGCGCTATCTCGACTTCCACGGGGGGTACTCCGCGGTCAACTTCGGCCACCAGCACCCCGACCTGGTCGCCGCGGCGAAGGCACAGCTCGACCGGCTGACGCTGAGCACCCGGGCCTTCCACCACGATCAGTACGCACCGTTCTGCCGTGAGCTGGCCGAGCTGACGGGCACCGAGATGGTGCTGCCCTCCAACTCCGGCGGCGAGGCTGTCGACACGGCGGTGAAGATAGCCAGGAAGTGGGCCTACCAGGTCAAGGGCGTGCCGGATGGAGCCGCCGAGATCATCGTCGCGGGCGCGAACTTCCACGGCCGTACGATGACCATCGTTTCGTTCTCCACCCACCCCAACCACCAGGCCGGCTTCGGCCCGTTCACGCCCGGCTTCAAGGTGGTGCCGTTCGGCGACATCGACGCGCTGCGCTCGGCGATCACCGAGAACACGGCGGCGGTCCTGCTGGAGCCGATCCAGGGCGAGGCCGGCGTGGTCGTTCCGCCGAAGGGATACCTCGCCGAGGTCCGTGACCTGTGCGACGAAAGCAACACGCTGTTCGTCGCCGACGAGGTCCAGTGCGGACTGGCCCGCGCCGGCACGACCCTGGCGCTGGACCACGAGGGTGTCCGTGCGGACATGTACACCCTGGGCAAGAGCTTGAGCGGCGGACTCCTGCCGGTGTCCGCGGTGATCGGCCGCGCCGACGTCCTCGGCGTGATCACGCCCGGCGACCACGGCTCGACCTTCGGCGGCAACCCGCTGGCGTGCGCCGTCGGCCGCGCGACGGTGCGGCTGCTGGCCACCGGGGAGCTCCAGGAACGCTCACGCGAGCTCGGCGCGTACCTGCACTCCCGCCTCAACGAGTTGGACGGCGTGTCGGAGGTCCGTGGGCGCGGCCTGTGGGCCGGTGTGCAGCTCATCGAAGAGCGTGTGGCCGGGCGTCGGGTGACCGAGGCGTTGGCCGAGCGCGGCCTGCTGTGCAAGGAGGCCAAGGGGCACCTCCGGGTGGCGCCCCCGCTGGTCGTCACTCGCGAGGAGATCGACCTCGGGGTCAGCATGATCGCCGACGTGCTGGCCTGAACGGGACGGTTGATCGACGCGAATGCATTGCACGGGAGTTGAGCGCGCACTGGTCTCGTGCAGCACGCAGCACGCAGCACGCAGCACGCAGCACGCAGCACGCAGACGCCGGTCTCGGTCCCCGTACGACGACAGCATTCCCCACTCCCGACGAACGGCGTGGCCGGCGACGTCCATCGCCGGCCGTCCATGGGAGGCGCGACGCACGCGATCTGCCCGTGGGCGCTGTGGACGCTCGTCGGTGAAACGGGGCTGCTGGCCGCCGTGCTCCTTCTCCCGTGCAACGGCACGAAGAACAAGCCGGCCGAGCCGGTTCCTGACCCGGTCGGGGGACGACGGACTGCCGCATCGGGCTGACTTGACCATCGAGTGGACTGGAGGGAATTCATGAGTGACTTCGCAGGACTGGTCGCGATCGTCACCGGCGGTGCGTCGGGGCTCGGTCTGGCCACGGCGAATCTGCTCAGCAGCAGGGGAGCTCAGGTCGCCGCTCTCGATCTGAAACCGGAGGGGCTCCCGGACGGCATCATGGGCGTCCAGGTCGATGTCACCGACGACGTGCAGGTCAAAGCCGCCGTCGACGCCGTGGTGGAGCGGTTCGGCAGGCTGGACGTCGTGGTGAACAACGCCGGGATCGGCGCCGTCGGGGACGTCACCGCGAACGGTGACGACGAGTGGTTGCGCGTTCTGGACGTCAACGTGGTCGGGATGGTCAGGGTCGCCCGGCACGCGGTACCGCACCTGCGGCGCTCACCTGCCGCGTCGATCGTCAACACCTGCTCGATCGTGGCGTGGGCCGGGGTGGAGCAGCGGGCGCTGTACTCGGCCAGCAAGGGTGCGGTGTACGCACTGACGCTGGCCATGGCGGCGGATCACGTCCGCGAGGGCATCCGGGTCAACAGCGTCGCCCCTGGTTCGGCGGACACCCCTTGGATCGGCAGGTCGCTCGAACAAGCGGCGGATCCGGTGGCCGCCCGAGCCGCGCTCGACGCGTTCCAGCCCACGGGCCGTCTGGTGACGGCCGACGAGGTGGCGGGCGCGATCGCCTACCTGGCAAGCCCGTTGTCGAGCGCTTCGGTGGGCACGGTGCTCGCCGTGGACAACGGCATGCACGGCCTGCGGCTGCGGCCCCAGGGCCAGGCGTAGGTCAGCAGGCGGGACAAGAGCGCACCACCGCGGGCCGCAGGGGTTCTCCCCTGCGGCCCGCGGTGCTCTTGTGGAACCACTGCAACGTGCGGCCTGTCGCTGATGAGGGGCCGCCGGCCGGCCGACTCGACCTCTGGTCCACCCCTCCCTGGAGCATGTCCTGGGAAGAGTCCTGGGAAGACACCTGCACTCCCCTCGAGCCAGGCCCCGCTGACGCGTAACGTCTCCCCTGCGGAGCTGAGAAGCTCGGCGGGACCGGCTGCCAGGCTCTGCTGAAGGCGCACGGCTCACGCAAGCTCTGGGCGCTCACCGAGGAGATCTCGACGCGCCGACCGAGCAGTCCCTCACGGCCTTCACCGGCTGTGGGGGGGGGGGGGGGGGGGGCGGCCCCCCCCCCCCGGGGCGGGGGGGGGGCGCGCGGGGGGGGGGGCCGGGCGGGGGCCGGGGAGGGGCCCGGGGGGGGGGGGGCGCCAGGCCGGGGGGCGGGGCCCCC
>NZ_JBICZL010000006.1:193573-456103 GCF_043201875.1 Streptomyces sp. NPDC048248
CCCCCCCCCCACACCCCCCCCCCCCCCCCCCCCCCCCCCCCCCGCCCCCGGGGGGGGGCGGCGCCCCGCCCCCCCCCCCCCCCCCCCACAGCCGGTGAAGGCAGCGGACATTGGCCGGTGAAGCGCCGGCAGGCTCCAGGTCAGGAACTCGGTTCGTCGGCTTCCAAGTCCGGGCGACGGAGCCCCAGACAGAGCTGGGCGCTCAACAGACCCAGCACGCCGACCAGGGCCCACAGCACCCATGGGGCGGTGGCGTACAAGGCACCGCCGATGACCGGTCCGGCGCCCGTACCGATCGCGTACGCGGCGCCGTACGCACCCTGGTAACGCCCGATCATCCCCGGCGGGGTCAGACTCACCAGGTGGGCCTGGACGATGGAGGAGTACGCCATCTCACCGAACGTCCAGATCACGACCATCGCCGACAGCAGGAGCATTCCGGAGGAGAAGCCGGACAGCGCGAGACCGGCACAGACGAGCAGGTTTGCGATGGCCAGTACGTGCTCGGGCCGGTACCGGGAGATCACGCTGGTGATGGGCAGCTCCAGCAACACCACCAGCAGGCCGTTGAGGGCCATGAGAAGACCGAAGTCACGCTCGCTCAGACCCACGTCGGTGGCGTGCAGGGGCAGGGCGACGGCCGTCTGGATGTACGCGAACATGGAGAGCACGGTCATCAGCAGGAATCGCACCAGGGTGCGGTCGCTGAGCACCTGCCGGTACCCGACCGCCGAGTCCGCCGGCGTTTTCGTGGTGCCGGGATCGGACTGCTGCTGCGGTGGCTTCCGCAGCAGCACTGCCGCGATCATGCCGAACACCAGGAGTGCGGAGGCCTCCACCAGGAAGAGCCCGACGTAGGAGATGCTGGCCACCACACCGCCGAGCACGCCACCGAGGGTGGAGCCGATGTTCTGGGCGAACCGGAGCACCCCGAAGGCGGCGAGTCGTTCCTGTGCGGACGTCACGGAGTCGACCAGCACCGCCGCCATGGCCGGCCGATAGATCGCGGACATCACGCCGATGAGACCGACCACAGCGATGATCACCGGGAGCGGTCCGATGAACGGCACGATCGCGGTCAGCGCGGAGGTGGTCACGACGGACAGCAAAATGGCCCATCGTCGGCCGACGGTGTCGGTGAGGTAGCCACCGATGACGTTGCCGAGCACTCTGCCCAGACCGGACGCGCTCAGCACGAGCCCCGCAGCCCCGACGGAATGGCCGCGCTGGGTCAGGTACAGCACGATGAACACCGGCAGGAAGGTGCCGACCTGAAGGATCAGGTTGCCGAGACTGATGATCCAGACCCGGCGGGGCAGACCGCGCAGGGTGTCACGGAACCGCGGCTCACCGGCGTTCGACCGGTCCGATGTCGCGGTACTCACGCCGCCGCCCCGGTGCGCACGTGGATCGCCGCGACCGGCTGTCCCCCGTGGGCGATCGCCACGGTGGCGGTGGCGCCCCGGGCGACCACCGACAACCGCCTGCTGGTGGGTACGACATTGCTGGACAACGTGGCTCCTCCGTGTGGTGCGCCGCAGCGAAACTCAGCGGCTTCCTGTCCTTTCACAAGGGAAAGGACCTCGGGTGGACGGCTTGCGCCGTCCCAGGCTTTCCGCAGGTTCTCTATCGCGAGCTGTTGGCGTAGAGATGGTCACGCTCGATCTCCCGGAGCTTCCGGTAGTCGGCACGAAGCTGTTCCGGATCCTCGGAGATGAGAATCACGTACCCCGGCTGCGTCGCGACGTCGACCGTCCGGGGAAGCGGGGCCCCTTCGGGATGCGTCGTGACGGCGTGGGCGTAGGACGGGAGGGCGCGGATGGCGGCCATCGCCTCGTGGGACGGGGCCACGCCGTGATCCTCCGGGTTGATGAGATGCACGTACCGCAGACGTTGCAGCAACTGGTACGCGGTGGTGGGCAGTCGGTCGAACTCGGCAGGGTTCGCCACGGACAGGGCGATGAGGTCGATCTGGTTGGTGCCCAAGCAGCGATTGCTGATGTCCGGAACCTGCCCCCCACCGAAGCGTGCGGCACACTCGACGAGCACCGGTCCTCCGGCGGTCATCATGACCTCGGTGTGGCCGGCCCAGTTCCGGACCTCCAGGGCGTCAAGCACCTGGTGGGTGTAGGACTCCACCTTCCTGGCGTCCGGATCGTCCGGTGCCAGGGGCTCGTTGTAGTCGTAGATGATGTTGCCGCCGGGGAGCCGGGTCTTGAAATACCGCCAGATCTCGACGGTGTGATGCTTGCCGTCACGGCTGACCGTGTTGACGAAGTACTCGTCCCCGTCCAGGAACTCCTGTGCCAGAGCGACCGCATTGGGCTTCCCGTGGCGGTCGGTGCTGGTCATGATCTTCTCGTGGACGGCGCGCACCTGATCCGCGGAGGAACATGCCACGACGTTGTCGGTGCCGGAGCTGGCGACCGGCTTCAGGACGACCGGGTAGCCCGCGGTCGTCTCGGCCCACTTGATGATCTCGTCGGCATCGGACGAGACGATGGTGGCCGCGCACTCCACTCCCGCGTCGCGCAGGGCCAGGACCATGTCGTACTTGTTGCGGCGGGCCGTCGACCGGCTCACCCCGTTGCCGGGAGTGCCGAGTTCGGCGGAGAGCCGGTCGGCAAGCTCGACACCCGACTCCCCGGAGGCGATCACCCAGCCGACCCCGTGCTCGCGCAGCGCGGACGCGGTCGCAGCGACGTCACCGTGGTGCCGAACGTTGTCCACGAAGCCTTCGGGGAAGGGCAGCCGGGCCATGTACAGGTCGGGGTTCGGCGACTGGACGTGCACGCACTCCATGCCGAGCCGGTGCAGCGCGGGCAGGAGGTGGCGTCCCATCGAGAACGCGTCGACGAACGCCACTCGCTGGGTTCGCGCTCGGGAACTGCTCGGCATCGTCAGCTACTTCCCTTGTGAGTCGGATAATTCGCGGACGGAAGGGCCTGGTCGAGCAGGTAATCGGACCGCGGGCCCATTGTCACCTCGGTGCCGGATCCCGCCAGTGCTCGGCTGACCGGATCCGGTACTCGCCCGTCCGCAATGCGGACCGACGGCACTCCACCGGTCAGCGCCTCCCGTGCCGCGACGAGCTTGAGCGCCATGCCACCGCCGGCGAACCCGCCGGGCGCACCGGTCGGGGGTACCTCGTAGCTGCTCAGCACGCTGCTCTCGTCGTCGGGATCGGCAAGTACCCCTGGTGCGCCGGTCAGCAGGACCAGCCGCTCGGCGAGGAGTGCCGCCGCGAGTGCGGCCGCGACGCGGTCGGCGTCGACGTTCACCGGATGCCCTTGCTCGTCGATCGCGGGCGGCGAGACCACCGGCACGAAGCCGGACTGCAGCAGGGTTTCGGCGACGTCGGTGCGCACCTCGCAGAGTCGGCCGCTGAGGTTGTCCCTGACCAGGGTCGTACGGCCGTCCACGACGGACCGCACGGCGGACTTGCGGCGGGCGCGCAGCATGCCGCCGTCCAGGCCGGTGAGACCCACCGAGGCCACCCCGAGCCTGGACAGTTCCGCGACGATCTTCGGTTTGACCCCGCCGGCCAGCGCGAGGATGACCACCTCCAGCGTCGCGGGGTCGGTGTACCGAGTGGACACCTTGTCGGGGGCGACGAGGGTGCGTTGCGGGACCCCGAGTCGCCCGGCCAGTCCTGCGATTTCGCCGGAGCCGCCGTGCACCAGGAGGATTGACTGTCCTTCACCGGCGAGTCTGGCGACGTCGGCGCAGATGGCCGCGGCGTCGACGGACGGGTTGCCGCCGCACTTGATGACCGTCAGCGGTCTGGTGGTCACGGTGTCTCCAGTTCGCGGGAATCAGATGGAATGCAGGCCGGGGAAGGCCGACAGCCGCTACGCGGACCGTGGGCCAAGCCCCGCCAAATGCCGCGTGCCTGCGCGCGACCGTTACTCTCCCCAGTCCTCTTCGACCTCGGGCGCACGGGCGAGAACCGCCGGACTGAGCGCGACGATTTCCAGTTCGCTTCGGCAGCCCGCACAATCGATGATCTCGTTGAGCCGCGCCGACTGGCTTATCTGCACCTCGTCCTCACACTCAGGACAGGCCTGCATGGTGGGCATGTGATGAATTCCTTTCAATGGGTTATTCCGGAGCGGACCGCTGGTCCGCCACGTTGAAAAGGACCGTACGGCCACGCCGGCTTCATGTGCGTCCGCGATAAATGCATTCACGGGGACGCGTCCTGTTGACCTTGCTCTCCTGGAGCTACGCACCGTGCTTACCTGGACACTGCTTCCGGCCGTGCCACCCTTGATGCCGCTCCGATAGGCCATCGGATCCGAGTTCGGCCGAACCATCGAGGTCGAACGCCGCGAATCCGTCGCACGGGCGGGAGGGTTCACCCGCGAGGTGCCTTGCTGCTCGCGGGTGATGGAAGCATCGGGTAAACGTGACGCGTAGTCGCAAGGGCGAAGAATCAACGCAATGCATCCTCGTGAATGAATTGTCCGCGGACGCACACGGTGTGGGTGTGCTCGTAGCGTCCTTACCACGCGGCAGACCGGTCAGGATCGGCGCGGACGAGAAAAGACTGTTCGGCGGCGAACCGGTGCCGAACCCGCCGGACTTGCGGAAAGGAACTCGATGAGCGACTCGGCACCCGGGCGGCGTTTATCGAGCTGGAACACTGCTCTGCCTCGTACGCCGAAACCACGATGGTCGCCCGACGCTCCCTCCGGCTCCCGGCCGGTGAAGGCGGCGTCCACGTCCACACCGCGGGGCGCCATCAGGATGGGATCGACGGACCACGTCGACGCGCTCTTCGATCGACAGGAGAACAAGTCGTGAAGGTGCTGTCTGTTCTACGGTCCCGCATCGCGCGTCGACAGGCTGCTGAAGAACCGGATGGAGAGGTCGACCTCTCCGGCTCCCGCCCGTGTGCTTCGTGGTCACCGGGCTCTCCGTGCACATCAACGACCTGGGCGCGACGGGGATATCCGTCCTCGTGCTGGTCGTGTTGGTGCCCGTGATCTGCAGATTCGGCGGCTCCTCCTGCCCGGCCGTCCGACCAGGTAACCCTTCGCCTTCATCGATCGGAGAACCATGCGTACCCCACCGCTCTTCGGCTACCAGCAGCTCCACGAGGGTTCCGTCCTGATCACCCGTCAATGCCGCACCGTCAACGTCGTGCGCGGCAAGGAGCAGGTGTCCGAGCTGCTGTCGGCTCTCAGGAGTGAAGACGCTCAGGTTGTGCTTTCCCGCTATGCGAACCGTGCGCGCGAGATGAAAGCGTCGTGCCGGCCCGGAACGTGATCCGTGCCGCATGCGAACGGAACCTCAGGGACCGGCACCGCCCACATCGCTTTTCACCTGGAAGGTAGGGCGATCCGAATGCCCGGCACTGCAACGGCACGGAGATCGACGGCTGTTGAGCTGGTCCCGCCGGCAGGACGACGTTGGTGTGTCGCCTGTCCGGGCTGGCACGTCCAGGAAGTGACAGCCGGGGGAGCGGCCCTGGCGGCGATCAGACGGTGAGCGTGCTCAGCTCCGCAAGACCCGCTGGCCCGGCTCGGCGCCCTCGCGCCGTCAGTTCCCTTGGCCGGTGGGCGTCGCACCATGCGCAGACCACCCGGAGGATCGTGGACAGCTGACGACCTGGCACCGGCCTCGGGCCGGGACCCGGATATGCCGGCCCACGCTCTGACAGATCCGATCGGCCCAGCACTCCACCCGGCCTCGGTCAGGATCAGGTACGCCCTGCGGCGGACGATCTTTACGCCCTTTTCCAGGGTGGGCATGAACCCAGTCCCGTCCGGCGGATCGAGGACGGGTGGCCAGGCACCCGAAGCGCCTGGTGGACACGGTGATCTTGGCCGAGATCCCGTCCACCAGGCGCTTCGTCGTTCCGTACCCCATCGGATGCCGTACAGCCGTCGCCGGCTTGGAAGGGCTGATCGAGGCGGGAGTGGACGCAAAGCCGATCGACCACACCGTCCCGGTCGGGGTGTACCTGACTCAGGAGTCCTTCTTCGTCAGCAGAACTCCAGGAAGAACATGTCGCGGTACCCCTCCATAGTCGACGGGGCCACCCGTACGGGAGACACGGAATGCAGGCCCGTACGGTCGTCCAGAAATATGTAGTCGCCCGGCTTGCTCAGGGTGTGCGTCAGGACCGGCGACTCGGCGTTGTCGTAGAGCGTGCTGACCCCGCCGGTGATGCCCTTTCGGGCGACCAGCATCATGACGATGTGCGCGACGCCGTCCCGGTGGATTCCCTCCGGGGTGGGATTCCCGAGTTCCTTCTCGGTGGCGACGATGCGGTGCTGATGGAGGTTGATCCGACGGACAGGAGCAACGGGTTCACCGTCGGGTGTGGTCTCCGCGATGCGTGCGACGAAATGGGCAAGCATCCGCCGGAACACGGAAGTGTCGAGCAGCGCCTGTTCGATCGGTTCGAAGCGGCGGGTGATGCCGCCGTTCAGCCGGTTTATCTCCTTGCTCTGGAGAAAACCGTCCTGGTCGACCGGCCGAATGGTGCCGTCGTCGACCACGTATGAAACCACGGAGTGCTTACGGCGTCGATACGTACCGCCGTCTCCCATGTGCGGGTCCAGCGGCAGGCCTTCCCAGAACTGACTGAACTTGTCCCAGTCATCGCCGGCCCGGAGCAGGTCGTCACGCACGTTACCAAGCGAAAAATTCGGCCCACCCATTCTCTCGATCTCCTTTGATCAGGGTCGCGGTTGTCGGACAAGCGAGCAGCGCGGGGGTCAGTGCCGGGGACGGGGTGTCGAGCCGGACTTCTGCGACGAAGGCGCGTTTCGCTCTGCGTCGACCTCGCCGGCGAGTACGGCTTTCCTGTCGTTACCCGGGTAGCGCCACTGATGGACCCGAAAGTGAAATGTCGTCTGTCGCGTTGTAGGGACGCTACGGGCACGCAGAGGCGTTGTGCGTCCGTGACGAGTTTATCGACGGGACGCATTGCGTTGACTTCTCTCTCCGGCAGCTGCGTATTTCGGCTACCTCGCCGAGGGTTTCCCGCCGGCTCACCGGTTCCTCGAAGTGGAACGGGACCTCTCCCAAGCACTTCCTGCGATGGAGCGGTCCCGGGCCTACGGTCGTCACCGTCATCAACGCGCTCTCGGTGACCGCTCCGGGCGCCCTTGTAGCCCTTGTCAGCTCCACCAAGAAGCGGCTGCCGTCCTCGCCTTGGCAGTGGCTGGTCACGACGTCACGAACGTTTCACGTGACGTGCCACGCACCGACGGTGCTCAGAACGCTCTCCGCACGGGCACGCAACTGGCTCACGGAATCGGCGGTGATCGCGAAACGGAGAAAGTAGTTCTCCTGCTCCAAGTCGCTGACCTCGTAGCCGTCGACGACCACCGCCTTGATGACGCCCGGCAGCGCACAGAGGTCCTCCTCCGTGGTGCTGATCTCGACACGGCCGAGCCGGTCCGCTTCCACATCGACCCAGCCGATGATCGGCCGGTCGCGAAGCGGGCCCAGCCGCTCCGGTGTGAACTCGCGCAGCGACATGGAGACAACCGCCTCCATCGGGTCGATCCCGCTGACCCTCTGGATCGCCGTGGGATACATGCCGCCGCCGAACCGGGGATTGATCTCCACCAGCTCCGTCCGGCCGTCTTCGTCGGTCCGGCCCTCAATGTGCAGCCAGAGCTGGTCGAGGTGGAGGTCGGCGCAGAGCGCGCTGATCCTCTCGCTCAGGACGCTCACACCACGACGCACGTGATCCTGCTGAGGCGGATGGATCCGAAGCCCCGCGTCGTGGTGCCTGACGTCGTCGTGGTCGGGCTTCTCGACCGCCATGACCGGATGGAAGCGGCCGTCCACGACGGGGCCGTCCACGGAGAACTCGATACCGGGCAGATACTCCTCGTAGATCATTTCTGTGTCGGCGAAGCCGCGTTCCGTCAGGTGGCGCTGGTAGGCGAGGAGCTCGGCCGGGCTGTCCACGCGGCGAACCAGCCGCGAGGCCGTGGATTCACGTGAGGGCTTGACGATGGCGGGGAAGAAGTCCACGTCCGCCGGGTCGCCGCAGTAGCCGATGGTGGACAGCCCCAGGGCCCGCATGCGGTCTCGGACCAGCGTCTTGCTGGCCAGCACATCGAGGTCGGCGCCGGCACCCGGAAGGTCGTAGTGCGCGGTCAGGCCGCCCTGCCAGGGGAGCAACGGTTCGATCAGGTTGATGACCGCGAGGGGGACGATGCCGCGCCTGTCGAGTCGGGTGATGAGCGTGGGCAGATCCTCGCTGTCCCAGTCCACCAGGACATGGTCATCGCATCTGTCGCGGTGCTGACTGTCGGGAAGTTCGGATATCAGTACCGACCGCAGACCGCGGGCTTGCAGCTGTTCGGCGGCAAGGGCCACTCCGCCGGCATCCCATTTGGAGAGGATGAGTACGGATTTCACGCCGCGACCTCCAGGGCTGAAATTCAGGGCTGGCACGGGAAATACGGGCCAGCAGCAAGAGTGGCACGGGTGGGGATCGCGTCGAGATAAACGGGAGGCTTAGCCGCAGGCGAGAAAGGTCAACATGATGTGTTCACGCGAATGCATTTGTCGCGACGCACATGACGTCGGCGCGGGTGTACCGTCCTGCCGGTCGGGTACCGGAGCCGAATTCCGCTGAACCACCGAGGTCAACTCTCCACCGGGGCGTCAGGGATGCTCGGGACGCCGACGGCCGGGGCCTCGGACGCCGCGGGCGTCAGCGGAGCGTTCTTCGTGCCCGCCGTCCGGACGTCGGAGAGCAACGCCCCGAGGAACGCCAGGGCGCCGACCGCCGCCGACACCCACATGGCGCGGTGCAGGCCGAAAGTAGTGGCGAGCGCGCCGGAGCACAGCGATCCGACGGGAAGCGTCCCCCATACGACGAACCGGATCGTGGCGGTCATGCGGCCCATGAGCGGTCGCGGGGTGATGCTCTGACGCAGACTCACCTGGTTCACGTTGAAGAGCACCACGCCGAAGGACTGCACGAACACGCCGCAGGTGATGACCAGTTCAGAGGCCGAGGCGGGCGCGGCGGGGGTGAAGAGAGGGCCGACGCCGTTGAGGAGCGCACCCAGCACGATGCTCGGTCCGGTGCCCAGGCGCTGTGACAGCCTTCGGACCACGAGGGCCCCCAGGACGACGCCGAGAGCGCCGATGGCCATCACCGTGCCGAGCTTGGCGGCGGAGAAGCCCAGTTCACGCACCGCGTAAGTGGTGAAAATGGCCCCGACCATGCCGTAGGAGAAGTTGAGGAGCGCCCCGACTCCGGCCACCGGGGCCAGCAGACGGTGGCGACGGACGAAGGTCAGTCCCTCGCCGACCTCCTTCCGCAGAACCGACCAGGTCGCCCGGCGCCCCCTCGCCACCGGCTTCTCCCGGTCCTGCGGGATGCGCGACACCATGAACGCGGAGAACAGGAAGGACAGGGCGTCGGCGCACAGCGCGACCGGGGCCTTCAGCGCCGAGATCAGCCAGCCGCCCGCGCTGGGGCCGATGAGCAGCGACGCGGACCGCGCGAGCTCCAACTGTGCGTTTCCGTCCGTCAGTTGATCGGCATCGACGACATCCGGCAGATATGACTGGTAGGCGACGTCGAAGAACACGGTCGCGACACCCTGGCCGAAAGCGACCACATAGAGTTGGCCGATCGTGAGCAGGTCACACGCGTAGGCCAGCGGGACGGTGAGCAGCAGCGCCGCACGCACGAGGTCGCTGATGATCAGGATGGGCCTTCGGCGCATTCGGTCGATCCAGACCCCGGCAGGCAGACCGATCAGCAGGAAGGGCACGACCTGCGCGGCGACGAGCACACTGACTTCGAACGCGCTGGCGTGCAGCACCTGGAGCGCGGCGAGAGGCAGCGCCAGGATGCCGATCTGGCTGCCTATCTGACTGACGCCCTGAGCGGCCCGCAGCCGCCGGAAGTCAGGATTCTGAGTGACCCTCATCTGGTCCGTCTCTTTCGGTGACTTGATGGCCGCTGACGTCACGAAGGTGCCACACCCGCCCGCGCCGCGGAGTCCGAGTGTCGTTGCTCGCGCCCGCTCGGAAGATGCGGCGCGAGGGAAACCGGGCGTCCGGCGACGGCGGCCTTGGACGTCCGGTCGCGACACACGGTGTCCTGCGTGAGACTCGCTCGAGAGGGCATTGCCGCCTCGGTGCCGGCACGCTTTCCCCTACCCATGGCCTCGGTTCTCCGGGACGGATCCTCGGTTCTCACGGCCCGCGTCACGATATGGGCCCGAATTCAAGACTGGTACAGGTGGGGTTCGCGTCGAGTAATCGAAGCGCTTAGCCGCGCGGCAGGAGAATAAGTCCGGTGCCTCCTTCGGAATGTGTTTGTCGCGGACGCGGGTGAGACGGACGGGTTCGTAGTTTCCTTTCGTATGGATTTTTGGTTCGGACCGGAGGGAGCCGTGGTGGTGGGTCGGAGTGTTTCGGTGCGGGGGGTGAGGTCGTGATACGGGTTGCGGTGGCCGGTGCGGCCGGTTATATCGGCGGGGAGCTGCTACGGCTGCTGCTGGGACACCCCGAGGTCGAGGTGGTGGGCGCGGTCTCGTCCCGTTTCCCGGGGAAACGGGTCGATGGTGTGCATCCGAATCTGCGGTCCGCCACCGATCTGACGTTCTGTTCGGCCGACGAGGTCGAGGAGTGCGACGCGGTGTTCCTGGCGCTGCCGCACCGGGTGGCGATGACCCAGATCGATCACTGGTCCCAGCGGTCCAAGCTCGTCTTCGACCTGACCGGGGACTTCCGGCTCGATGACACCGAAGTCTTCCAGCGCTACTACGGCGAGGAGCACCAGGCCCCGCATCTGCTGGACGATTTCGTGCCCGGTCTTCCCGAACTGCACCGCGAGAGCCTGCGCACCGCGGACCTGATCAGTGTTCCCGGCTGCATGGCCGCGGCCGGCGTACTCGCCCTCTACCCACTGGTCGCCCGTGATCTGATCGATCTGGAGCGAGGGGCTCAGTTCGACGCCCGCACCGGCTCCAGCGGCTCGGGCGCCACCGCGGGCCCGGCCAACCTGCACGCCGAACGCAGCGGTGCCATGCGGGTGTTCGCGCCCACCGGGCACCGCCACGAGGCCGAGATCACGCGGCACCTCGGCCTGCCGGCCGCGATGACCGCCACCGGCGTCGAAGCGGTCCGCGGGGTCCAGACCATCTGCCATGCCACCCTGCGCCCCGGCGTGGACAAGCAGACCGTGCGCCGGGCCTTTCGCGAGCAGTACGCCGAGGAACCCTTCGTCCGCATCGTCGCGCACCAACGCGGCATCTTCCGCTACCCCGACCCGAAGATCCTCCTGGGATCCAACTACTGCGACGTCGGCTACGCGGTGGACGAGGACACCGGCCGCCTGACCACGATCGCCGCCCTGGACAACCTCGTCAAAGGCGGCGCCGGCAACGCCCTGCAATGCCTCAACATCCGCATGGGCCGCCCAGAGAGCCTCGGCCTGACCTTCCCCGGTCTCCATCCTCTGTGAGCCCCGGCCAACCGGAGAGACCGTGACCATCCATCCGCTGACCGCCGTCACCTGCGGCCGCAATCCGGCCGAGGTCGCAGCGGGCATCCGCTTCGACGGGCCCGATCCCGTCAGCCGAGCACGCGCGGGGGCCGGCACCACAGTGCGCATCCCCTGCGCGGGGGCGCCGACCCACAGTCCACGTGAAAGGGAGATCCGCACATGAGCGAACCGAATGGCACACCACCCGAGTGGCGGGGCGGCACGGTCTGGCTGACCGGGCTGCCGAGCGCGGGCAAGACCACCATCGCGGTGGGTCTCGCCGAGCGACTGCGCTCCGGTGGACAGCGAGTTCAGGTGCTCGACGGTGACGAGGTGCGTGCCGCCCTCTCCGCGGACCTGGGATTCTCGAAGGAGGACAGGAACACCAACGTGCGGCGGATCGGCTACGTGGCCGGGCTGCTCGCGGAGCACGGCGTCACGGTGCTGGTGCCGGTCATCGCTCCCTACGCACACTCCCGCGCGGCGGTCCGTGACCTGCACGCGGCGCGCGGCGTCCCCTACATCGAGGTGCACGTGGCGACCCCGGTGGAAATCTGCGCCGACCGGGACGTCAAGAGCCTCTACGCCAAGCAGGCGGCAGGTGAGCTCAGCGGCCTCACCGGCGCGGACGACCCCTATGAGGCGCCGGTCGACCCCGATCTGCGTGTGCACACACAGCATCAGAATGTCGACGAGTCGATCCGGCAGGTGCGCGAACTGCTCACGGCGCGAGGTCTGTCGTGACCGCCCCCGCGCAGACCGTGCCCACCGGCCGTCCCGTACGCCTCGGCCCGCGGGTGGATCCGGTGCCCCCGCTGACACACCTCGAAATGCTGGAGGCCGAGGCGGCCCACATCTTCCGCGAGGTCGCGGGGGAGTTCGACCGGTCGACGCTGCTCTTCTCCGGCGGCAAGGACTCGATCGTCATGCTGCACGTGGCGCTCAAGGCGTTCGCCCCGGCGCCACTGCCGTTCTCCCTGTTGCACGTCGACACCGGCCACAACTTCCCCGAGGTGGTCGCCTACCGCGACCGGATCGTCGAGAAGCACGGTCTCCGGCTCGACGTGGCATCCGTGCAGTCGTACATCGACGACGGAAGACTCCGCGAGCGCCCGGACGGCACCCGCAATCCGCTCCAGACCCTTCCGCTGCTGGACGCGATCCGCGACGGCCGATTCGGCGCGGTGTTCGGCGGCGGCCGGCGCGACGAGGAGAAGGCGCGCGCCAAGGAACGGGTGTTCAGCCTGCGGGACGAGTTCGGTGCCTGGGAGCCGCGCCGGCAGCGGCCCGAACTGTGGCAGCTCTACAACGGTCACCACCAGTCCGGTGAGCACTTCCGCGTCTTCCCGCTGTCCAACTGGACCGAGCTGGACGTCTGGCAGTACATCGAGCACGAAGGCATCGAACTGCCGGAGATCTACTTCGCGCACTGGAGGAAGGTGCTCCAGCGCGACGGCATGTGGCTGGCGCCCGGCGACTGGGGCGGCCCCCGGGGCGACGAGACCGTGTGCGAGCGCCGGGTCCGGTACCGCACGGTCGGTGACATGTCCTGCACCGGCGCGATCGATTCGTCCGCCTCGACGGTGGGCGAGGTGATCGCGGAGATCGCCGCGAGCCGCGTGACCGAGCGCGGCGCGAGCAGGGCCGACGACCGGCTGTCCGAGGCAGCCATGGAGGACCGCAAACGAGAAGGGTACTTCTAGACATGTCAGCAGGCGTCGCGGAAGCGGCAGATCAGACGTACTCCACCGGCCGGCTCTCGGGTGGCCTGTTGCGGCTGGCCACCTGTGGGTCGGTCGACGACGGCAAGTCCACCTTGGTCGGACGGCTGCTCTACGACACCAAGTCCGTCCTGGCCGATCAGGCGACGGCCATCGAGGAGGTGTCCCGCAGGCGCGGGCAGGACGGCCCCGACCTGGCTCTGCTGACCGACGGCCTGCGGGCGGAACGGGAACAGGGCATCACCATCGACGTGGCCTACCGCTACTTCGCGACGCCCGCGCGGCGGTTCATCCTCGCGGACACCCCTGGTCACGTGCAGTACACGCGCAACATGGTCACCGGTGCCTCCACCGCGGACCTGGCGTTGATCCTGGTCGACGCGCGCCACGGCGTGGTCGCGCAGACGATGAGGCACGGGGCGATCGCGGCACTGCTGCGAGTGCCGCACGTCGTGCTGGCGGTCAACAAGATGGACACCGTCGGCTACCAGCAGTCCACCTTCACCGCGATCGCGGACGAGTTCGCCCAGCGGGCGCGCGAGTTGGGCATCGCGGATGTCACTGCCATCCCGATGTCGGCGCTGACCGGCGACAACGTGGTCGAACCTTCGACCAGGATGGACTGGTACGACGGCGATACGCTGCTGTCCCACCTGGAGAACGTGCCGGTCGGAACGGAGCCGATCGGCAAGCCGCTGCGCCTGCCGGTGCAGTACGTGATCCGGCACCCCTCGGAGCGCCGGCAGGTGGTGGAGCGCTGGTCGGCCGGACAACTCGCCTCCGGTCTCCTCAAGGTCGGCGACCCCGTCGTCGTGCAACCGTCCGGGGAGTCCAGCACGGTCGTCGGTCTCAGCGTGCTCGGCAAGGCGACCGACAGCGTGCGGGCACCGCAGTCGGTGGCCGTCCGACTCGCCGACGAGATCGACATCTCCCGGGGCGACATGCTGACCGCGGGCCCTGCTCCACAGATGCTGCGGCACATCACCGCCAAGGTGTGCCATCTGCACGATCGCCCGCTGCGCGCCCGACAGCGCGTGCTGCTCAAACACACCACCAGGACGGTCCCGGCGGTGGTGGAACGGATCGACTACAGCATGGACGTCACCGACGCCCGCCGGCTGCCCTGCCAGGACGGTCTCTCCGTCAACGACATCGGCGGCGTACGGATTCGCACCGCCGAGCCGCTCGCCGTCGACGACTACCTGGAGAACAGACGTACCGGCTCGTTCCTGCTCATCGACCCGCAGGACGGCGCGACGCTTGCCGCGGGGATGGTCGACGCGGGGGCAGGGGAACAGCATCTTCAGCCGTAGCGAGCCCGGTGACTGCGACGGGTCCTGCCCGAGGCGGTCGAGGGTCTCGTACACAGCCCTCTTCCCGCACCCGTCCCCTCCGCGCCGCACCCGGCTTGGTCGCTTCTCCCCACGGAGTCCCGCCCAGGACGAAAATCCCCGCCCTGCACCAGGAAGACGACTAAGGACGGACCATGGACGTCACGACCGCGATACTCACCCGGCGCAGCCAGCAAGTCCTCGACGGGCCTTCCCCGGGTGACGAGGAATTCATCCACCTCGTCCGGGACGCCAGCGCCGCCCCTGACCACGGCCGGCTGCGGCCCTGGCGGTTTGTCCTGCTGCGCGGCGACGACCGCGACGTCCTGGGCAACGCCCTCGCCGAGGACGCGGAGGACGAGCAGAATGCCCGCCAGCTCACCGCAAAGCTCCACCGCGCGCCACTGACCGCGATCCTGGTCTTCTCCCCCCACGCCGGACACCGCATCCCGGAGTGGGAGCAGCTTGCCGCCGCGAGCTGCATGACGCACTCCCTGATGCTGCTCCTGCACTCCCGCGGCTACGGGAGCATCTGGCGCACCGGCCGGCTGGCCCGCTCCGCGTCGGCCCGTGCGGTGCTCGGCCTGGTCGAAGGCGAGCAGCTGCTCGGTTCCCTCGACATCGGAACCCCGGACCCGGCGTCCCTGCACACCCGGCGCCCCCAGGAGGATGTCAGCGCGCGCGTCACCCTGTTCCGCGACGTGATCCGCCACGAGACCGCCAAGGTTCCCGTCGGCAGTCACGCCGCCTGAGCGGCGTTCCCGCCCATGGCAGCCGTCGCCACCCTTGCCGCTGACGCTGCCGACCACGGCGGGACCGCCACCGGGAGCACCGCCCCTGCTCTGTCCCATCCTTCACACGTGTGGGGGCGTCGGTCTTCAGCGCCAGAGGGCTCGCCTTGACGCCTGTTCGGCGCAGCCCACGCACAACCTCGCGTGCCCTTGGGAATGAAGGAAGCCGCCCGCCCCAGGTGTCGACCTGGGACAGGCGGCTCCATCATCATGGCTGGCAACTGGCCGCCGATCAGCCAGGACGGCGGACAAGCAGCGACAGATCGCCACACGTGCTGACGTCATGTCCGACATCGCTTCTCGCGGCGCGTTATTGCCTCACGGCAGGACTGCTCACCAGCTCCCGTCCCTGCCGGTTTCGGGTGGGGCACCACGCTCTGCGTGACACCCCACCCGTGCCCACCCGCGCTGCCGCGAGCGGGCGTTGACCTACCTTCAGACGCGCGCGGCCGCGTCGCGACCCCGGCGGTAGAGCAGAACGCCACCCGCCAGGAGTCCGACGCTGGCCGCGATCGCCAGGGCGGTTCCCTCGCCACCGGTCTTCGCCAGTGCGGGCTTGACGACGGGCGCGCTGTGCTGGTGGTTCACGGGCTTGGGAGCAGCGGCCGGCGACGGCGGCGTCTTCTGGCGCTCCTCCTTCGGCTTGTGCTCCTTCACCTTGTGGTGGTGCACGGGCGGCTTGCCCTTGTTGACGCAGTCGTTGCCGAAGGCGGGATTGAGCGCTCCGACCACATCCACCGTGTTGCCGCACACGTTGACCGGGATATCGACGGGCGCCTGGATCTGGTTGCCGGACAGGACGCCGGGAGAACCGACGGCGGCCCCGTGGGCATCGGCGTCGGCAACGGACACTCCCGCGCTCGCGAGCAGCAGGCCGCCGGTGGCAACCGAAGCGGCGATGACCTTCTTGATCACGTGACTCCTCCTTGACGGTGCGGTCACATCCACGGACCGCACAGACATAACGAGCACCGAGGAGGAAAGCTCTGATTCCGGCATTTCGATCACTCCTTCGGCTTGATATCTGCGCTCGCGAGGCCGAAGAGTGACGCTAAGTCTGTTTTTACGGAGAGATGTTCCTGGTGGAAATCACACCGGATGATGTCAGGTGGAGGAGCATTCTCGAACACCCCCGCAGGCACCCTGATGGACATCTCGCGGCCGCGACCGCCGTGTTTACGCCCTGCTGCACGTGAGTTGTGGAAACCGCACCTTGCTCGGTGGCGTTGCGGCAGGTTTCGGGTGTCCTGCGGGGGCAGGCCGATCGGCTTCAGCCGAGCAGTGAGTCCAACGGCAGCTGTCCGACCTGCAGAGGTCCGACGCCGGAGGCGGCCTTGACGGGATCGCCGAGGACTCCGGCGATGCCCGTGCCCGGAACATCGGCGTGGGCGGGGAAGGAGAGGGCTCCTGCGAGGGCGAAGGCTCCCAGGAGGGTGGCGAGTGTGCGGCGCATAGCGGCTCCTGCTTCATTACGTAGCGTTGGCATGCTGCTGGCGCACCCCACCATTCCACTCATGTCGGGCAGTCGTCGTCGTCCACGCGAAGCGGTCACCTGATCGCGGGAGGGCAGATGGCGGCGCTACGAATCCGTGTTGAGTACGCGCACAGTTCGTCTGATTCCGTCTGTGGAGCTGATTCGACAGTGGGAGTCGCCGCGGTGGCCGGCGCCCGCATGCAGAGAGTTCACCGAACCCGCCAAGCCTGCGCCGCGTTCGCCCGACGGGGCAGGGGGCGAGATCTGCTTGACCGCGTGAGTGATTCGCTGGGGGCGGTCGATCCACCGAGGCCTTGGGTGCTCTGCTCGCTGTCCGTCTGCCGTTCGTCGTTCGCGGATCATTCCCACCTCAAGTGAGGCTTCCAATGGCCCTGCGGTCTCTGCCGACTTGGAGCGGCGTCCGCGCCGACTTGTCCGTAAGGCGGGATATCCCATTTTTGCGAAGAGGGTCATCTCGCCATCGCGTTGACGGTGACGGGCAGCGTCTGAGCAACCAGGAGGCCTGAGGAGCGCGAGGTGAACTCTAAAGGTCCGATTGTGTGTTGAAGGATCTATTCCACTGAGCGGTGGCGCGGCCAGGGTTGGGTCTCTGGCGTACAGCGACCGCGGGGTTTGTGAAGTGCGCGCCGAGGCAATGACTGAGCGGGGACGAGCCTTGCTGGCCCGCCCACTCTCCAGAGATCGTCCCTGTGTTGCCGAAGAATTCGGTGACGTGCGCCCGAACAGGTGATGCGCGCCGGTGCTCGGTGTTTGTTCAGGCCTCCTCCGGCCCTGAACCACACCAAATTCCCGGAAGTTCAAAACTCCTCACTCTACAACCCGGCGCGTCGCTGGGCCACTTCAGGGGATTCCGCATTAACCTTCCTGACTGTACGAAGTCGGTACATCACAGAACGCACAGCTCAACCACCCGGAGATGAAATGCGTAAGCTTCACAAGGCCGTTGCCGTGGCCGCCTTCCTCGGAAGCGTCAGCCTCCTCGGCGTCGGCACCGCCATCGCCGACGGCGGGCCCGTCGGCAAGTTCGACATCAAGCAGAGCGCCTCGTGCACCTCGCACGACGCCAACGTGGACGTCCTCGGCGAGGTCGGCATCGCGAACGGCCTGGGCGGCAACCTGCTGAACGGTGAGGGTTCGCCGGGCGCGCAGAAGACCCACCTCGGGTCGACCGTCGGCTGCGACAACAGCGCCTTCGGCAAGTAAGCAAGACTGAGTTCCGGTGTCCGGCCAGGTGGCCGGACACCGGAACTTATTCATGTCTTCAGGCCCGAGTCGAAATGGGGACTGAATGCCCGTTGGCGGGGCTTCCCGGAGAGTTCCGTTTCAGGGATAGCTATTCTCCCCGCCGGCGGAGAGCCGGGGAGAAGGCGACCATTTTCCGCCCGGCGGCCAGGGTATTTGGCAGGGCGGGCGACGGCATCACAGGAATTTGATTCGCGGCCGACTGTGAAACGCGAAAAGAACACCCGGGATGTCATTCGTAAAGTGCCGCCGGCTGCCGCGCACCCATAATCAACGAGCCCTAGCGATCCTGCTCATGTGCGTCATGTCCGCCATGAACAGGGCCGCTAGGGCTCGTCGCGCCCAATTGCCCGCACGGGGCGAGCACGAAATCCCATGACCGTCTGCGGACTTCCGCCGGGTGGCTCAGGTCCACCCGTGCGTCTGAGGAAGCGGTCCACTTACGGGAGCAAGGCACGCATGCTCAGAGTGATCAAGGGCGCGTTGTGCCAAGTTGGCGTGCCCTTCTGGCTCGCCCGCGGCTCATCCTGTCGGCAAGGCGTCACGCGGCAGTCCGCGCAGGGTAGCTCCTGGCGGTAGTTCACGCGGAGGAACTGCCTGCCAACAGTCGCCCCCCGGTTCGTACCGGGTTGAAGTCCGCATCCCGACACCTGCACCGCATCCCGTGACTCAAGAACGGGGTCGTCGTGGGAGCTTCATCCGGGTGGGCGCGCTGTACGTGCGCAGGGCCGATCCAGCGTCCTACGGGCGGCAGACACAGTGGCGAGGTGCGCACCGAGCGGAGCTGTCGTCGGTCAGGGCCGGCGCCCCGAGGGCCGGGCAATCACACTGGCGCGCGCGGCTGATTGGCCCCGTCCGGTTGGCAGGAACTGCGCTCCGTGGCCCCCAAACACCGCAGCCGGGCTCAGGGTCGCCCCGGCCCGGCCATCAATGCGTGCAGCTCACAACACGATGCGAGGCTTCTTGAAGCCCTTGAGCGGCGGCACCTTGTTGGAGCAGTCCATCTGCGGGCCGATCTCCGTGGACTGCTTGTTCACCAGGCCGGTTTCGGGCCAAGCGACGCGCTGCCGGGAGTCCGTCGAGCAGCTCTGCTTCTGCTTGATGACGACCTTGCCGTCCTTGGTGGTGTAAGTGGTCTCGCTCTTCTTGGCGCAGACCTTGTTGAGCTGGACGTCGCGAGCGCATCCGCCCGGGGCTTCGGCGGCCTGCGTCTGGGGGGCGACGGCGCCGGTCACGGCGAGTCCGCCCAGGAGCGCTGTGACGGCTGCGATCTTCTTCCGACTGAACATGTGCTGCGTCCTTTGTGTTTGATGCCCGGGCGGTGACGTCCGCGAAGTGGTCATCGCCCGGGCGGAAAATGCCGAGAAACAGGCGCTGGTGTTCGAGCCGAGGCTCGGACACCAGAACCCGTCCTCGTTACTTGCTGAGGGCGGTGTTGTCGCAGCCCATGCGCGAGCCCTGGTGGCTGCGCTGGGCGCCCGGCGAGCCCTCACCGTTGAGCGCGTTGCCCAACGCACCGTTCAGCAGCCCGACCTGGCCGAGGATGTTGATGTTCAGGTCGTGCGACTTGCACTGGGTGTTCTGTGCGACACCGATCTTGCGGGGGCCGTCCGACTGAGGCTGCGGTGCGGCCTGCGGGGCGGGGGCCTGAGCCTTCGGGGCAGGCTGGGGGGCGGCCTGGGGCGCCTGAGCCTGCGGCGCGGGCTGGGGGGCGGCCTGCGGGGCCTGAGCCTGGGGGGCAGGCTGCGGGGCGGCCTGAGGTGCCTGAGCCTGCGGCGCGGGCTGCGGGGCCTGAGCCTGCGGAGCCGGCTGCGGAGCGGCCTGCGGGGCAGGCATGGGGGCGGCCTGGGGAGCCTGAGCCTGCGGCGCCGGCTGGGGTGCCGCCTGCGGCGCCTGAGCCTGGGGGGCGGCCTGGGGGGCCTGGGCCTGCGGGGCGCCCTGTGCAGAAGCCCCTGCGGCGGACTGCGTGACGGACCACGCGGTTACCTGCGGGCCGGCACCGGTCCCGTCAGCAATGCTGACGCCGGCACCGAGGCTGGACAGACAGCCGACCGCTGCGACGATGATGGCGACTCGTTGAATTTTGCGCATGGAACTCTTGATCCTTCACTGCGGGTGAATGACGCTGACAGGTGCAACTACTGAGGGTGAATATAGGCAGGCAAAAAGTAGCCATCGTGGATTTCACCCTGTATCGCGCATCGTGTCGGGACTACGAGAGAGGGCCTTCTCTCGCAGATCTGCGACGGCGCCACCGCGGCACGCTTTAGCCGCCTCGGCGCGGACGACGGATTTCATCACTCCCCTGTGGTGCCGGAAGGTGTCCCATGAGCCTCTATGGCATGTCCCCTGACGTCGGTAACTTCCGCTGAGGGCCGCAGGGCAGGCCCCTTGGCGAAATTGAGGACGTAGCCGTGGCGAACACGCTCGCCACTCCCTGTGGGGGAACGAGGTGTCCCCCCGTTCTGGTCACGGCAGTTGGTGGACAGTCACCCGTTTGTCTCTGGAGTGCCGCCAATTGTTGCGCGAAGACTGAACAGCTGCTGGGTGAAGCGGGAGCGGTGCCACCGGCGCTGCAGCTCCGGGCCGCGAAGGGGGCGCAGTGGGTGGGATCGAACGGGGTGGCCCTCGCCGATGGTCCGGTTGCGGAGCGCGTCGTGACGTGCAGGGCCGAAGATCCGTCGCTCCGATGTTCCAGGCCCGCCGTGCTCTTCACCGGCACCGAGCCGGGACGGTCCGGTCCGGTCCGGGCGATCGCGGACGCAGCCTGTTCGAGCCCTTGGTGAACGAGGTCCGGGTGGACGGTGCCTCATGTGTGCGGCGGCGCATTCCGTACGGACGTGCGTTGAAATGAAGATAAGCCCACTGGGGGGCTTCGCGAAGCTACCGGTTTCACTTCCCGTTGGTTGTGTGACGCTCTTGCTCCTGTGGCGGGCTTTCGCTCGGAATGTAAACGCGAGTTGACGTCACGGCGTGGCGGATCGCGCTGGGTTGACGAGTGTTGTTTGTAGGCTGCGCCCCTTCACCCAGGAGGGCTTGGTGGCCACGTGATGTTCCTGATCCCTCGGGCAGTAAATCGGCCTTCCGGGGGCCGCGCTCAAGGCGTTCTGGAGGTCATGAACCCTTGAAATCAGGGGAGTTGAGCGGCTGTGCTAACTGCGTCCCCTGTCGATGTTCCCGAACTCCCGCTCCACTCCGGTCTCGTGCTGAATGATGCGTGGCCGCATAAGGGCGTCATATGCACGTGCGAAGGGAGCTGTCGCGGGTCGACGCAGAGTGCGCAGCGGAGTGGAACGCGCGCGATGACTACTGCTAGTGTCCGGGCGATCACACCTGGCAATCAGGTTTCCATGCAAGGTAACGAAGGACCGAGGGTTCCATGCGCAAGCTTCAGCAGGTCGCGATCGTCGCCGCAGCGGCCGGCGGTCTGTCCGCCATCGGTGCCGGCGTCGGCACCGCCTATGCCCACGGCGGAACGCAGGTGAACGACCTGTACCGCCCGTACCAGGAGTGCAGCCCGCAGACGGTGGTTGAGAACAACCTCCCGCTCGGCGTTCTCGCCGTGCCGCAGACCTGGGGTACCACCTGCGGTCAGTTCAACCACGCCTTCTCCCGCTAAGTCGCCGGGGCAGCCGCACCCGACGATCGCCTCGGGCCCTTCGGGGGTGATGGTCCCCCTGAAGGGCCCGTTCGTCTGCGGTACGGCCGAATGATCGCCGCACACGAGCGGCCGAACGGGTGGTTTGCCGCGAACGCCTGATGCCGTTGCGGCCCCAGAATTCCTGGGGTATGGGACCCCTCGCAGGTGGTCGTCGCTTCGTGGCAGCGAAACCGCCCGGCGCGTCACTCAGCGACTGTTGGAGCTTGTCGCAATAACCTCCGCAACTGCACGAAGTAGATCAACTTCGTATCGCATCTGCGAACTCCTCGGAGGAGAAATGCGCAAGCTTCAGAAGGCCGCTGTCGTAGCGGTCGCCCTCGGCAGCCTCGGCTTCCTCGGCGCCGGCACCTCGTACGCCGGAGACGAGCACGGTCGGCACGTCGGTATCGGCCAGGACGCCAACTGTAAGTCGCACGACCTGAACGTCGACGTCCTCGGCGAGGTCGGCGTCCTCAACGGCGTGCTCGCCAACGCGCTCAACGGTGAGGGCGACGCGGGTGCGCAGAAGACCACCCCGATCGGCTCGGGGATGGGCTGCAGCAACAGCGCCTTCAGCAAGTAATCAGAAGGGGTTCTGGTGCCCGAGGCGAGACCTCGGGCACCAGAACCGTTTTCTTCACTGGTCCGGGCGCGGGCCCGTTCGCGGTGCTCGGCCCCCGGGGTATCGATCACAAAGGAACGCAGCACATGTTCACTCGGAAGAAGATCGCAGCCGTCACAGCGCTCCTGGGCGGCCTCGCCGTGACCGGCGCCTTCGCCCCCCAGGCGTCCGCGGCGGAAGCCTCCAGCCTCTGCGCCTCGTCCGTCCAGGGCAGTGCCATGTGTCCCCCGGGGAGCGCCGACCAGGCGAATGAGCAAGGAAGTTACCGCATCAGCCAGACCCAGAACTGCATGCCGATGAACCCCCTGGAGGTGCCCGTACGCGGCCTCCTGAACCCTGGGAGCACGGAGCTCGGACCGGCCATGCACTGCTCCAACCAGGCGCCGGGGGTCGAAGGCCAGTAGTCCCCCTGGAGCGGGGCCGCGAGGGCGAGCTGAGCCTTCTGTAGGTCGGGGCAAGTGACCGGCACGGTGTCCGCGGCTGTCTCCTGCACATCGCGACCACATCATCGAGCGTCTTCTCGAACGGTGGATGGCCGGACCGGGATCATCCCGGTCCGGCCATCCACCGTTCGGCGTCCTGCAGAGAAACGGCTGCCGACCAGGGCTCGGCAGCCGGCGACTGTGTGGCGGCGGGATGGGGAGCCGCTTCGAGCGTCCATGATGGCGTCAGAGCAACGGGGGCGAGGATGACAGTGCGAAGGTCGCAGGCCAGATCATCGGGCGCCAGGGGCTCGTCTACTTGCCCGCGCCGCGCCACCACCGATGTCGCGACGGGCCGTCTGCCCGCCCAAATCGACTTTAACGGGCGCAATTTGAGGCCGTCACACTTGCGGCGTCGGCAGACAGCGTCGTGGTCGCTGTGTGCTGGTAAAACCATCTCCGGGCCTCGGCCCGCACAGGGACAAGGGTGAGTCCCGGCACCGGGCCTATGGCGCGGTGCCGGGACTCATTTCGCCTACCTGCGTGGCTACTTGCTCAGAAGGCGTGGTTCTCGCAGCTCATCTTCGAGCCCAGGCTGGTGGGCTGCGCACCGGGGTTGCCCTCGCCGTTGAGCGCGTTGCCGAGCACGCCGTTGAGCACCCCGACCGCGCCGAGCACGTCGATGTTCATGTCGTGCGAGCGGCACTCGGAGCCCTGGCGGACGTCGAAGTCGTGGCCCGGCTCGCCGTGGGCGGAGGCGGAACCGACGCCGAGCGCGCCGGCGCTGCCGATGGCGGCGGCCAGGACAACGGCCTTGTAAAGCTTGCGCATTTCATTCTCCGGTGATTGAGCGATTCGTTGTGAAGGTGGTCGATGTGCCTGCAGCTGCGAGAGCCCCGTCTACGAGGCTCCGCGGCTGCAGGCGGGCCCAACTCCGCTGTTGCTGCGGTCCGGTGAGTGCACCGGACCGTGCGTGAGAGGTCAGGCCATCCGGGGGAGGTCCAGCTGTCCCACCGGAGAGGCCGCCAGCCGTCCGAGCCCGACCGGGGAGACCTGGGGGACTCCAGGGGAGATCAGCGGGTTGATCAGCGGGTTGACCTGCGGGTTGACCTGGGGGTTGACCTGCGGCGCGGCCTGCGGGAGGTTCTGCGGCTGGACGGCCTGCGGGACGGCGACCTGCGGCGCGACCATCGGGGTCACCTGCGGGGCTGCCTGCGGGGCCACCTGCGGGACGACCTGCGGGGACTGCTGCTGCGGAGCCGGCGCCTGGGGGGCGGCCTGCTGCGGCGCCGGCGGCTGGGCGACGGAAGCCTGCGAAGTACCCTGCGAAGTCGCCCAGGCAGTGGCCTGGTGGGCGGGCTGCTGCGGAGCGGCGGCCTGCGGGGCCGGCTGCGGGGCGTACTGCTGCGGGGCCGACGGCTGGGCGACATAAGCCTGCGAAGCGCCCTGCGAGGCGGATCCCGCGGTGGCCTGCGGCGCGTACTGCTGCTGCGGAGCGGGAGCCTGGGGGGCCTGCTGCTGCGGCGGGGCGTACTGCTGCGGAGCCGGGGCCTGGGGGGCCGGCTGCGGCGCGTACTGCTGGGGAGCCGGAGCCTGGGGTGCCGGCTGCGGCGGGGCGTACTGCTGCTGCGGAGCGGGAGCCTGCGGGGCCGGCTGCGGGGCGTACTGCTGGGGAGCCGGAGCCTGCGGAGCCCCCTGCTGTGGGGCAGCCGCCTGCGGGGCGCCACCGTTGTACCCGCTGGGAGAATCGGCGTGGCTCACGCCGACGCCGATGGCGGACAGGCCGCCTGCCGCTGCGACGATGAGCGCGGCCCGTTGAAGCTTGCGCATAAAACCCTCGGCCCTTCATTACCTGTATGGAAATCTGACTACGTAGTGCTGTCTTGAGTGCACAAAATGAGACGCTCGCGGGCTACGCGCCCTGCGCATCGCCTGCCCACCACGGCGGAAGCGTCCGGCAATGCGATGGGATCCGCTGCGCAGTTCGCCAACGCCTCCCGAATCCGACGACGCACCGCATCCCTCCTCCGATTCGCATCGGACAACATGCCCGCGTGGTCGCCACAGACCGCTGTCCCGTCACCAAGGGAGAGAATCCGCGACCTCGACCCAAAGGGTCGTTCGCTCTTCCCTCCCAGCGGGCAACGGGAATCCCCCTGGCACAGTCACGGGAGCCGGCGCACCGTCACCCATTTGCTCATCGCCATGAATCATTTGGAGTGTTGGTCGAGACGCGTCCGCCATGACGCGATGTGCGCACCGGTGGGTCGAATCCCCAGCTGTGCCGCAGCCGATGGACGTCGCGTGCCTTCACCTGGACGAAACTCCGGTGTTCGGGCATTCCGATCCAGGTGGTATGCGCGGGCGGATTCGTGGGGAGCGCGGCGGAGTTGGCGCTCCCGAAGACCCGGTAAGCGCGCTGCAGTTCGGCGTGTCGGGTGCTTGTTCGGCCCGTCCAGGGCAAGTCGCTCGGCCTCATCGCGCGGCGGAACTGTGGAGTGCTCGTGGCGGAAGGCAGCAAGGGGAATCTGTGCGGCGCAGATTTTTCGGAGCTGCGGACATCGCGCACCTGGCAAGGCGGAATCGGTCCGGCGGATCTCACGCGCCTGTCGGCAGATTTGGCTGCTGTAGCGCCCGTCAAATGGCGAGATACTCATCATATTTTCAGCGACTTGTGTGAAGTGGAGCCAGCGAGAAGTCGGCGACGGAACCCCGGTGTTCGTCGTCCCACTTCGCCATCGGTCAAGGGGCTTGGGCATGGGAAAGGGGCCCCGGCGCGACCCTTGTTGCTCGGGCGCCGGGACCCCTTCAGGGATCTACGGGATCAACCGTGGATCAGAACGCCTTGTTGTTGCAGCCCATGGTCGAGCCCAGGTGGGTGGACTGAGCGCCCGGGTCGCCCTCGCCGTTGAGCGCGTTGCCCAGCAGGCCGTTGAGGATCCCGACCTCACCGAGGACATCGACGTTCAGGTCGTGGGACTTGCACGACGTGCTCTGCTTGATGTCGAAGTCGCCGCCGGGGCCACCGGCGAACGCGGTGCCCGCGCCCATGAAGCCGAGGCTGCCCAGAGCGGCGACCACGACAGCGGCCTTGTGGAGCTTACGCATTTCTCCTCCGAGGATTGAAGCGAAGTGGCTGTGATGTACGGACTTCGTACAATTTGGGAGGTTATTGGTTGCTCCGCCGTAACCGCACGCGACGCGCCGAAACGCGAGAGCGAGAACTCGGAAGCCGCCCGGGAATCCCCCTAGTTCAGGGCTTCTACGAGCGGAAACAGCCACAGAGCGCTTTGTGGGAACCACCTGTTCGGCCGCGCGGCGCAGAGCGCACTCGGTCATGCCGACGACAGAAGCGGGCCCTTCGAGGAGTCCCCCGAAGGGCCACGGTGCGCTCTGCCGGCACGTCCAGCCGCCTTACCTGGCGGTGGCGAAGGCGTTGGCCTGGCTGTTGGACTGGGTGCAGGAGAAGCCCTGGGTCGACGGGGCGGCGAGCAGGCCGACCGGGACGTTCGCGTCGAGCAGGGACTGCGGGCTGCACTCCTGGTACGGGCGGAAGCCGTTGGTCTGTTGCTGCGGAGCCGACTGCGGCACGACCTGCGAGACCGTGGGGGAGAGCTGCGGGTTGAGCTGCGGGTTCAACTGCGGGCTGACCTGAGGCGCCTGCTGCGGGGCGGCGCCCTGAGGAGCGGCCTGGGGGGCGGCCTGGGGGGCGGCCTGCTGCGGGACGGCGGCCGATCCGTAGGCGTGCGACGTGGCCTCGGACGCGGTCCAGGCGGTTGCCTGGGGGGCCTGCTGCGGAGCAGGCGCCTGCGGGGCGACCCCGTTGTACCCGACGGGAACGTCGGCGATGCTCACGCCGGCGCCGGTGGCGGTCAGACCGCCGGCCGCTGCGACGATGAGCGCGACCTGCTGAAGCTTGCGCATAAAACCCTCAGCCCTTCATTACCTGTATGGAAATCTGACGATGTTCTGACTATTCGGCGCTGCCGTGAGGGAGGAACAGAGGAGGCCGTCGGCGCCGTGCCCTGAACACCGTGTGCCGACTACGGCGGAGGTGCGCGGCGGAAAGGTGACGGGACGATCCGCGCGGTCCGTCGGCGTTCCCCCGACTTCGACGGTGCATCGCGTCCCTCCTCCGATTCGCGTCGGACGACATTGCCGGCAAGGTCGCGACAGGTCGCTGCCCCGTCATCAAGAAGACGCGTTCCCGACGTCGGCACACAGGGCCGTTCGCTGTTCCCTCCCAGCGGGCAACGGGAATCTCCTCGGCGCGGTCACGGGAACCGCTGCACCGTCACCCGTTTGCCCACCGCCTTGAATCCTTTGGGGTGTTGGTCGCCTTGTCTTCGCAGGAGGTCCCGTGATCGTGGAGTCGGTGGCTCGTTGCCGGAACGGTCTGTTCGCGTGTGGCAGCGATGATGTCCGGCGTCCGCGCGAAGAACATGCGCGTCGAAAAGGCAGGCGCGCAAGGGGGATTGAGGAATGCGCGGGGGAAGTCCGCGGCGGTCCGGGTCTGGTGGCGCCTTCGTGACGGAATGCCCGCGTAGCTCACGTGAGAACCTGCCGGCGGGCAAGGGTGACGGCCAGCGCGGAAGGGCTAATAACACGCTGACCGCCGATGTTCTCTCATCAGAGAGAAGCCCCATCATGGTAGGCGACCGGCGGGTCGGACGTCCCCCGCGCCGAATGGTGATTGCTGTGGGCGGGGGAGCGGTTCAACGAGCGCCGGGGGAGGGGCGGGAAGTTCCTTCCGGCGTGGCGCTCTCGGTGTTCCTCATGAGCGGGGCGCGGCCGTTGTTGCGGGTACTACTGCCGGCGCCCGGCCTGCGGGTGGCGGTGGGGAGCATCGGATGCCGATCGGCACCTGGATGCCGCCCACTGCCGCCCCGCCTGCCGGGCGCGGGATCGGGTGGTCCGCCGTGATCAGACCGCGGGGGCCGGGTAGGTCGGGTACTCCACCCCGGAGACGTGCTGCACGACGCGGATGACCTGGCAGGAGTAGCCGAACTCGTTGTCGTACCAGAGGTAGAGGATCGCGTCGTCGCCCTCGACCTTGGTGGCTCCGGCGTCGATGATCGAGGCGTGGCGCGAGCCGATGAAGTCGCTGGAGACCGCGTCGGGGGCGCTGATGAAGTCGATCTGGCGCTTCAGCGGCGAGGCGAGCGACACGTCGCGGAGGTAGTCGAGGACCTCCTCGCGGGTGGTCTCGCGTGCGAGCCGGAGGTTGAGGATCGCGATCGAGACGTTCGGCACCGGGACGCGGATCGAGCTGCCGGTGATGCGTGCCTTGAGGTCGGGCAGCGCCTTGGCGACGGCGGAGGCGGCGCCGGTCTCGGTGAGGACCATGTTGAGCGGCGCCGAGCGGCCGCGGCGGTCGGAGTTGTGGTAGTTGTCCAGCAGGTTCTGGTCGTTGGTGAACGAGTGGACGGTCTCCACGTGGCCGCGCAGGACGCCGTACTCGTCCGCCATCGCCTTCAGCGGCGGGACGATCGCGTTGGTGGTGCAGGAAGCGCAGGAGAGGATCTGCTCTTCCGGCTTGATGGTGTCGTGGTTGACGCCGTGGACGATGTTGGGAACGTCGCCCTTGCCCGGTGCGGTCAGGACGACCTTGTCGATGCCGGGGCGGAGGTGCTTCGACAGGCCCTCGCGGTCGCGCCACTTACCGGTGTTGTCGATGAGGATGGCGTTCTTGAGGCCGTACGCCGTGTAGTCGACCTCCGAGGGGTCGTTGGCGTAGATCACCTTGATCTCGTTGCCGTTGGCGATGATCGTGCTGTTCGCCTCGTCGACGGTGATCGTGCCCTGGAACTGGCCGTGGATGGAGTCGCGGCGCAGCAGGGAGGCGCGCTTGACGAGATCCTGCTCGCCGCCCTGGCGGACGACGACGGCGCGCAGCCGCAGGCCGTTGCCGGAGCCGGCCTTCTCGATCAGCAGGCGGGCGACGAGGCGGCCGATGCGGCCGAAGCCGTAGAGGACGACGTCGCGGGGCTCGCGGCGCTCGATCTTTTCGGCGCCCGTGGCACCGGCGACGGCCTCGGCGGTGAACTCCGCCACCGACAGACCGCGGTCGTCGGTCCTGTACGTCGCGGCGAGCATGCCGATGTCGATCTGGGACGGGCCGAGATCGAGCGTGGTGAGAGCCTGCAGGAACGGCAGCGTCTCGGTGACCGAGAGCTCCGCGCCGGCTATCTGGCGGGCGAACCGGTGGGTCTTGAGGATGCTGACCACCGACTTGTTCACCAGGGAGCGGCTGTGAAGCAGGACCGTGACGTCCCGCTCGCGGTGCAGCTTCCCGATGATCGGGATCATCGACTCCGCGATCTCCTCGCGGTTTTTCCAGTTGGTGAACGAGTCGTCATTGACAGTCACAGGTTTATCTTTCGAGCTAGGCGGTGCTCATATGCTAGCGCCCCGCTTTTCCGATCTTTCCATCGGTATCGCCTGGGGCGACGCCGTGATCGGCGCCACGTCGCACCGGCGCAGCGGAGGGGTCGCTTTGTGGGCACAGGGGATGAGTTGTGGTGATTCGGGGTGAGGGGGCGATGGGCCGGGTCCGCGGGGCGTGAGCTTGCGGAGACAGCTCCGCCCCGGCGGGGCGTGCCTGCCGGGGCGGAGCTGGTGCGGAGGGAGGGGCTCAGGGCGTCAGCGTGGATCGCTCCGGGGCGATGACCGCGCTTCCGGGTCCCTCCCTCCGTGGTTGCCTGGTCAGCCGAGGTTCGTGAGGGCCTGGCTGAAGGTCTTCGACGCGCGCATGACGGCGGCGGCCTTGGAGTCGGCGGGGTGGTAGTAGCCACCGATGTCGGCCGGGGAGCCCTGGACGGCGATCAGTTCGTCGACGATCGTCTGCTCCTGCTCCTTCAGCGTCTTGGCCAGGGCCGCGAACGCCTCCGCGAGCTGTGCGTCCTCGGTCTGCTTCGCCAGCTCCTGGGCCCAGTAGAGCGCCAGGTAGAAGTGGCTGCCGCGGTTGTCGATGCCGCCCAGCTTCCGGCTCGGCGACTTGTCCTCCTCAAGGAAGGTGGCAGTCGCGCGGTCGAGCGTGTCGGCGAGGATCTGGGCGCGCGCGTTGTTCGTGGTCTGCGCGAGGTGCTCGAAGCTCACCGCCAGGGCCAGGAACTCGCCCAGGCTGTCCCAGCGCAGGTAGTTCTCCTTGACGAGCTGCTGCACGTGCTTGGGCGCGGAGCCGCCGGCGCCGGTCTCGAACAGACCGCCGCCGTTCATGAGCGGGACGATCGAGAGCATCTTGGCGCTGGTGCCGAGTTCGAGGATCGGGAACAGGTCGGTCAGGTAGTCGCGCAGGACGTTGCCGGTGACCGAGATGGTGTCCTCGCCGCGGCGGATGCGCTCCAGCGAGAACGCGATCGCGTCGGCCGGGGCCATGATCTCGATCTGCAGACCGTCGGTGTCGTGCTCGGGGAGGTACGCCTTGACCTTCTCGATGAGGCTCGCGTCGTGGGCGCGGCCCTCGTCGAGCCAGAACACGGCCGGGCTGCCGGTCGCGCGGGCACGGGAGACGGCGAGCTTGACCCAGTCCCTGATCGGCAGGTCCTTGGTCTGGCACATGCGCCAGATGTCGCCCGCGCCGACCACGTGCTCCAGCACGGCGTCGCCGTTGCCGTCGACGACCCGCACCGTACCGGTGGTGGGGATCTCGAAGGTCTTGTCGTGGCTGCCGTACTCCTCGGCCTTCTGCGCCATGAGGCCGACGTTGGGAACCGAGCCCATCGTCGACGGGTCGTAGGCGCCGTTGGCGCGGCAGTCGTCGATGACGACCTGGTAGATGCCGGCGTAGCTGCTGTCGGGGATGACGGCGAGGGTGTCGGCCTCGTTGCCGTCGGGGCCCCACATGTGGCCGGAGGTGCGGATCATGGCCGGCATGGAGGCGTCGACGATGACGTCGCTCGGGACGTGCAGGTTGGTGATGCCGCGGTCGGAGTCGACCATCGCCAGCTCGGGGCCCTCGGCGAGCTCGGCCTCGAAGGACGCCTTGATCTTCGGGCCCTCGGGCAGCGACTCCAGGCCCTTGAGGATGCCGCCGAGCCCGTCGTTCGGGGTGAGGCCGGCAGCGGCGAGCGTCTCGCCGTGCGCGGCGAACGTCTTGGGGAAGAAGGCCCGCACGACGTGGCCGAAGATGATCGGGTCGGAGACCTTCATCATCGTGGCCTTCAGGTGCACCGAGAACAGCACGCCCTCGGCCTTGGCGCGGGCGATCTGGGCGGTGAGGAACTCACGCAGGACCGCGACGCGCATGACGGAGCCGTCGACTACCTCGCCCGCCAGGACCGGTACCGACTCGCGCAGAACGGTCGTGCTGCCGTCGTCGCCCACCAGCTCGATCCGCAGCGAGCCGTCCTCGCGGACGATCGCGGACTTCTCGGTGGAGCGGAAGTCGTCGGCGTCCATGTGCGCGACGTTGGTCTTCGAGTCGGCCGTCCAGGCGCCCATGCGGTGCGGGTGCGCCTTGGCGTAGTTCTTCACCGAGGCGGGGGCGCGGCGGTCGGAGTTACCCTCGCGCAGGACGGGGTTGACCGCGCTGCCCTTGACCTTGTCGTAGCGCGCGCGGACGTCCCTCTCCTCGTCGGTCTTCGGGTCGTCCGGGTAGTCGGGCAGCGCGTAGCCCTGCTCCTGCAGCTCGGCGATGGCCGCCTTCAGCTGCGGGATGGACGCCGAGATGTTCGGCAGCTTGATGATGTTCGCGCCGGGCGTCTTGGCGAGCTCGCCGAGCTCGGCCAGTGCGTCATCGATGCGCTGGCCCGGCTCAAGACGCTCGGGGAAGCCGGCGATGATCCGTCCCGCAAGGGAGATATCGCGGCTCTCCACGCTCACCCCGGCCGTCGAGGCGTATGCCTCGATCACAGGCAGGAACGAATACGTCGCCAGGGCCGGGGCCTCGTCGGTGTGCGTATAGATGATGGTCGAGTCAGTCACCGGTGCTCCGCTCCACGTCTGCAACATTGCTCGACATCAAGATATCTCCTGTCCGACCCCCGTGGCACAGGGCCCTGCCTACGAATGGCACAAAGTCGTCACCGCGCGCGGGCGGGGAGCGGCGTTCGGTCCGTGGGTCGGCGAAGTGGGCTCTGTGATCTGCGATGCAGTGGCCTCCCGGGGGGCTGGCGGCCGGAGGGAGCGGTGGTAGGGCCCTCGCGGCGCCGTCGTCGAGACGAGGGCCGGACGGCCGCCTCCGGCCTGCGACCCCGGTCCCGGCGCCGTCGGCGCGAGCCCCTTCCGACGGGGTCGTGGGGCCGGTCGCGCTGCGTGGGTCACGGCTCGCTGTACGCCATTTGGTGAGCTATGTCATGTAGTGTCGTATATACGTGAAAAGCGCCTATCGGGTGATGGCGCGGGCAGCATGTCGCCTCCGAAGTCGGAGAGAGAACATGGCCGCAAGTGAAGAGGACGCCCCGGACCTTGGCCGGCGCACATCCGGCAAGCAGACCGCCAAACGCAGCGGCGGTGTGCGGACCGGCAGCCGAGAAGAGAGCGAGGCGAAGCGCGGGTCCCGCCGCGTTTCGGCACCGCGGGCCATGCGCTACGCCGCCGAGCAGCTCCAGGAGCTCCTCGGGCGGGCCCCCGAATCCGTCTCCGCGGTGAAGCCGACGGAGGACGGCTGGCTCGCGGAGGTCGAGGTCCTGGAACTGGAACGCGTCCCCGGGACCACCAGCGTGATGGCGAGCTACCGGGTGACGTTGGACGAGGAAGGCGAGCTGGTCGCCTACGAGCGCACCCGCCGCTACACCCGAGGCCAGATCGACCGCGACAGTTGACGGTCCCGGGAGGCCGCGGACCGGCTTCCGCAGGGCCGGAGAGACGGCTCACCCCCCCAGGTGCGGTGAGCCGAGGAAGGGAGGCACCGTGACTGTGGTGCCGCAAAGCGGAGGAACGATGTCCAAAGGCGGGGGCGGCGGATCCGGAAATCTCTACGACATCCTGGATCTGATTCTCGACCGTGGCCTGGTCATCGACGTGTTCGTGCGTGTGTCCCTGGTCGGTATCGAGCTGCTCAAGATCGACGCTCGCATCGTCGTTGCGAGCGTGGACACCTACCTGCGCTTCGCAGAGGCCTGCAACCGCCTCGATCTGGAGGCCGGGCGCAAAGCCCCCTCCCAGCTGACCGACCTCGTCGGCGAAGTGACCGAGGGCGGGTCCCACGGCAAGAGCAAGGGCGCGCTCACCGGCGCCGCGGAAGCCGTGAGTGACGTGCTCAAGGGCGGCGAAAGCGACGAGAAGGAGAAGGAGAAGGAGCCCGAGGAGAAGCGGGAGCGTCCGGCGCGCCGGCCCGCTCGGCGCCGGAAGGAATAGCCATGGCCGTGTATGTCTACTCGATCGTCGCGACCACGCATCCGCAGCGTCTGGACGACCTCGACGGGGTGGGCGACCCCCCTTCCACCCTCCGCACCGTGCAGAGCGGGAAGCTCGTCGCGGTCATCAGTGACGCGCCGGAGGGCCTGCGTCCCAAGCGCCGCGACCTCGCCGCCCACCAGGCAGTCCAGGAACGGTTGATGGCCGACGGCACGCTCCTACCACTGCAGTTCGGCCTGACCGCACCGGACGACGACGCCGTACGGACAGCGCTGGAGGAACGCGCGGACGAGTACACCACCCGGCTGCGTGTCCTGGAGGGATGCGCCGAATACCACCTGAAGGCCGCCCAGGACGAGGAGTCGCTGCTGCGCCGGATCCTGCTGGAATCCGAGGAGGCGCGCGGGCTCAACGAGGAGATCAAGAGCGGCCGCGGCCGCCCCGACCTGCCGGTCGCCCTCGGAGAACTGGTCGCCCAGGAGGTGCAGGCGCGCCAGGACGAGCAGGCGGCGCAAGTCGTCGGTGCACTGGGACGGTTGGCCCGTGAAGAGCGGGTCTCGCAGCCGACCGGCGAGGACTTCCTGAATGTCTCCTTCCTGGTGGAGAGCGGCCGCGCGGAGAGTTTCGTCTCCGCCGAGAAGGAACTGGCCGACGAGCTGGGCGAGGACTTCGCCTTCCGGCTCCGCGGCCCCCTGCCCGCGTACAGCTTTGTCTGACGGAGCGTCGTCATGGGCCTGTTCACACAGATCGTCACCCTCCCCCTGGCACCGGTACGCGGTGCCGTCTGGGTGGTGGAACGCGTCGTCGAAGCGGCGGAGGACGAGTACTACGACCCCGAACCGATCGAGCGGGAACTCGCCGAGCTGGAGCGGTCCCTGCTGGCGGGAGACATCGATGAGAAAGAGTTCGACCGCCGCGAGGACGAGCTGCTGGACCGGCTCGACGAGATCCGGGCCTTCCGGGAGGGCACCGGAGAGTGACCGCCGTAGCCGGAGGGAGCGCCGCGGGAGAGGAAAAGAGGTGCAGCGGCCGTGACAGAACCGGTGGCCAACAGGCTCGGCAACTTGCCGTCCCGTTCCGCCCAGCCGTCCGGCCAGGGCTCGTCGGCCAATCTCGCCGACATCCTGGAACGGGTGCTGGACAAGGGCATCGTCATCGCCGGCGACATCCAGATCAACCTGCTGGACATCGAGCTGCTCACCATCAAGCTGCGCCTGCTGGTCGCGTCGGTCGACAAGGCGAAGGAGATGGGCATCGACTGGTGGGAGCACGACCCCGCGCTGTCCTCCCGCGCCCGCGACGACCATGAGCTCGTCGAGGAGAACCGACGCCTGCGGGCGGAGGTCGAGGCCCTGCGTGAAGGGGGCGAGCTGCCGCCGGCGCAGGAGGACGACCAGAGCCGTCCCGCCGTCACCCGGCGCCCCGCCCGCGCCAAACGGCCCGAACGGGCCGAGCAGACCGAGCGGGCCGAAGGTGCAGAGCAGTCCGAGGGGTCAGCGCCGCGTACGCGCCGCACGAAGCGGGATGAGTCATGAGCGAGGTCATGAGCTATGCATACGCCGTGGCGCGCGATGCCGACGGCACGCTGGGCGACGCGCTGTCCGGGCTCCCCGGCGTCGCCGACGGACCGGTCCACCTGGTGCACGGTGGCGGCGACGTCGTCGTCGTGGTGAGCCCGGTGCCCGCGCAGGACTTCGGGGAGGCCGCCCTGCGCCGCCACCTCGAAGACCTCGACTGGCTGGAGTCGGTCGCCCGCGCCCATCACGGTGTGATCGAGGCTCTGGCGGAGCGCGCCACCGTCCTGCCGCTCCGGCTGGCGACGGTCTATCTCGACGACGACCGGGTGCGCGGCATGATCGATGCCTCTCATGACGCGTTCTCCGAGCGGCTGGCGGACCTGGCCGCGCACGTCGAGTGGGGAGTCAAGATCTACGTCGAGGCGACCGCCGCCGAGGAGAGCCCGGCAGCCCCACCCGCCGAGCAGGACGCCGGCCCCGGGCGGGCCTATCTGCGGCAGCGCAGAGCCCAGCGCTCCGCACGCGAGGACACCTACCGTGAGGCCCAACGGGCCGCCGAGCGCGTCGAGGCAGCTGCCCGCGGCTACGCCGTCGACCGCGTCCAGCACCGCCCACAGCAAGGGGAACTCGCCCGCGGGCCGGGGGAGAACGTCACCAACGATGCCTACCTCGTACCGGCGGACCGGGCCGAGAGTTTCCGCACCGAGGTCGCGGGGGCCGCCGAGGGCCTGGCCGGCGTCCGGGTGGAGGTCACCGGTCCCTGGGCTCCGTACTCCTTCGCCGCGCCCCCTGAGGAACCTGCGGAGAGGGCGGCACCGTGAGGGCCGCGGACGGGCGGCCGGCTCAGACGCAGGAGCCGCTGCCGGAGCGGCAGATCGCACTGATCGACCTGCTGGACCGGTTGCTCAGCGGCGGAGTGGTCCTGACCGGTGACGTCGTGCTCTCCATCGCCGACATCGACCTCGTCCGCATCTCCCTGCGCGCCCTGATCGTCTCCATCAGCGAGCAGAATCCGTCCCCGTGGTCCACCACTCCGCCTCCGCAACGAGAGCGCCATGACCGGTGAGGACCGCCCGCGCGGCAACCGCTTCGACGACGTCGCCGACGCCGCCGCCCGAGCCTTCAGCCTGCTGCCCGCCGAGCCCGAGGACGTCCGGCCGCCGAGCGACGACGGACCGCGGAGGCCGGCACGCCGGATAGCGGCCGACCCCGACACGGTGGAACGCGACCTGGTCAAGCTCGTCCTCACCCTCGTCGAGCTGCTGCGGCAGCTCATGGAGCGTCAGGCCCTGCACCGGGTCGACGCCGGAGACCTCACCGAGGAGCAGGAGGAGCGGCTGGGCACCACACTGATGATCCTCCACGACCGGATGAACGAACTCTGCGCCCGCTACGACCTCGCGATGGAGGATCTCAACCTGGATCTCGGTCCGCTGGGAACCCTGCTGCCACCCTCCGAATGACGGACCGCGGCCCGCCGGCGGCGGGCCGCCGGTGATTCCGGCGGCCGCAGCGGTTTCGGCCGCAGCTCAGCGGAAACCCGGCCCGTGCAGGTGTGGCGGTCGCGTGACGGTGGCTGCCGGCCGGCGGAGCGGAGGGACCGGCGACGGTCCTGGCACCGTCCTCCCCTCCGGAACGGAGGCAGGATCATGCAGCACGACGAGTTGCTCGGTCTGGTGCAGGCGCGCGCCGCACTACCGGACCGGGGCAGAGCGGAACGAGCCGTACGCGCGACGCTGGAGACGGTCGCGGAACGGGTACCGGCCGGCCTGGCACAGCATCTGGCCGCGCAACTGCCGCACGAGATAGCCGAGCCGATGCTGCGGGTATCGCAGGAGCACGCCCCCGCCGAGGGGCGGCCGAGTGGGGGAGAGCGCTTCGATCTGACGATCTTCGCGGGCCGTGTCGCCTGGCGCGGTGGGGTCTCGGAGGAAGCCGCCCTCCAGGAGGCGACCGCGGTCTTCGAGGTGCTGGACGCCGCGCTGTCACCGGAGCTGATGGAAAAGCTGAGCCACTCCTTGCCCCACGACATCCGGGAGCTGCTGCCCCTGGCGCGGGCCGAAGAGTCCACCTGACCAGGCCGTGTCGGACCGGGGGAGGCGGCCGGACGTAGCCGGGCTGCCGGTTCCGGGCGGGCGGTCCGGACTGCCCCACCTGCTGCGCGGCGGGGGAGAAGGGGAGGCGTGTGGCCGGGCGCTCAGTCGGTCTGGTGGGCGTCGCGCGCCGCATCCACGAAGTTCTCCAGGGCCTTCCAGAAGGGGCTGTACGCGGCGTCGAAACCGCTGTGGGCGTCCGGGGCTCCGGACAGTTCAGCCTTGAGCGCTTCGTAGAAGGGCCCGGTCGCCTTCTGCAGGGAGAGGGCCGCTGCGGCGGCACCGGGTGGGCCTTCCAGTTCGACGACACGTGCGCAGCGGCGGATTCTCGCGTATTCGGCGACCTCCCGGTCGTGCAGGACGCGGAGGCTGTCCGTGCGGGAGTCGGAGCCGGAAAGGCGGAGCGCCGCCGAGATCTCCCAGTACAACTCGCCCATGCGGTGGGTCTGTTCGATGAGGTCCAGGTACGCCGTGCGTCGGCTCTCGCGCAGCCGCTCGGCGCGCGAGGAACGGGCGGCGATCTCGGCCTGGATCGTGGCGGCCCGGGTGCTGCCGCGGCTGGTCACCCAGCTGGCGAGGACCGCGGTGCCGCCGGTCAGCGCCGCGATCGCAAGAGTCCACACCGTGCCGTCGCCCACGGGCGTCACGATACCGATGCTCCGGCGGCCGGAGCAGCCGGGAGCACCCGGGGCGGGCCGGAGACGGCTGCTGAAGCCGGCCCCGGCCTTCGTGACGGCCCCGCCATCGCTCGCGTCGGCCGGGTGACCTCGCGGCTGGGTTACGACGGGAAGTCGCCCGGCGGCACCTGGCTGGTGGAGGCATTGCCGCCGACCACCTTGTTCAGGCTGAAGGTCAGCACCGTGTACTGGGTGCCGCCCGCGACCCGGATCGTCCGGAAGTTCGCCTGGTCGTCGAACTTCTCGAAGCTGCACTCGCGGGTGAAGGACCGCTTGCCGCCGTTCCAGTCCTCGCCGGTGGTGAAGTACACCGTGTAGGAGCCGCTGTTGACGCTGCGCACGGTCGCCTCGGAGCTCTTGCGGACGTACACCGAGAACGCCGTCCGCCCGCTGCGGGTCAGTGTCACCACCGCGTCGCTGCTGGTGCCGTTCTTGACCGTGAGGCGGCCCAGGCCGCCCCGGCTGCCGTCGCGGACGAAGCTGCCGTTGGCGAGCCGCCGGTGTCTGGGCTCTTCCGTGCGCGGCGGTTGCAGCCGGGCGTCGTAGCCGAGGGCGGTGAGCGCGCGCCCTGCTTCCTCGGCGTTCTTGGGGCTCTCGGCGGAGCCCAGTTCGACGCGCGGCGAGGTCGCGCAGCGGCTGCCGTCGCCGCGGGCACCGCGCAGGTCTTGCCCCAATGCGCGGAGTGAGGCGGCGAGTTGGCCGTTGCCCGTGATGGCGTCGTCCGGTATCTCCGCCGTGTCCAGGGAGTCGGCGGCCGCGTCGGCCTTCGCCGCCGCCGTGTCGAGCGCGGTGTTCAGCGGCTTGCCGTCCTGTGCACCGTCGACCGTGCGCAGCGCGTTGTTCAGGGGCCCGAGGGCGGCCGTCAGCGCGCGGCGGTAGCGGTCGGGGTCGACGGTTGGTGTCGGGGAGGCGGAGGGTGTCGAGACGGCGACCGGACGGCCGGCGCCCCCGCTGTCGGCGTCCGAGGAGCAGGCGGCGAGCGGCAGCGCGAGAGCGAGGACGGCGCCGATCGCCGCGGCGCGGTGGAGGCGCTGAACGGTCGTGGCGCGGAACGGCGTACGGCCGCCCGCAGAGCGAAGTGCGGTTACGGAAGGCTGAGTTGAGCTGGGTCCGGCGCCGGATTCCGGTATCCCGTGCGTCACGCGCGTAGACGTGTACCCCACCATGTTTCCCCCGTTCCCCCGAACTCCGGCAATCACCGGAAAGACCAGGTTTCTCCCCCCGCAGGGGCCTGTCAAGGCTGTGGTCAGGGGGCCGACTGCGCCGCTGGTGGGCAGGGTCACCAGCGGCGCACGCCCGCTCATGTTCAGCGAGGTCGCGACCCCTGGAGTTCGGGGGAAGACGTCCAGGGAGCGCTTCTCGCGGAGGTCAGTGCTGGTGGGGTGTGACGGACCGTCCCGACGGGTGCGCCGCAGTCCAGTCCACGATCTGTACTGCCGCCCCGGCGGCCTCCTGGCCCCGGCAATGCGCGTGATGCCGCCGCGCGATGCCGTCCAGGTCGAGGTGGGAACCAAAGGCGGGAAGGACGGCCAGCCGGCGGGCATACGACCACAACCGCCGGTGGGCGGCGATGCGCTGTACCGCTGCGGCGTCGAGATGCCACCGGTGCACGGTGTCGAGCTGGACGAGCGTCACCCACAAATGGACGTCGGCAGCGGTCACCTCGCCGCCCAGTACGTGGTCACGGTCGGCCAGTCTGCTCTCCAGCGACTCCAACGCGAGGAGCAGGGTGTCCAGCGCCGCTCCGTGGGCCGGGCTGCCGATGCCGAGCCGCCCGGCGCGCTGCGCCGCATCACTGATGTCCTCCTCGCAGAGCCGCCCGACCTCCTCGATGTCGTGCCGGGCGTGCTGCGGGTAGAGCTCCGGCCCCGCGCCACCGAACCGCTCGGCCAGGTCGCGCACGATGTCGGGTGCGTGCGTACTGACGATCCGCCCCGTCCATCCGTCGCTCAGCACCGGCGCAGCGGCCGGACCGGGATGCTGGTGGGAACTGGCCTCGTACAGCGGGCGCAGCGCGGCGTAACCGTCACCCGGCCCGTCGGGCACGGCGGGCAACAGGGACACCGGGAGGACGTCCTGGAGGCCCAACAGGCTGTGGGTGACGGCGATTTCGAGACCGGTGGGACAGGGGAGCGAGAGGTGCAGGCGGTAGCGGTGCGGCACGGCGTAGTGGCCGCTGCGCACATCGCATCCGATGCGCCCCCTGAGCGACGACGCGGTGGTCTGGGACATGGCGGACATGCGACTCCCTGGAATCCGGACCCGCTTCGCGGGCGTGGCAGGCGTATGTGCAGGAGGACGACGTACGGCGGGCAGGGGAGGGGACGGCAGGCGGGGACTGCGTGCGCCGTTTCGGCGCGGCCCCGGGCCGAGGGAGGCTCGCCGCGGGATCGGGACCGGCGCGAGGAAGCCGCTACCGCCTCAGCGGAGAGGACTTGTCGCGCTGGAGACGCGCAGGAGATCGATGTGCCTGCGCGAGGTCAACAGGGGAAGGGGCTGGGCCGCGCAGACCGCGCGGTCGGAGTCCAGCCTCGTGCGCCCCATCATTTCCCACCCGTTCACTAGGGTTCCCACCCTTGAGTGTCGAGCCGCCGCCGGACCGCGTCAAGGGTGATGCAGCCCGTGCGCTGTTGCCACTGCTCCCTGCCTCCCACCACCAGCCACCTGTCTCCTGCCTCCGTCGGGTGTCCTCCGCACCATCGGGCAATCCGCCGCCGGATCACTCTCCGCGCTGCTCCGCCCCCCCGCGGCAACCGTGGGCGCGATCGCGGCCGGCTCCGGCATCACGTCGCGGGGCGTACCGTCCGGGCGTAGTGGTCGGCGATCTCGTCGCTGGTGGTGAGCCACACGCCGGGGTGGTCGGCCACGTACTCCAGGGCCTGGTCGAGGTACTTGTACCGGAACGCCTGGCCGATGACGAACGGGTGCAGAGCCAGCGCCATCACACGCCCGCCGTCGGCCGCGTCCTCGTGGAGCTGGTCCAGCTGGTCCTTGACGATCCGGACGAAGTCCGGGCCGCTGAGGTGCTTGCCGACGAACAGGCCGATGTCGTTCAGCTCGACGGAATAGGGCACGCTCAGCATGCCGGGCAGGTTCAGCCGGTAGGGCTGGTCGTCGTTCGTCCAGTCGAGGACGTAGCTCAGGCCGAGCCCGGCGAGGAGTTCCGGCGTACGGAAGGACTCGGTGAGCGCCGGTCCCATCCAGCCGCGCGGTCGCTTTCCGGTGGCCTTCTCGATGGTGTCGACGACCTCGGCGAGGTAGGCGCGTTCCTCCTCGGGAGGCACGTCCGGCTGGAGGACGGCGTTGTTCTTCCCGTGCGCGAGCCAGGCCCAGTCCCGGTCCCGGCCCGCCTCGATGATCTGCGGATAGTGGTCTACCGCGTCGGAGTTGAGCAGGACGCTCGCGCGGATGCGATGCCGGTCCAGGGCCTTGAGCAGGCGCCAGAAGCCGACCCGTGGACCGTAGTCGCGCCATCCGTAGTTCAGCGGGTCCGGCGTCAGATGGGCGGTGCCCGGGAAGGTGCTGGTCGAGGGACGGTCGATCCGGTAGTGCTCGATGTTCAGCCCGACGTAGAAGGCGACCCGGGCTCCGCCGGGCCAGTGGAGCGGTTCCCGCTCGACGATGGGGCTGTAGTCGAAGAGTTGCTGGTCCATCGAAACTCACCTCGCGTGGGACGGTGCGGTTGCGTGCGAGGGATATCCTCAAACCTTCACATAGATGAGAAGGTCAAGATGAGGAGCGAACGGCTTCTCAGGACGGGGACTTCATGCGTATCGGAGAGCTGTCGGAGCGCACCGGCACGCCCCGCCGGCTGCTGCGCTATTACGAGGAGCAGGGGCTGATCGCCGCCGATCGCGCCCCGAACGGCTACCGGGAGTACGACGAGCGCTTCGTCGACCGGGTCCTGCAGATCAGGGGACTGCTCGACGCCGGGCTGCCGACCCGGATCATCAAGCAGATCCTGCCCTGCCTCGACAAGCCCAGGACCATCTACTTTCCCGACGCCACACCCGAGATGCTGGCCACGCTGCGGCGCGAGCGGGATCGGATGACCGAACGGATCCAGTGCCTGGCCCGCAACCGGGACGCGATCGGCGAATATCTCGACGCGGTGCTGGACTACAACGGCGCGGCATCCGGCGCCGCGAGCTCTGTTCCGGTCACCCCGACCGACGCCACGGACACCGCCTCACGAATGCCGGCCGCCCACGGCCCGTCCGCCCACGGCCCGTCCGAGGGTGGCCCGTCCGCGCAGAGGCGGAACGTCTGACACTGCCGACGGCGGCGCAACGCGAAGAAGCGCTGCGCCGCTTACTGCTGAGGGCGGTGGCAATGGTCGGAGCCGAGGCAGGCGCGAGTGCTCAGCAGCAAGACCCGCGCGGCTCCATCTCTCCACGATGCGGTTGCTACATTCCGACAAGTGGAATGTCAGGGGCTGTGTGAGGGAGGGGACTTGAGCTCGCGTGCACTGGCGCCACTGGGCCGCATCGATGAGGCGACAAAGCGCCTTGTCGAGACCGTTTCCGGTTTGGCCGACGAGCAAGTCGCTGGGTCGACGCTGATACCGCCGCGGACCCGTGGGCACGTCATCACTCATGTGGCGCGCGCCGCCGACAGCCTCTGCCGCCTGCTGGAGGGGGCCCGCACGGCAGTGGAGATCCCGCAGTACGCGAGCATGCACGCCCGGGACGCAGAGATCGAGGCCGGGGCTGAGCGCCCGGTCGCCGATCTGGTCAGCGATGTGGTGTCGAATTCCGCGAGGCTCGACACCGCGGCGCGCTCGCTCCCGGAAGCCGCCTGGGGCCGCCGCGTACGGCTGCGTGCCGGGGAGCTGCGCACGCCCGCCGGCCTGATGGGAACACGGTTGCGCGAACTCGAGGTCCACCACGCGGACCTGGCCGCCGGCTACGCCTTCGCCGACATTCCGGATTCGGTTGCCCGCTGGATCGTCGACGACATTCACCAGACCCTGTCACTTCGGGCGGACACCCCGGGGATGAGGCTCGAAGCGACGGATGCGGGCCTGGCATGGGACGTTGGCGACGGCGGTCCGGTCGTCGGGGGCGCGCTTGCCGACTTGCTGGTGCGGCTCAGTGGTCGAAGCCCGGGCGGCGCCGGGCTGTCCTCTTCCGCAGAGGGAGGAGCCATGCCCGAGGCCCCGCACTGGATCTGAGCTCGGCGTGTGCGTCAGGTCGCACCCGACCCTGGGGCGTGCGCCGGGACCGGGGAGCCAGTTGCCGTACTGCAGGCCGTCAGGGGCGCGGTCACCGCAACTGCCCCACCGCCTGCGCCTGCTAGACCTGCTCGTACTCGACGTCGGTGTCTTCGCAGAAAGTGGCGAGCTGGCGCAGTGTGTCGCGCTCGCGGCTGTCAACGGTCAGTCAGTGACCAGCGGAGCCTGGTGGAGAACCAGTCAGCGAGTTAGGTGCCGCGGGGCATGGGCGGTGCGCGGAATCCTGGTCGGCATGGGAGAGGTTGCTCCTTGGAGTGACGCGAGTGCACCGGGCTCAGCTCAGTCAGGAGTTGCAGGGGCTGCGGCGTCGTGCTCGGATCAGACCACTGCCACAGCCTCCTGCGGCTCGGCGGCGCCCTCTGTGTCTGCGGTGGTGGCGAGGTAGCGCTCGGCGTCCAGGGCGGCTGCGTAGCCGGTGCCGGCGGAGGTGATGGCCTGGCGGTAGGCGTGGTCAGCGTCGCCACAGCGAAGTGGTCCGTTCCACCGAACTCGCCGCACACATCGCCGCACTGGTCCGCGCTGACGGAGGCGGAGACACTCCATCACGGGCTGGGCACCCCAAGAGACGTGATGTGCCACCCGCTTGATGGTAAAAAACGATGCAACTTGGACAGGTGTCAGTTTCAAGGTTCCGTGTGCTGACGGTGATTGTGGTCATGTCTGTTATTACTGGTTAAAGATCGTCTCATCCCGTAGGCTCTTGGCATGTCCACCTTGTCGGTTGACCTCCGACGGAGGGTGGACTCAGGGGGTAGGGGACCAACGCTCAGATCTCGTCTCAGCTGTATGGCCGAGGCGTTATTCGACGCGCCTGCAGCAACAGGGCGAGTGTGGGTCACGGCATCGACGACCTGTCCCCTGCCGTATGGACCGTCGACCCCCTGGAGGAATATTCATGCGCAAGTCGTCTGTCATCTCATCCCTCGCCACCACTGCAGTAGCGGCTGTGCTCTCCTTGGGCGTCGCCGCGCCGGCGCAGGCGGCGAACGGATGGAATGCGCACGTGCAATGCACCAAGTGGCGCATCTCGGACAGCTCCGGCCATGGGCCTGTACAGGGGCACGGCTGGGCCAAGACGACAGGTCTCGCATGGAAGGCAGCCATCAAGGACGCGAACGACCAGATGCCCCGGGGCTACCGTGCGAAGCACTGCGTCAAGAAGACGATCAAGAGGGGCTGACGCAATGAGGACGCGCGCGCTGAACTTCGGCCTGTACGCAGACGAGCAGGAGCTGGCATGGGTCAGGGGGCTTGTCGAGGAGGCTGTGGGTTCCCGCAGTGCCCTGTTTGTCAGGGAGACCGTCGCACACACGGTCTTTGGGGGCGAGCTGACGACCGCCGACGCGTACGACTTTTTGGCGGAACAGTGGGCTGAGGAACATCCTGGTCAGAGCAGTGGTACGCGGGAAACGGTCGAGCTGCGCGTCTATTTGGTGTGCACTTTGAGGACCTGGCGAGCGATCCGTAAGGCAGTGATCAAGGCTTTGTGCCCGGAGGGCATGGCGCCTCACGTCTGTCGTGTTCCGTGGGTCGCTGCCTGAGCCCGTTCTCCTGCGGGTCATCTTGCCCCGAGAATCCCTCTTCCGCTCTGTTTCGCCGTCGCGCGCCCCGTCTCCTGGGAATCAGGAAGATCAGCGAGCACTTTCCTGGAACAGCCCATCAGGCTGAATTCTAGAGCTCCCCATTTGCGCACCTGGGGCGATATCCGACAAGCCGACCCGTCCTCACGCGCTTGGCGGCGCGCAAGCCAGCCAAGCGGAAGAGGGTCGTCTGGCCATCGGTTGATAGCGGCATGATTCACGTCACGCAATAGTGGCTGAATCATGCCTGTGGTGCGCCAAAAGATCCATCCGCCAGTCAAAATCGCAAAGTGAAAGCGAGTCAGTCATGAAGATGCGAAACGGGCTTAAGGCTGTTGCCGTGGCCGGCGCCATAATTGTGGGCGCTGCCGCTCCTGCGCTGGCCGTCACAGTGGACGCCGGTGGTGGCCGCTGGGCGCACGACGTGGGCGCCAACTACGTGTACTCGAACTTCTGGCACAAGGATAACTACCACGCCTCTTCCGTTGAAGGGGCGTACTGGGTCAAGAGTGGCTGCACCAAGGAAAAGGTGTGGTCCAAGGCTTCAGCGAAGAAGGCGAAGACGGTCAGCAAGGCGTACTACGACGCCGCGTGCTAAAGGTTTTGCATACGCGGCACTGAATCCTTAGCTGTCGCCCCTGGCTGCGGGGTATCTATTTGTCCCGCAGTCAGGTCTTTACGGTAAATCCTCATGAGATGCGCGCTCCCGAGTGCCCCGAACCTAGGTAACCGATGCTCCACCGAGCTATCAAATTCGTCCATGCCGCCGTGTTGATCTTCTCGGCTATGATGTCCTTTCTGTTCGTGCGAGGGCTGGACGAGGAGTTGGTGCTGGGCAGTTCGGCTCAGGTCTGGGTGTCCAAAACCGACGACTCGAGGAGCGGCGCTCAGGTTGCCCGTGCGATCGCCGCGTTCGCAGATGAGCATGAGGTCGCGGTGGCTCGCGAGCTGCCCGATGTGAAGAATCCCGACACCCTCCGGCACCTATATCTGGCCTCGGGTGATCCGAACTCCGATGGAGCGTCATGGCTGAACAACGGCTACCCGGCGTTCGGTAGGCATGTCGCCACGGACGTGCACCCGATCGTCGAGATCGGACAGCGCGACCCACGGGGCTTCTACTACATCTTCGGATCGCCCGAGGCCGCAGATGCGCTTGTGGCTGAACTCGCCGATCTCGGCCTGGGTGCAAGCGTGCAGCACCCCCTCGCATACAGCGAGCTGGCCCTTCTCTTCTCGAGCGACGAGCTGTTCTGGTCTTTCTGGGTAGTCGCTCTCGCCGCCGTGACGATGACCGGCGCGAGTGTGCTGATGAGCGCGAAGACCTATGGGGTACTGCGCCTGCAGGGCAAGTCCTTCATGGACATCCTTGCTCGTGACCTCAAGCAGCTGGTGATGTTCTGGTCACTGGCAGCCGGCACTGTGGCGGCTGCGGTACTGGTCTTCCTCGGCATCTACAACGGTCTCGCCTGGCTGGGTCTATTCGCTTTGGTGGCCGCGTGCCTTTCCTGTCTCCTCGCCCTGTTGGCGCTGGCCGCCCATGCTGCGGCGCTCGCCCTCACCTTCAAGGTTGAGGTACTGCGAGCCCTCAAGGGCGAGCTGCCTGCCCGGGCGGCGTTTGTCTCTACGTACCTGGTACGCGTCCCCGCGGTGCTGCTCGCCCTCGGCTTCGCCATGGACGTCACCCTGGCGGGCCAGCAGGTGATGGTAAGTCAGGACAACCAGAACATCTACGTCAAGGCCGGCGACGCCGTCTCCATCCGCCTCAACGGCAGCTGGGGGGGCGACTCAAAGCCGGTGGTCGCGCAGGTGGGTAGGTGGCTGCGCCAGGCCGACGAGGCAGGCGAGATCATTGTTGCCGGACGCCAGGATCTTCAGAATGTCCCCTCGAACGGGCGCCTGCCACAGGGCGAGATACTCATTGTCAACGAGACCTTCCTCGCCAAACAGCCGGTCCTGGACCCGAAGGGACAGCGGTACTCCCCAGCGCCGCGCAACGGGAGAGCCGCAGAAGCCCATTCGGTGCGGCTGGTCATCCCCGAATCTCTTGCCCGCCACGCATTGGACATCAGGGCAACGATCCCTGATGTTTTCGGCAGACTGGATCCAGATCTTCGTCGGCGCCTCGAAGTGGAGACGCTCCAAGCGAAGAGCGGGCAGCGCGTCTTCGGCTACAACTCCGGCGACCGAAGCCCCAATGCCGCCTACAGCCCGGACGATGACCGGTCTCTGGTGCGCGACCCGGTCCTGATTGTGGTCCCCAACGGTTCGAATATCCTCACCAACGATGCCTACACCACGTTCGCGACCCAAGACGGAATAATCTTTCCTGAGCCCGGCGACGTCCTGAACCCCCTTGCGGCCAATAAGAACGAATTGCAGACCTATGTGGCATCTGTGAATCCCGTGGGGCAGAACGCCGCATTGAGGCTGAGGGAGGCCGTCGATGACTTCCGACTGCTGTTCTCTAATCTCATTGCAGCCGTGGCTGTGCTCCTCATCACCGGGGTTGGCGTCTGCATAATCCACTCACGTAAGCATGCTCAGGCCGTTTTCGCGCAGCACATAAGTGGTTGGAGATTTACTGCAACCCACCGCGTCATCCTAGCTGTAGAGGGGCTTCTTGCGGCTTTCCTTGCATGTTGGGTGCCTATCCAGGTGTGGCAGCAGAATCAGAATCTAAAGGAGTTCACCTCCCAGGGCATCCCTGCCCCCTTCCCGTCCGTACAGATCACCGCACTGGACCTCAGTGCTGTCGCTGGGCTGGTCGCCATTGAATTCTGTGCTGTTCTCCTCGCTCTGGGGGTATTTCATCGGCGCATCGTCAAGGAGGGGGCGGATACATGAGCCCCGCACAGACGGATTCCCTCCACTCAGCAGGAGCGCAGTCGTGATCGATATTGTCAAGTTGTCAAAGACCTTCGGTACCCGGACCCTGTGGTCCGATGTCACCGTCACCGTCAGCAGCGGCGAGATGCTCGCCCTTGTCGGCCCCAGCGGATCGGGGAAGTCCACCCTCCTCAACTGCATCGGCCTCCTCGATAAGCCGAACGCGGGGGAGATCCGCCATGAAGGAGCGGACATAACCCGGTTCGGGCGACGTGAGATCCGACGGTTCCGCCGCGATATTCTTGGCTACCTCTTCCAGAATTACGCCCTAATCGAGAATGCCACCGTCGCCACCAACCTGGAGGTCGCTGTCAAACCTCAGCGGACCTTGCGAGGCAAGACCAGCGTGGATATCGCCGAAGCCCTCGAGCGCGTCGGCATGGCAGGGCAAGACGAAGAGAAAATCCACCACCTCAGCGGCGGAGAGCAGCAGCGTGTGGCGCTCGCCCGACTCATGGTCAAGCGACCGGCCCTAGTGCTCGCCGACGAGCCAACCGGCGCCCTCGACCATGCCAATGCCACAGCAGTGATCGACATCCTTCGTGAGATGAGCGATGCCGGATGCGCCGTTGTCATTGCCACCCATGATGACCGTGTCCGCGACCGATGCGACGCCGTCTTTGCCGTCAATGAGAATTCTCTTGTCGCTTAAATACAGCATCGACGCGGAAACTCGGGGCCACCAGATAAGTTCCATCACCTGAAAAGTGCCCCTGGCCGGTGCGTGAACAAGCGATCTTCATTCCAGCCGGCCGGAGGCACTTCCTCACCCGCGGGCATCCGCCGGACGGCTCTAGAAAGCCAGTGCCTGACTTCGGCTCGCACCGCCAGCTCAAGGACCTGAACGCCTTCATGACTTGCCACATATTCGTTATCCGGCGCCGCCTGCCTGTCTGGCTGATCCCACTGCTGTGGACTCTCGCCCTCGGCCTGTGGGGGCTGTCCCGGCAGCAAAGCGTGTGGCGGGACGAGGCCGCAACCTGGCAGGTGGCCCGACGGTCTGTCGCCGACATCTGGCACATGCTGGGGCAGGTCGATGTCGTGCACGGGCTCTACTACCTTCTGATGCACGGACTATTCGAATGCTTCGGGCCCAGTACCACGACCCTGCGGCTGCCCTCCGTGCTGGCCATGGCGGTGGCGGCGGCCTGTGTGACGGTCATCGGCCACCGGCTGGCCGGGATTTGGGCGGGCTTAGGGGGAGGGCTGGCGTTCGGACTTCTTCCGGCGGTGCAGTTCTATCTGCAAGAGGGCCGCCCGTACGCGCTCATCGCGGCAGGAGCCGGGATCTCGACCCTGCTGCTGGTGACCGTACTCGGTGGACGTGGCCGAACGATGCACTGGGCGGCGTACGGGGGTGCGGTCCTGGTGTGCGCACTGTTGAACTGGCTGGCGCTGCTGATTCTGCCGGCGCACTTGGCAACCCTGGTCTGGACGAAGGCTGGGCGCGAGATATGGACACGCTGGGCGGTGGCTGCGACGGCTGCCGTGGCAACGGCACTGCCGTTGATTCTGTTTAGCCGGAGCCAGTCCAGCCAGGTGTCTTGGATTCCGCCGCTGACGTGGCACATGATGTTCGGCCCGGCGGTCCTCCTGGCGATCGGTGGTTTCGGTACCTTGCTGGACCGGCCGCGGGCGGGTCGGCTCTCGATGGCGGCTGTTGGCCTGCCGCTGTTGGCGGTGCCGCAGTTCGGTCTGGTCGGTCTCTCTCTGATCCAGCCGTTGTTCCTGGACCGCTATGTGCTGTTCAGCATGCTGGGTTTGACACTGCTGATCGGCGCAGCGCTCGGTGCGGTGGTTCGGTCGACCGGGCCGCGGTTCCCGCGGGCGTCGCCATGGCTCGTTCCGGCAGTGCTCGTAGTGGCGGTGGTTGCGCTGTTGCCGCAGTCGCTGGCCAAGCGGTCTCCGGAGAGTCGAGTGGACGACGTCCTGTCGGCGGCGGCGGAGGTGCGGCAGCTGAAGAGGGCCGGTGACGCGGTGCTCTTCATACCGGCAGCCCGGCGCGATACCGCGCTGGTCTCCCCCGGCGACTTCGCCGGCCTGCGGGACATCGCACTGGCGAAGAGCCCGGTGGAGTCGGGGACATTGAAGGGCGAGGAGGCCGGTCCGGACCGGATACGGACCGCGATGCTGGCACAACAGCGGATACTTCTGGTCACTGACGTACCCAAGGTGGCCCGGCCCGTGTCGGCGGAGCGGGACAAGGCGAAGACCGCGATGCTGAAGGAACACTTCACCGCGGTGGCGGACGAGCGCGTCCGTGGGCGGCGGGTGACGGTGTACGAGCGACGCGGATAGGAGGCGCGCCCCAATCGTCGACGAGCGGTTCTGGGGGACCTCCCGCGAGCGACGTCAGCAACGAACAGGCCGCTCGGCATCTACCTGCACGGCCCACAGCTCGGCGACGAGCTCGCCAGCCGTGCGGAAAAGGTGAGGTGGTCGGCGAATTCGCCGGCCGCCAGCTCCAGCGTGTGTAGCACCCCGGTGCCGGCCGGGGCTCGTCAGGTGCAGATGGCCGGCGTTCTCCAGGTCGAGCAGGATCAGGTGACCGTGCTCGTCCCAGCCGAGTGAAGCGGCGTCGGGCAGGAGATTCGACGTCGTCGGTTTGCTAGGCGATGACGTCGCTCAAATCCGAAAGGCACCGCTCCAGGTCGCGCCGCATCAGCCCGGCGGCCTCCGGGGCATGGCCCGCCATCTCGACGGTGCTGTTGACGCCCAGGCAGCCGAGGTCCGGACCGTTGCGGCGGTTGGATTTATCGATGTCGATCACGGAGTTGAGCAGATTTCTTCGCAGAGCTCCTGGGGTGAGCTGGCCCGTGCCCCTTCTCCCAGAACAAGCGCATGGCCCCTGCCGGCGGGCCGTAGCTCAGAGCCAGTCGCGTCGCTTGAAGATGACGTACAAGCTGACGCAGACGACCGCCATCAAGCAGATGGCGAAGGGATATCCGAAGCCCCACGTCAGTTCCGGCATGCTCGTGAAGTTCATGCCGTAGATGGTGCCGACGAGGGTGGGAGCGAAGAGGATCGCCGCCCACGACGAGATTTTCTTGATCTCCTCGTTCTGTTCGAAGCCGGCCTCGGCCAGGGCGCGCATCTCGGCGTTCTGCTGTTGGTTCACCAGCGTCGCATTGACGGTGAGGATGTCCTGCAGGGCCTGTCGGAAGCCGTCGACGCGTTCCGTCGTGTGCAGCACGTGGTCGGCCACATCGCGCAGATAGCGACGCAGCTCCGCATCGATCGCGTACTTCTCGAAGCCCGCGGTCAGGCTCTCCAGGATGCCGTTCAGTGGGCGGGTCGCGCGCTGGAACTCCACGACCTCGCGGGAGAGTTCATAGATACGCCGGGAAACCCGCGGGTCGCCGCCGAAGACCTCGGTCTCGATCTCGTCGATGTCGTTCTGGACCCCCGCGACGACCGGTACGTAACCGTCGACGACGGCATCGAGGATCGCGTAGAGGACCGCCTCGGGCCCACGCTTGAGGAGTTCGGGGGTCTCCTCCATCCTGCGCCGTACGGCCGAGAGGTCGGGGGCGCCGCCGTGCCGCACGGTGATGACGAAATCGCGGCCGACGAAAAGATGCAGCTCCCCGAAATCGACCTCCTCGGGATCGTCCAGATAGCGGGCGGCGCGCAGCACGACGAAGAGGGTGTCGCCGTACCGCTCCAGCTTCGGCCGCTGATGGGCCTCCAGTGCGTCCTCGACCGCGAGCGGATGGAGATCGAACTCCGAAGCCAGAGAGACCAGTTCGTCGGAGGAGGGGCGGTGCAGCCCGATCCACGCCAGCGTGTCCGGGGCGCTGCGCAGCTGCTGGAAGGTGTCGGCGAGAGTGTCGTGGGTGCTGACGCGTCGCCCCTCCTGGTAGAGGGCCGCGTGGAGCACACTGCTGGCTGCCTCTGCCGGCTCGTCCGCGTCCGTACGCCCTGCCGCCTCGCCCGCCGGGGGCACGGCCGGCCGCTTCTTCGCGGGTTTGCGCAGGCCGCGCAGGCCGCGCAGTCGCCTACCGGGAGGCTCAGTGCTCACGCAGAACCGACCTCCTTCACAAGGGGGGATGAACAGGCACACAGAAACTCGACGCAGGATATCTGCCCCGGCTGTCGGTACTGGTCAGGGGCCATGGTGCAGGATGGGAGAGGGGCCTGACGCCACGTGTGTCGCGTCCGGCAACTTTTGTGTGTTTATCCCTAGAATTGTGCGATGCAGATACCGCAGACAGTCAGCGCTCCTCTGAGTGAGGTGATTCGGTGAACGGCCGACCCGATGCCACCGACGAGCAGTGGGAAGGGCTCGCCGAGGTCGTACCGCTCCGCAGCGGCAGCGAATGGCCGTCCTGGCCCGACCACCGCGCCCTCCCCGACGAGGAACCCGCCGAGGAGATGCGGCGGTTCATCGTCATTCGTGTACAGACCTTCGCGGACGCCCGCGAGGTCGCCGAATACCTCATGGCGCAGATCCCCGTCCTGCTGGACCTCAGCAGCGCCGACTCCGATGTTGCCAAGCGCATCCTGGACTTCTCCAGCGGCGTCGTGTTCGGGCTGGGCAGCGGAATGCACCGCGTCGACACCAATGTGTTCCTGCTGGCGCCGGTCGGCACGGAGGTCGCGGAAGCGGTCGGCGGCGCCGTCCCCCGTTCGTAGGAAGAGCTGTTGGGCGTAACGGTTCTCCGTACGGGCCGATGCATAGCGTCCCCGTATGGATACCGACAGTGCACGACCTGCGGTCACCGAATTACGGCTGTCCGCCTTCAAGACCCACCGAGGGCTCACCCTGCCGCTGGGCCCCGTGACGCTGCTGACCGGGGAGAGCGGCAGCGGCAAGTCCAGCGCCCTGCAGGCGTACGAGATCCTCTCCCGGCTCGGCAGCGGGGAGCCGTTGGCGAGGGCGGTCGAGGCGGTGGCGGGCGGCGCCCCGGCGTGCGTTCCGGCAGGGGCGCGCCCCGACGATCAGGGGCGGCGCGGGTTCCGTATCGGCTGCACGGTCGACGGCCCTGTCGGCCCCGTCGTGCTCGATCTCGCCGTACAGGCCGAACCCGAACTGCGCATCGTCGGGGAGAGGTTGACCGGTGGCGGCGAGACGCTGCTCACCACGGCGCTCACCGACCCGGCCCGCCCCGCCGTCCAGGCGGCCTGGCACACGGCGGGCGCCACCCCCGTGACCCGTGCCCCCCTCCCCGACGACCGGCTGGGCACTTCGCTGCTGCCCCTGCGCGTTGCGGGTAAGACGGCCGGGCAGCGCCTGGTCCTGGCCGCGGCCGAGCAGGTCGTGGTCGCGCTGCGATCCGCGTTCACATGCGACCCGCGTCCGGAGGCCATGCGGGGCGCGGGGCAGGAGCAGGCCGGCGCCGTTGCGGGTGGTGCGGGGCGGGCCGGTGAGGTGCGCGGCGGTGACGGCGGCGGCACCGGGCGAGGGGGCGGCGCGGCGCGCGGTGGCAGCAGGGGCGGGAACTCCGCGCGGGGGAGCGCGAACAAGCGGGGCAGGGCGGCGGGCAGCCTCGGCGGTGGCGAGGCCGGCGGGTGGGGCCGTGACGTCGACGCGGAACCGGACGAGGGCCGCCTGAGGTCGTCCTGCGACAACCTGCCCGCCGTCCTCGAGCGGACGAGCCGCGAGTGCGCGCGACGGCATGCGGTGCTGGTCGCGGCTGTGCGGGACGCCTGCAACGGCCCCGTCGACGGATTGCGCGCGATCCCTCGGCAGCCCTACGCCACGGACGCCGGGGCGGTTCCCGGCTCGGCGGCCGGTACGACGGGCGCGCGGGGGACGGGAGGCGGGGCAGCGACCAGGCACGACGGGAGTGAGCGTGGCCTCGTACCGGGAGCGCCGAAGACGCCGGGGTGGACGGGCGTGCCTGGTTCGCCCGGAGCTTCGGGGTCGCCGGTCTCGACGCTCTCGTCAGCCGTCGGTCAGGTGGCGCGGGGCGCCGTGGCAGGTAGGCAGGGGCAGACAGCACCGTCAGGGCAGCCGGACCGGTCGGGCCAACGAGCGGTGGGTTCGGGCGGCCGGGCAGGGCAGGCGGGGCGGGCAGGTCAGACGCCTCGCGCGAGCGACAAGGGGGAGCGCGTGACGGACGGCGGCATCCAGGCCGTGGTCGACCGGGGTGCGCTGGGCGTGATGCCCGTTGAGCAACTCGGCGACGGCGAACTCCGCTTTCTCGCCCTGGCGCTGGTTCTGCTCACGGGGCCCGGGGTGCTGGCCATGGACCCGGCGGGCGAGATCCCGTCAGCCCAGCAGCAGCTGACCGTCATGGCCGACGGCATGGACCGCTGCATGGACCGCAGGCAGGCACGTGAGCTGGTGTCGCTGGGGGTACGGATGGCCGAACGCGGACACGTCCGGCTGCTTGGGACGGTGCGGGACCCGTCGGTCGCCGAGGGGCTGCCTGGTGTGCAGGTGCTACACCTAGGGGCATGAGTGAGGATCTTCACGCCCTGCAGCGGCGACTGGCCGAATTCGCGGCGGCCCGGGACTGGCAGCAGTACCACACGCCCAAGAACCTGGCCGCGGCTCTCAGCGTCGAGGCGGCCGAACTGGTCGAGATCTTCCAGTGGTTGACGCCGGAGGAATCGTCGAAGGTGATGTCCGACCCGCGCAAGGCCGGCCGCGTGGAGGACGAGGTCGCGGATGTGCTGGCGTACCTGCTGCAGTTCTGCGAGGCGCTGGGCATCGACCCCCTGACGGCGCTCGCCGCGAAGATCGAGCGCAACGAGTCCCGCTTCCCCGCGGTCCGCGACGCCCGACCGGACCGGCCCCGGGGGGAGTAGTGGGGGGCGGGCGAGGTGGGGCGTAGGGGGATTCGGCGGTAGGTGGGGGAGAGGGAGGAGGAGAGGGGGAGGGAGGGGCTGCGGTGGAACTGACGCGTTCTCCTCCCCTCCCCTCCCTTCGTCTCTCTTCTCCCCTGCTCCTTCGGCCGCTTCGCCGGCCTTCCTCCCGGCCGGTCGTTCGTGGTGCTGTCTTGGGCCCGCTTGCCGACGGCTGGTTCCCGTAGCTGCTTCTGGCAGTGGTGCCCCGGCCCCCGTGCGTTCAGTTCTTACCTCTTCGCCGGCCACTCCCTCGTGCCGTACGTGGCGCATGCTGCCGTCGAGGGGCTGTGGGGCAGGGGGTAGGCGGAGTGGCCAGTGTGATTGGAGCGCTACCCGGCATGTCGTTGATTACGCTCCGGAGTCATGGATCTTTCCACATCGCCTTGCTTGTCCACAGATTTGCGAAATTCTCTGGTGTTTTCGGCTGCCAGCCCTCACTCTGGGTAATGAGAAGGTGCAGGGCGGAAGCGAGTGAGGGTGGAAGGAGGGGGCGCGGATGGACGCGGTGCGGATCATCGCGGCCAGTCGGCGCGGTCTGGCGCAGGCGAACACGGTCCAGGACGTGATTGTCGAGGCGTGGCAGGCTCAAGCGTTAGCCGAGGCGATCGGCAGCCATCTCGCGATATTCGGGCCGTACGAAGTGCGATCCAGAGCGCGAGGCTTGGGCGACGCGGGCGGGCGGTTCAGCGGGGGACTGCTGTGCCCGGCGTCGGCAACCGGTGGGCTGCGGGCGGCTCAGCTGTCCGAAGTGCGTGACGTCAAGGCCGCTTTGACAGGGCTGTGCCGACTGTTGAGAGAAGTGTGCGAAGCGCTGGTGGCCGTCGTGTGCTCGGCGGACGAGGAGGGGATGTACTGGACCTGTGTCGAGGCCATGGATACGGCCGATGAATCGCGGGACCGGGTGACCGGAATACTGGAAAAGCTTGAGGTGCGGGACCGGGATCCCGCGTGACACCGTGCGCATGCGATCGGCTCCCACCAAGTAGGCAAGGGGTGCCGAGTGCGGTGGCACTTGGGAGTCGTCCACCCCGGACGCCGGCCGCTCGCCTCTGGCCACCAGGGCGGCGCGGGTGACCATGACGTCCTCAGGCTGGCGTGGTGACGACCTCAGACAGGCGGCTTCGGGTTGCGAGCGGTAGTCGCCCCCACCACCAACCCGCCGCGACTTCGCACGAGATGAGCCTCGCCTGTGGGGCCGGCGACCACGTCGCCCCTGCTCCGCCCGGCTCCGCCCCGCAAAGAGCTGACTGTGTGAACAGAGCTGACCGAGTCGACAGCGCTGATCGAGTTCACGGCAGCGCGACCCCCTCGCTCAGGGCTTCCAGCCCGCCTCGCCCCGCCGGCCTCGCCTGCCTCGCCTGGGCGAGCGTCGCACGGCCCTGCTCCCCTCATCTCCATCTCAGAGGAAGTACGCCGAAACAATGGCAATCATCGATGCATCACCCGCCACCCACACACCACCCGCCCACTGTCCATCCACGTCCGTCTGCCCACCCGTGCATTGGGTTGCCCGCCGGGGATATTTCCGATGGCCCATACGTCCGCCTCCCCGCATGGTTGCCGGTCACGATCGACAGCCTCCCCGCGCGGCGTCAGTAATTGACCGCCCCCTCGGGCCTATTGAATGACCCAACCCGGTGCATCGACGCGGCCTCACGGTTGGTCTGCGCTTGAACGTGCAGGATGGAGGCATGGATCTACGAATCTTCACGGAGCCTCAGCAGGGGGCTTCCTACGACACCCTTCTTACCGTCGCCAAGGCCACCGAGGACCTCGGTTTCGACGCTTTCTTCCGCTCCGACCACTACCTGTCGATGGGCAACGCGGACGGCATGCCCGGCCCGACGGACGCCTGGATCACGCTTGCCGGTCTCGCCCGAGAGACCAAGCGCATCCGCCTCGGCACTCTCATGACGGCGGGGACCTTCCGTCTCCCGGGGGTGCTGGCCATCCAGGTCGCGCAGGTCGATCAGATGTCCGGTGGGCGGGTGGAGCTCGGTCTCGGAGCGGGCTGGTTCGAAGACGAACACAGGGCGTACGGCATCCCGTTCCCCAAGGAGAAGTTCGCACGGCTGGAGGAGCAACTGGCGATCGTCACCGGCCTCTGGGCCACCGAGGCAGGAAAGGAGTTCAGCTATGACGGCACCTATTACCAGCTTGAGCAGTCGCCCGCGCTCCCCAAGCCCGCCCAGGGCAAGGTGCCGGTGCTGGTCGGGGGCCACGGCGCGACACGTACGCCGCGGCTGGCGGCGCAGTACGCCGATGAGTTCAACATCCCCTTCGCCTCATTGGAAGACACGGAGCGTCAATTCGGCCGGGTGCGTGCGGCTGCCGAGGTTGCCGGGCGGAAGGGCTGCGACCTGGTGTACTCCAACGCTCTTGTGGTCTGCGTCGGTAAGGACGATGCCGAGGTGGCGCGGCGGGCGGCCGCTATCGGGCGGGAGGTGGAAGAACTGAAGGCAAACGGTCTGGCGGGTACTCCCGGCGAGGTCGTCGACAAGATCGAACGGTACGCCGCCGTCGGCGCGTCCCGCTTCTATCTTCAGGTGCTCGACCTCGACGACCTGGACCACTTGGAGCTGATCTCGTCGCGGGTGCAGTCCCAGCTGAGCTGACAGAAGAGACGGGGGGTATGGCTCGGCTGCTGCGGTTTGGTGGCCACGTCCGTGAGTTGGTCGGGTTTCTGGATCTGGCCCCGATTCGGCTTCGGCTGCGGTCTGGGTTGGGCCTCGGCTGGGGCGGGCCGGGAGGCGTACGGGTGACGCTGCGCGGGCGCTCTTCTCCCGGGTAGAGCGGTAGAGCGGTAGGGCGGGGATGGGCGCGGATTGCCGGCGAAGCCCGGGGCGGCAGGTCGCCCTTCCCGGCGATCGGCTGCGGCGTCCTCTCGCGCAAGCGTTGCGGACCGGTGTAGTGGTGCGTTGCGCTCTGCCGTCTGCCGTCTGCCGTCTGCCGTCTGCCGTCTGCCGTCTGCCGTCTGCCGTGTGCCGTGTGCCGTGTGCCGTGTGCCTGCGGGTGTGCGTGCGGGCCTCGGGTCTGTGTTGCGATCCGCACGCAACGTTCCCTGGACGCAGTTGTATTGGGCGTGGCCGCACGGTAGGTCGGTACGGGCCGCAGGTGCGGGACGCACGCGGGTGGGGCTGGGCTGCGGGGCGGGCCATGGGCGGAGGAGGCGCGGAGCAGGTGCGGGTGCGGGCCAGGTGCGGTCCGGAGCGGGCGACCTAGCTGTATTGACCTAGAGCGCTGATCCCGTGAGGTGGGGTGGTGGGGCGGAGGGGGAGGGGAGGGGCTCCGGGGGCTGAGTCGGATTTTGATGTACGGGTTCGCTGGCTGATCGCGATGGCGCGGGCGCGGGCGCGGGGGCGCGTGCGGGGTGGTCGAAGGGTTGCCGCAGTGGGGGTGGGCTCTTGACCAGGGTGCGATTCGTCCTCGTGGGCCGCGGGCCACGGCAGGCCACGGCAAGAGCAGGTCAGGGCCTGAGAGTCGTGAGGTGGCTGTTCGCGGTGACCGCCGCTTCCTCCTCTTCCTCATCCGCCAGGGGCAATGAGCAATGAGCAAGGAGCGAGGAGCCCAGGGGCGCGGACAAGGAGCGAGAGCCGAGGGACCCAGGGCGCAAGCGACGGCGGAGGGCGCGGCCGCGGGCGGGCGACGGCAATCGGGCCTGACGGTGGGTGGTGGTTGGTGCGGTGCAGGGGCTGACCTTGGCTGCTTGCAGCCCGCTTCGGCCCTCGTCGGCTTCGGGGCCGGCTCCGTGGTGTGCCGGTTTTCGGTCTTGGAATGCGCCGACATGTTTCGACATCCCGCGACGACGCTCGCGCGGGCGTGTAAACGGCCAAGATGGGGAGATGGGATTCCAAGTCGACTCCGAGGCCGGGCGGCTGCGCCGCGTCATTTTGCACCGCCCCGATCTGGAGCTGAAGCGGCTGACGCCGTCGAACAAGGATGCGTTGCTCTTCGACGACGTGCTGTGGGTGCGCAGGGCGCGGGCCGAGCACGACGGGTTCGCGGACGTGCTCCGCGACCGGGGCGTGGAAGTGCACCTCTTCGGAGATCTGCTGGCCGAGAGCCTGGAGATCCCGGAGGCGCGGACGCTCGTCCTGGACCGGGTCTTCGACGAGAAGGAGTACGGGCCGCTGGCCACCGATCATCTGCGGACCGCCTTCGACGAGCTGCCCGTGCCCGAACTCGTCGAGGCGCTGGTCGGCGGGATGACCAAGCGGGAGTTCCTGGAGCGCTACCCCGAGCCGACGTCGGTTCGCTTCCATGTGATGGACCTTGACGACTTCTTGCTGGGGCCGCTGCCCAACCACCTCTTCACCCGCGACACCTCGGCGTGGATCTACGACGGAGTGTCGATCAATCCGATGCGCTGGCCGGCCCGGCAGCGTGAGACGGTCCACTACGAGGCGATCTACCGGCATCACCCGTTGTTCCGCGACGAGGATTTCCATGTCTGGTCGGAGGGCCAGGCGGACTTCCCCTCGACGATCGAGGGCGGGGACGTGCTGGTGCTCGGCAGCGGTGCGGTCTTGATCGGTATGAGCGAGCGGACCACTCCGCAGGCAGTGGAACTGCTGGCGCGCGGGTTGTTCGCGGCGGGGTCCGCGCGGACCATCGTGGCGCTGGACATGCCCAAGCGCCGTGCGTTCATGCACCTGGACACCGTCATGACCATGATCGACGGAGATACCTTCACGCAGTACGCGGGGCTGGGGATGCTGCGCTCGTACACCATCGAGCCGGGCTCGGGCGACCAGGACCTGAAGGTCACCGACCATCCACCGGAGCACATGCACCGCGCCATAGCGGCAGCCCTCGGCCTGGCCGACATCCGGGTCCTGACCGCTACGCAGGATGTGCACTCAGCGGAACGTGAGCAGTGGGATGACGGCTGCAATGTGCTGGCCGTGGAGCCGGGCGTGGTGGTGGCGTACGAGCGGAACGTCACCACGAACACGTTCCTGCGCAAGCGTGGGATCGAGGTGATCACGATTCCGGGGAGCGAGCTGGGCCGGGGGCGTGGCGGGCCGCGCTGTATGAGCTGCCCGGTGGAGCGGGACGCGGTGCCGGGGACGGGAACGGGAGCCGGATGGGGATAGCAGCGAGGTCGGGGTCGGGGTCGGGGCCGGACGCGGGGGTCGCCTGAGGGGTGGCCGTCGCCCGATGGCGTCGGCTTCGGTGCGGGCCGACGGCCTGGGCCGGGGTGGCGGGTCCTTCGGTCCGTTCCGGTGCGGAGCCCCCTTCCGAGGTGCCGCTCCGCTCCCGGCCCGCCGATGGCTTTCCGGGTGGCGGTGAGGCCGATGTGTTTCGGTCTCCGGGAGGTTGCGGCAGGGATGAGTGCGAAGGTGCGTGAGCCCGTAGGGGCCGGGGGAGAGGCGCGAATGGTCTCTGTATATAGATGCAGTGGCTCGTATATACTTCCAGGGTTAAGGATCGTCCCCGACAGCCGCGAACCAGGAGCCCCTCATGGCGATAGACCTCACGGGCCGCCACTTCCTCAAGGAGCTGGACTTCAGCGCCGAGGAATTCCGCCGACTCATCGACCTGGCTGCCGAGCTGAAGGCGGCCAAGCGCGCCGGGACCGAGGTCGCCCGCCTGAAGGGCAAGAACATCGCCCTGATCTTCGAGAAGACCTCCACCAGGACCCGCTGCTCCTTCGAAGTCGCGGCCGCGGACCAGGGGGCGTCGACGACCTACCTCGACCCGTCCGGCTCGCAGATCGGGCACAAGGAGTCGGTGAAGGACACCGCCCGGGTGCTGGGCCGGATGTTCGACGGCATCGAATTCCGGGGGAGCCGCCAGTCGGACGTGGAGGAGCTCGCCGCGCACGCCGGCGTACCCGTCTTCAACGGGCTGACCGACGAGTGGCACCCGACGCAGATGCTCGCCGACGTGCTGACGATGGTCGAGCACGGTCAGGGCAGGCCCCTGGAGGAAACCGCCTTCGCCTACCTCGGCGACGCCCGCAACAACATGGGCAATTCCTACCTCGTCACCGGCGCTCTGCTCGGTATGGACGTACGGATCGTGGCGCCGCGGCAGCTGTGGCCCGAGGAGGCGGTCGTCGAGCAGGCTCGGGCGCTTGCCGAGAAGAGCGGTGCCCGCATCACCCTCACGGCCGATGTCGCCGAGGGTGTGCGTGGGGTGGACTTCGTCACCACCGACGTCTGGGTCTCCATGGGGGAGCCCAAGGAGGTGTGGGACGAGCGGATCGCGCTGCTCGTTCCGTACGCGGTGACGATGGACGTGCTGCGCGCCACCGGCAAGCCGGACGTGAAGTTCCTGCACTGTCTGCCCGCCTACCACGACCTGGGCACGGCGGTGGGCCGCGAGATCCACGAGCGGTACGGGCTGTCTTCGCTCGAGGTCACCGACGAGGTCTTCGAGTCAGCGCATTCCGTCGTCTTCGACGAGGCGGAGAACCGGATGCACACGATCAAGGCTGTGCTCGTCGCGACGTTGGCCGGCTAGCCGCCCGGTCGTCGTCCCTATCGGTCGTCGTCCGTATCGTCTGCTTTCTGTCTCCTGTTGCCCGTCGCGAGGCGGGGCTCCCGGTCCGCGGGCCACGTGCCGGCTCTGATGTCGCGCGCCTGGCCCCGCCGTGCGCCGACCCCCGCCAGCAGCCGGCCCTGTCCTGAGCCCGACTCCCGTCCTTCGCTCCCGATCTCCCACGCCCCGTCCCGGTCGGCGCGGGTCCGGGGCGTCGTAGCGTTCCTGCCGCCTCCGGCCAACGCCCCGCGGCACCCCGCGTAGGGAACATCACGCCGCATACCCATACGCACAAATGGGCGATCATGCAGGCAAAGCGGCTACCATCGAGTCGCTCACGGGGTTCGGACCCACAGGTCCGGGCCCCGACCCGTGCGCGGCACCACCCGCGGCCACGCACGCCCCGCACCACCAGGAAGCGAACCACCCATGCGTTCTTCAGGTCCGTCCGGACTGCGCATCAAGTCCCCCGACATCCTCGTCGCCGAATCGGGCGCGGATCTTGAAGGTAACGGCCTCAAGCGCAGCATGGGCTTGTTCCAGCTCGTGTGCTTCGGCGTCGGTGCCATCGTCGGCACCGGCATCTTCGTCGGACTGTCCGACACCGTCGCCGAGGCCGGCCCCGCCGTCATCGTCTCCTTCGTGCTGGCGGCCATCACCTGCGTCTTCACCGCCTTCTCCTTCGCGGAGCTGGGCGGCGCGATACCGGTGTCCGGCAGTTCCTACTCCTACGCGTACGCCACCCTCGGCGAGCGCACCGCCTTCCTCGTCGGCTGGTGTCTGCTGCTCGAATACGGCATCTCCGTCTCGGCCGTCGCCGTCGGCTGGGGCCAGTACGTGAACGAGCTGCTGGACAGTTTGATCGGCTGGGAGCTGCCGGCGGCGCTGTCCAACCCGCCCGGTGACGGCGGCATCGTCAACATCCCGGCGGTCATCGTGATGCTGCTCGCCGCGCTCCTCCTCGTCCGCGGAATCCGGGAGAGCGCCCGCGCGACAGCCGCGATGGCGGTGCTCAAGATCGGGATCCTGGCGGTGTTCTGCGTGGTCGCCTTCAGTGCCTTCCGGGACGGCAACCTCTCGCCGTTCGCGCCGGAGAGCGTCGCCGGCATCACCTCCGGCGCCTCGCTCGCGTTCTTCTCCTACATCGGCTTCGACGCGATCACCACGGCCGGTGAAGAGGTCAAGAACCCCCGGCGCAACATCCCCCTCGCGATCATGATCTGCATCGGGGTGGTCACCGTTCTGTACTGCCTGGTCGCGGTCGCCGCCATCGGCGCACTCTCCTCCGACCAGGTCGCCGACCAGCCTGCCGCCCTGTCGCTGATCGTCAACCGGGTCACCGGCTCGGCCCTCGGCGGCGGTGTGATCGCCTTCGGCGCGGTGGTCGCCATCGCCTCCGTCGTGCTGGCCGTCATGTACGGCCAGACCCGCATCCTGATGTCGATGTCCCGTGACGGACTGATCCCCCGTGTCTTCGAGCGGATCTCGCCGCGGACGTCCACCCCGGTGGCCAACACCTGGATCGTCGCGGTCGTCTTCGCGGTCCCGGCCGCGGTCGTCCCCCTGGAGGTCGTGATGAACCTGACGACGATCGGGACGCTGGCGGTCATGGCCGTGGTCAACGTCAGCGTGATGGTGCTCCGCCGTACCCGCCCGGCGCTTCCTCGCCGCTTCCGGGTCCCGCTCTACCCGCTCAGCCCGGTGCTCGGCATCGCCTTCTGCGTCTACCTGATCTACGGCACCGGCCTGGAGACCTGGCTCCAGTTCGCCGCATTCCTGGTCGTCGGCGCGCTCGTCTACGCCCTCTACGGACGCCGCCACTCCCGCCTGGGCACCCAGCCCGCGTCAGTGGAAGGCGATGGCAATGGCGATGGTGATCGCGATGGCGATGGCGATGCGGTCGTGAACCAGCCGGGTGGTGTCGCAGTCGCGGCCGCACCTGCGCCCGCAGCCGGTTCCTCCGGCCGGGGGGCCTGAGCGGCGGAGTACGGAGCGGTCATCGGGCCGACGACCGATCGGCCGGCCTCGGCGGGCGCCATCGGGCGTTCGGGGGGCCGGCCTCGCCGAGTGGGGCAGACCGCAGCGTCCGATAGCTCGACCACCGCACCGCACCGCGCTGATCGCACCGCACCGCTCCAATGGCCCGCACCGCTCCGACCGCACCCACGAGCCCAGGGGCGCGATCGTCCCCTCCGCCGGGTCTGCCCGGCGGAGGCACGGGCACAATCGTCCGCAGTGCAGGAGACCTGAGTAACCAGGCGCCCTGACCCTGCCCCTGCCAGCAGCCGTACTCGACATAGCCCACATGCGCAGGCCCGCAGGCCCGCAGGCCCGCAGGCCCGCAGGCGCCGGCGCCGACAGGCAGGTGCCGTGCCTCCAGGGGCTCCCACCCACGCTCATGGAACAGCCAGTTCACACGCGGCTCCGCTCCCAGGCCCACCGAGCAGCCCCGCACCGAGCACCCCGGCCACCGGCCCTGTCCTGACTCTGGCCCGTAGTCGCGCCCCACCCCCGCCACCGCAACCCTCGGGTGCCCGTACCCCCGCGGCACGGCATCCCCCAGCGCTCCCACCACCGGCGCGCCCCCACGCCCACCAGATGCCTCCCCCTCCCTCCTCACCTATCACCCGCACTCGATATCGCGCTCCCGTGACGACAGTCACGAACCAGTGATAACTTCGAAGGGCAGCAGGAGCCGGTGGCACGGCACGCGCCGGCTCGTACGGGAAAGCCCAGGCATCGCAGCCATACGCAGGCACCAGCCGTCCGGCTGAAGGGGGCAGGCAGCCCAATGAGCCCGTTCGCAGGATCCGCCCGCAGCACAAGCGCATGGGAGCACATCCGTGTGACCAGGGACGACGGCGTCGTGACCGTCACCCTGGCGCGTCCGGAGAAGCTCAATGCGCTCACCTTCGAGGCGTACGCCGACCTCCGCGACCTGCTCGCGGAGCTGTCCAGGGAGCGCTCGGTGCGTGCCCTTGTCCTCAGTGGGGAGGGCCGCGGGTTCTGCTCCGGCGGCGACGTCGAGGAGATCATCGGCGCCACGCTCGGAATGGACACCGACGGGTTGCTGGACTTCAACCGGATGACCGGCCAGGTCGTCCGCGCGCTGCGCGAATGCCCCTTCCCGGTGATCGCGGCCGTCCACGGTGTGGCGGCAGGGGCCGGGGCGGTGCTGGCGCTGGCCGCGGACTTCCGGGTGGCCGACCCCTCGGCCCGGTTCGCCTTCCTCTTCACCAAGGTGGGGCTCTCCGGCGGCGACATGGGCGCGGCCTACCTCCTGCCCCGCGTCATCGGGCTCGGGCATGCCACCCGGCTGCTGATGCTCGGCGACGCCGTGCGTGCTCCGGAGGCGGAACGGCTCGGTCTGATCAGTGAGTTGGCGGAAGAGGGGCAGGCCGACGAGGCGGCGGCGGCACTCGCCCGGCGGCTCGCCGATGGGCCCGCGCTGGCGTACGCCCAGACCAAGGCGCTGCTCACCGCGGAGCTCGACATGCCGCTGGCCGCGGCGGTGGAGATGGACGCCGCCACCCAGGCGCTGCTGATGAACAGCGCCGACTACGCCGAATTCCACACCGCGTTCACCGAGAAGCGAGCCCCCAAGTGGCAGGGGAAATAGCGGTGGCCGCGCCGACCGAGGAGCGGTCGACGCCCGCAGGGACGGGCCTGCGGGGCCGGTCCGCGCTGAAGGTCGCCATCCTGGGGGGCGGCCCCGGCGGTCTCTACGCCGCGGCCCTGCTCAAACGCCTCGACCCGGACCGCGAGATCACGGTCTGGGAGCGCAACGCCCCTGACGACACCTTCGGTTTCGGCGTCGTGCTCTCCGACGAGACCCTCGGCGGCATCGAGCACGCCGATCCGGTCATCTACCGCGCGCTGCAGGACGAGTTCGTCCGCTGGGACGACATCGACATCGTGCACCGTGGCCGGACCCTGACCTCCGGCGGCCACGGCTTCGCCGCGCTCGGCCGCCGCCGGCTGCTCGCGCTCCTCCACGAGCGCTGCCGTTCCCTGGGCGTACGGCTGATCTTCCGGACCGAGGCACCACCGGCCGCCGAACTCGCCCGTGACCACGACCTGGTGATCGCCGCCGACGGCGTGCACAGCACCACCCGCACCGCCCACGCCGACATCTTCCGCCCGCAGCTGACCACCCACCGCTGCCGCTACATCTGGCTGTCCGCCGACTTCGCCTTCGACGCCTTCCGGTTCGAGACCGCCGAGACCGGGCACGGAATCGCCCAGCTGCACGGCTACCCGTACGCGAGGACGACGCCCGCGGCACCCGACCACACCGGACCGGCGTCGGGCATCGGCCCCGACGCCGGATCCACGACAGGACCCAGCGGCCCTCTCACCGCGCCCGCCGCAGGAGAATCCGCCCCCACCCCCGGCGCCAGTACCGTCATCGTCGAGATGCGCGAAGAGGTCTGGCGGGCGGCCGGTCTGGACCGTTGCGATGAGAGCGCCTCCGCCGCCTGGTGTGCCCGGCTGTTCTCCGACGCTCTGCGGGGCCGTCCGCTGCGGTCCAACAACTCCAGCTGGATCGCCTTCAGCACGGTCGTCAATCAACGCTGGTCGCACGGCGCGATCGTGCTGCTCGGGGACGCCGCGCACACCGCGCACTTCTCCATCGGCTCAGGCACCAAGCTCGCCGTCGAGGACGCGCTCGCGCTCGCCGCCTGCCTGGAGGAGCAGGGCAGTCTGCCCGAGGCGCTCGCCGCGTACGAGGCCGAGCGCCGCCCCGTCGTCGCCTCCACCCAGCGGGCCGCCCGCGCCAGCCTCGCCTGGTTCGAGGAACTCGGTACCTACGCCGCGCAGCCACCCCACCAGTTCGCCTTCAACCTCCTCACCCGAAGCCGCCGCGTCACCCATGACAACCTCCGGCTGCGCGACGGGGATTTCGTCGCCTCGGTCGCGAAGGAAGCCGGTATCCCTGCCGGTACGCCGCCCATGTTCACACCGTTCCGGCTGGGCGATCTGACCCTGCGCAACCGGGTCGTGGTGTCGCCGATGGACATGTACTCGGCGGACGGTGACGGCACACCGGGGGACTTCCACCTCGTTCATCTGGGCGCCCGTGCGCTGGGCGGCGCGGGGCTGGTGATGACGGAGATGGTGTGCGTCAGCCCCGAGGGGCGCATCACTCCGGGCTGTACGGGGCTGTACCGGCCGGGTCACGAGGAGGCATGGCGGCGGGTGACGGACTTCGTCCACCACTCCGCCCCCGGCACGGCCATCGGTGTGCAGCTCGGCCACTCCGGCCGCAAGGGCTCCACCAGGCTGATGTGGGACGGTATCGACCAGCCCCTCCGGGACGGCAACTGGCCCGTCGTGGCTCCCTCCGCGCTGTCCTACCGGCCTGGCGTCAACCAGGTCCCCCACGCCCTGACCGGGCCCGAGCTCATGGCCGTACGCGATCAGTTCGTGGCGTCCGCAGCCTCCGCCGCGCGCGCCGGCTTCGATCTGCTCGAACTGCACTGCGCGCACGGCTATCTGCTCTCCGGCTTCCTGTCCCCGCTCACCAACCACCGAACCGACGCCTACGGCGGTGACCTGGCGGGCCGATTGCGCTTCCCCTTGGAGGTCTTCGACGCCGTCCGAGCGGTGTGGCCGGCCGGGCGCCCGATGACGGTCCGTATCTCCGCGACCGACTGGGCGGACGGCGGCACCACCGCCGACGACGCGGTGGACATCGCCGCGGCCTTCGCCGCGCACGGCGCCGACGCCATCGACGTCTCCACCGGGCAGGTCGTCCCGGACGAGCGCCCCGACTTCGGCCGGTCGTACCAGACGCCGTTCGCGGACCGTATCCGCAACACCCTCGGCGTGCCGGTGATCGCGGTCGGGGCCATCTCTTCCTGGGACGACGTCAACTCCCTTGTCCTGGCCGGGCGCGCGGACCTGTGCGCACTGGCCAGGCCCCATCTGTACGACCCGCACTGGACCCTGCACGCCGCCGCGGAGCAGGGCTACACAGGTCCTGGCGCGCCCTGGCCGCTGCCCTATGGGGCGGGCAGCCGCACCCCGCCCACCGGGCGTACCGACGCGCCGAAGCCCCGCCTCACGCTGCGGTGACGGGGAAGCCGGAAGCAGCGGGGCGGGGCCGTTTCGGGGGAGGGGCGGCGCAGGAGCCGCCGGGGCGCGCGGTCAGCGGGTAGTACGTCGGTGCGAAAGGTCCCGGCGCTGATCCGGCGTCGACCGGCCGCTGGGGGGCCGCGGATCCGTCAGGGTGCCGGCACGCTGGTGATCTGCGCCGAGAGCACCTGCCTGGCGTGCTGTTCGATGACGACCTCGACCTGCCGTCGTCCGTCGTGGTCGCGTGGGGAGGTCCGAGCCCGGACCCAGGACGGCGCGTCCATCTCCGCGTACCGCTCGAAGACGCATTCAAGAGTGATGGGCAGCGCGAAGCCGGGCGTCGCCGCCTGGGCGGCCTGCCGGGCGGCCTCGACCATCAGCATGCCGGGAGCGTGGTCCACGGGGTGGTCGAAGAGCACCGGGTGCGAGGTGTCCACCCGCAACTGCCAGTGATCGGGGCGGTTTGTCGGGGAGAGCACCACATCCCGGGGGCGGTCCCGGGCGACGACCTGCGGTGCCACGGCCTCGGGGACCGGCAGCTTCCGCGCGTTGGCGAGTGCCAGGTCGCTGTATTCGCCGCGCAGCCGGCGGTAGACGGCGGGGCTGTGACAGGAGAAGTCGAGCATGGCGGTGGCAAGGTCGGCGCCGTCACACCGGATGCGGAATTCCTGGCGCGCGCCGATCAGCCGCTTCCCTCGCCGGACCACCTCGTGGTCGGTGACGTGCAGGGTCACCTCCGCCGGGGTCTCGGCCGTACGCAGGGCCTGCGGCGACAGGTCGCAGCGGACCCGCTGCCAGATGATCGGGTGGTCCAGGGGCACGTCGTGCGCGACGTGGCTCAGTAATATCCCGGCCTGCCGCACGGTCTCTATCACCAGCATCGGATCGTGCAGCCCGTTCACCGGGCCGTAGAAACTGTGCGCCCGTGGCCACTGCGCGCTCACCGTCCAGCAACCGACGCCGTCGCGACGCCAGTTGGTCAGGAACACCTCCGAGACGGCGGTGCGGTGGACGTACTCACGGGGCACCGTCGTGGTGAGTTCGGACGGTCGGTTTCCGGGGGTGGACCGGCATGCGAAATCCGCGTGCCGATGAAGTGTGCCGGGCATGAGGGTGGCGCTGGCCATGTGGGGTCCCTTCGGATGGGCAGCTCTCGATGCTCTGGCCCTCGTGGGCGGAGCATCGATAACGGTGGTGCGCCACCAAAGATACGAACCATGTGGTTTGTTTTCCAGTGCCGAGTGGGCCGTACCCCTCCCGGTCGACGGGGCGGAGACGGAGGAGTCAGGCGATCAGATTGACGCAGCGGCCGTGCGGGTCGAGGTGGCTCAGGGCGCCGGGGGACGCGAGCCCCGGCAGGGTGTGCTTCCACAGGGCCGTGACCCGCTCCGGCAGATCGGCGCGGTTGGTCGCGGCCCGCGAGAACAACTGCACGCCCATGTAGGCGGCGACGAAGAATTCCGCCGCCCGTTCCGGCACGACGGCCGGCAGCAGTTCCCCGTTGTCCCGTGCCTCGGTGAACATCGTGGTGATGATGTCGGTCCACGCCTGGTAGGGGACCAGTGGGTCCTCGCTGAAGGTCGTCTCGACCGCGATACGCGTTCCTGCCTGCAATAACGGGTCGCTGCGCAGCGCCAGTGCCACCTGGTGGGTGAAGTCGATGGCGTCCTGCAGCCGGGAGTCGCTGACCGGGGGGAGGAAGGGATCGGTCTGCTCCATGATGACCGCCCGGGCCAAGGCGTCCTTGGAGGTGAAGTGGAAGTAGACGGCTCCCTTGGTCACCCCGGCGCGCTGGATGATCTCGGCCATCGTGGCGGCCTGGTATCCGCGGGTGCCGATGACGTGGGCCGCTGCTTCGAGGACGGCGCGTCGCGTACGCACTGCGCGTTCCTGCTTGACCACCGATCATCCTCCGTATGCTCTCTTGGAGTTGTTGTGCCTGAGTGCGACCCGCCGCCCGTGGCCGCGCAGTCTATTTCCGCATCATAAAGAAGCCAACCATGCGGTATTGAATGGCGAAGCCGGATCGGCGGCGTGGCGCGCGGCCATGTCACCGAGAGCGCTAGGAGCTGTCCGATGTCCCTCACAGCCGTCCCCGCCACGCACCGGGAGATCCGGCTCACGTCCCGCGCCGAAGGGGAACTGTCCCTGCGGCACTTCGACGTAACCGAGGTCCCGGTGCCTGAACCGGAGGCCGGACAGGTGCTGGTGCGCAATCGCATGATGGCGGTCACCGCCGTGATGCGGACGCAGATGACGGGGATGCGGCTCCCCATACCGTCCTTCGTGCCGGGCGAGGCCCTGTGGGGCGCGGCGATCGGCGAGGTCGTGGCGGCGCCCGATGGAGACTTCGAAGTGGGCGACCTCGTCCATCACCCGTACGGATGGCGGCAGTTCGCGGCGGTCGAGGGATCGAAGGCCCGGCGTGTCGACCCCGACGCGCTGCCGGCTCTCGGTGCGCATCTGTCGCAGGGCGCCACCGCCTGGGGTGCCCTGCACCGGGCTGCGGAGATCCGGCCGGGCGACACGGTGTTCGTCACCGGCGCGGCCGGCGGCGTGGGCAGTCTGGCCGGCCAGATCGCGCGGCGGCTGGGCGCCGGACGCGTCGTCGGCAGCACCGGCTCCGAGCGCAAGGCGGCCCGGCTGCGCGCGGAGCTGGGCTACGACGACACGATCGTGCGCGGTGCGGGCCCGATCGAGGCGCAGCTGCATCGCGCGGCCCCGGACGGTGTCGACGTCCTGCTGGACACCGTGGGCGGCGAGCAGCTCACGGCCGCGCTGGCCCTGGCCCGCCCGGATGCCCGCTTCGCGTTGGTGGGGGCGATCTCCAGCCAGCTCGGCGGGGACGGTGGGGTGGCCGCCCCGGTCGCGCTGGACGCGGGGCTGATCATCACCCGCCGGGTGGCGCTGCGCGGCTTCGGGCTGCACGCTCACCCGGACCTCCCTCAGGAGTGGACGAAGGTATTCGGGAGGGGCCTGCGGGACGGCGAACTGGTCTTCCCGCACGCGCTGCTGCGGGGAATCGCGCAGGCGCCGCGAGCGCTGTGCGAATTGACGCAGGGGCGCCACATCGGGGCCGTGCTGGTCGAGTTGTGAGGCTCGGCGGCGGAGCTGCCGGGGGCCGCGCGGCGAGCCGCCCGGGGTGGGCGGCTCAGCCGGGGAGACGAACGGGCGCCGGGAGGCCGGCGGGCACCATGTCCTCCGGGGCGCCGGACAGCAACCCCCACAGTCCGGCGACCGACTCTTCCTCCCACCACGTGCCGTCCTCGCCGCCGAGATGCAGCAGGCCCACCACGATCGACGTCAGCAGCTGGGCGGTGCGCCGCGGTTCGCTGTCGGACGCCTGGGGGCCGGTCGGTCCGACGGAGCCTCCGGGGCCGATGCGGTTGTCGGCCGGGCAGGTCATCGCCTTGTCGAGGAACAGGGCGTACCAGCGCTGTTCCAGTGCGTAGATGCCGAGCCCCGGCGCGGTCTCCGGCCGCAGTCGCAGACCGGCGCGAAGGACCGCGTCGGTCTGCACCCGGCGGAACAGTTCGACGGCGAAGTCGCGTACGGCGGTGGCGAGGGGCTGCGTCGAGCGGGTGAGGGCGTCCTCGACCTCTTGCAGGGTCGCCAGGGCGGCATCGCGCACCGCCAGGGTGAGGTCGTCCTTGGACGTGAAGTGGAAGTACAGCGCCCCCTTGCTCAGGCGGGCCCGCCTGCTGATCTCCACCATGCCCGAGGCGGGAACTCCCTTCTCCAGGAAGGTCTCGGCGGCCGAGCGGATGAGCGCCTGGCGGCTCTGAATGGCGCGATGCTGCGTAGGCACGGTGTCCGTCCCGTCTCTAGTACGGCTGCGAAGCTCCCATGCATTCTACATAGAAAACCAACCATGCGGTTCGCTATGCTGGGCTTGAATGGCTGGATCTGCCGCCAGGTGTCGCGAAGTCACCGTCCCGGCCGCCGCGCGGGGTTGGCCGGCCCCGTGGCGCGCGGGTAACCAGTCTGGCCTGGATGAAGAGCGATGTCGAGCCGTCAGCGTGTGACAAAGGCACATTGACAAACAGCGCAGGCGGTTTTTAAATCTCCGCAGGCGGTAAACGGGAGGATCCACTTCCGTGCCACCGCCTCGACGGTCACGCACCGCCCTTGGACAGTGGTGCGCCCTGGCGAGACCGCCTCTGCCTCCCAATGTCACCGACCGCGCGCCGCCCGAACAATGCCGAGCCAGCAACGTCACCCGAGCCACTGCATCCATCGGAATCCGGAAAGGTCTCCAGCCATGCGCGTAACAGCGGAAGTCGGCGAACGTCCTGTCAGAGGCGCGCGGGGCGCCGGCGGTGAGACGATCAAGGCTGCTGTCTTCGATCTCGACGGCACGCTCGCCAACACCCTTCCCGCTATCAGCAAGCTGCTGGTCAAGGTGGCCTCGGAGCAGGGATGCTCGGTGACGGCCCGACAGGCGGCGCACGCCATCGGCAAACCGCCCGGCCCCGCGTTCGGCCGGCTGCTCGGCAGGCCCGAGGACGACGGCAGGGTCCAGGCCGCCATCGCCCGCTACCGCGAACTGTTCGCCTACGAAGTCCTGTGCCAGGGGCCGCAGCTGCTCTTCCCCGGCGTCACCGCGGGCCTGTCCGCGCTGCGCGCACACGGTGTGGAACTGGCCGTCGCGACGTCCAAGACGACCCGCAGCGCCGAGGCTCTGCTCGACGTCATGGGCATCCGTGACCTCGTCGGCCCGGTTGTCGGCCAGGACATGGTGCGCCGGGGCAAGCCGCACCCGGAGATGGTGCTGCGGGCCGCCGGCCGGCTCGGTGTCGCCGCGTGGGAGAGCGCTTATGTAGGGGACACCGTGGGGGACATGCGGATGGCGGTGACCGCGCGCATGGCGCCGGTCGCCGTCACCTACGGCGTCGGCACCTTCGGTGAGCTCGCCGCGGTCGCCGGGACCCGTATGTGCAGCTCCTTCAAGGACGTGGTGTCCGTCATCGCCGCCGCGAGGCCGCGACCGGCCGCCACGGTGGGTGCCGGTCAGCGCAGGCGCTGAGGCGCCTACGGTCGGTCGCAGCCGCCGGGGGGCTGCTGCGGCTCGGCCCGCGCCTCGTGCGCGTAACGGGCGCCCGCCGCCCGTAGTTTGCTGTGCAGCCGGCCGAAGACGTCCGCCGCGCGGCCACCCGGCCAGTCCTCCGGCAGGAGGGGAGAGGGCAGGCCGGGGTCCGCGTAGGGGAGGCGGCGCCAGGCGTCCAGCGCCAGCAGATAGTCGCGGTAGGCGGCCTCGGGAGGCACCGTCCGCCGCCGCGACCATTGCCGCAGCACCGGTTCCTGTTCCGCGAGGAAGGCCCGGTGCTGCGCGGCGATGGCGTCCAGGTCCCACCACCGGGCCACCGACCGCGCGGTCGGCTCGAAGCCCGCGTGGGTCCCGGTGAACAGGTCGACATAGGAAGCGAGTTGCAGGCGGTCCAGGGCGTGCCGGGTCTCCTCGTACAGGTGCGCCGGGGCGATCCACACCCCTGGCGCGGCGGTGCCGAAGCCGAGGCGGGCCAGCCGGGAGCGCAGCTGGTGCCGCTTGTGCCGCTCCTCCTCGGGGACGGAGAACACCGCGAGCACCCAGCCGTCGGAGAGCCGGGCGGCCGGCCGGCCGTAGATCCGCCGGTCACCGTCCTCCAGGAGCTGGCGCGCGGTGCCGGAGAGACCGTAGGCGGCCGAGCCGTTGGCGGTGCGCTCCGGGACGAGCAGGCCGCGGCGCTTGAGGCGGGAGACGGCGGAGCGCACCGACGGCGGATCGACCCCGAGCACGCCGAGCAGCCGGATCAGGGCGGCGACCGGCACGGGGCCGGCCGTGCCGCCCGGTCCGTCCGGCTCACCGCGCCCGTAGGCGCCGTAGAACGTGACGATCAGGGACCGTGGGGTGCGCTGCGCTTGCTGGTCGCTCACCGGGTCACTCTAGAGCCGTCGGTGGAGCCGTCAGCGCAGGCGGAAGCGCTGGAGCTTGCCGGTGGGGGTGCGTGGCAGTGAGGTGTGGAAGACGATGTCGCGCGGGCATTTGTAGGGCGCGATAACGGACTTGGTGTGGGCGCGCAGCGCGGCGACGGTGTCCGCTCCCTCGGGGACGCCCGCCCGGAGCACCACATGCGCGACGACCACCTGCCCGCGGCTCTCGTCGGCCCGCCCGACCACCGCGGCCTCGGTCACATCGGGGTGCCGGAGCAGGGCGTCCTCCACCTCGGGGCCCGCGATGTTGTAGCCGGCCGAGATGATCATGTCGTCGGCGCGCGCGACATAGCGGAAGTAGCCGTCGGGCTCCCGGACGTAGGTGTCACCGGTGATGTTCCAGCCGTCCCTCACATACTCCGCCTGCCGGGTGTCCGCGAGGTAGCGGCAACCGGTCGGGCCGCGTACGGCGAGCAGCCCCGGTTCGCCGTCCGGGAGGGTGGCCCCGTCCGGCCCCACCACGCGCGCCTGGAAACCGGGCACCGGCAGCCCGGTCGTGCCGGGCCGGATCGCGTCATCGGCGGCGGAGATGAAGATGTGCAGCAGCTCGGTGGCGCCGATGCCATTGATGATCCGCAGGCCGGTCGCGTCGTACCAGGACTGCCACGTCGCGGCGGGCAGATTCTCGCCGGCGGACACGCACCGGCGCAGTGCGGAGACGTCGTGCGCGCCGAGTTGGGGCAGCATGGCGCGGTAGGCGGTCGGCGCGGTGAAGAGCACCGAGATGCGGTGTTTCGCGATGTCGGACAGCAGCCGGTCGGGCCCGCCCCAGTCGGCGAGGAGGGCCGAGGCGCCGGCCCGCAGCGGAAAGATCACCAGACCGCCGAGGCCGAAGGTGAAGCCGAGCGGCGGACTGCCCGCGAACACGTCGTCCGGGCTCGGGCGCAGCACCTGCGCCGAGAAGGTGTCGGCGATCGCCAGGACATCGCGGTGGAAGTGCATACAGCCCTTGGGGCGGCCGGTGGTGCCCGAGGTGAAGGCGATCAGCGCCACGTCGTCGGCGGAGGTCGCGACGGCCGGGTACGGCGCGGTGGGGAGCTGCGCGAGTCGGCGCAGGTCGTCCGGGCCGTCCCCGCCGTAGGCCGTGACCGTCAGACCGGACACCTCGGCCTTGACGAGGTCCTCGACGGAACGGGCGTCACACAGTGCGTGCCGCACCTCGGCGAGCCGGCAGATGGTGGCGAGCTCGTCCGGGCGCTGCGCGGCCAGCACGGTCACCGCGACCGCCCCCGCCTTCATCACCGCCAGCCAGCAGGCGGCGAGCCAGGGCGTGGTCGGGCCGCGCAGCAGCAGGCGGTTGCCGGGCAGGACCCCCAGGCGCCCGGTGAGCGCGTGGGCGATCGCATCGACCTGCTCGCGCAGCTGCCCGTACGTCCACACCAGGCCGCTCGCGTCGCGGAGCGCGGGCCGGTCCTGTCCCAGCCGCGCGATGGTGCCGTCCAGCAGCTCCGCGCCGCAGTTCAGCCGGTCGGGATAACCCATGTCGGTGAGGTGCGGCCACTGGTCGTGGGGCGGCAGCCGGTCGCGGGCGAAGGTGTCGGCGTGGGCTGAGGACCGTAGCTCCATGGCGGGTGCGCCCCCTTGGTGGGTGAGTCCGGAGTTCCGCCTGCGGGAGGTGGCCGACGAGCGGCCGGGAGAGGGATGAGGGACCGTGGAGACCGGTTCGCAGGGCGCGGTCAGGTCGGGTGCGAAGGCCGGCCGGGCGGTGCGGAAACCGGTCGGATAGGGCGTGAGGGCTGCCGTTCGGATCCGTCGTCAGCGTAACGTGTTCGTGACGGCAGTCAACAGATCGCGATAGAAGGCCCGCTACCAGGGAGTCGCCCCGTGACCGCATTCGCGCTGGGACCGGACGAACAGGAATGGTGCGCCGAACTGCGCGCGCTCACGGCGGAGAAGCTGCGCCCGCTCGCCGAGCAGGGCGAGGAGGGCAGGATCAACCGCCCGCTGGTCGCCGCGCTGGGCGAACTGGGCCTGCTGCGCCGCCTGTTCCCCGCGGACGAGGACGTGCGCGCCCTTGACCTCTGCCTGTTGCGCGAATCCCTCGCGCAGGAGTGCACCGAGGCGGAGACCGCGCTGGCGCTGCAGGGACTGGGGGCGTCCCCGATCGTGCAGTCCGGCACCGCCGAGCAGCGCGCCCGCTGGATGCCGGAGGTCACCGCAGGGCGCGCCGTCGCGTCCTTCGCGCTGAGCGAGCCGGGCGCGGGTTCCGACGCCGCAGCGCTGGCCCTGGCCGCGGAACCGGACGGCCAGGACCGCTGGCGGCTGACCGGTGAGAAGTGCTGGATCTCCAACGCCCCGGAGGCCGACTTCGCCACCGTCTTCGCCCGTACCGGGGGCGGTGCGGGCGCCCGGGGCGTCACCGCGTTCCTGGTGCCCGCCGACCGGCCCGGCCTCGGCGGCGAGCACCTGGACATGCTCAGCCCGCACCCCATCGGCACGCTCGTCTTCGACGGGGTGCCGGTGACCCGCGCGGACGTGCTCGGCGAGGTCGACCGCGGCTTCGGCGTCGCGATGCGGACGCTGAACCTCTTCCGGCCGAGTGTGGGCGCCTTCGCGGTCGGCATGGCACAGGCAGCCCTGGACGCGGCGCTGACGCACGCGGGCGCGCGCACGGCGTTCGGCGGACCGCTGAAGGACCTGCAGTCCGTCGGGCATCAGCTCGCGGAGATGGCCACCCGCGTCGAAGCCGCCCGGCTGCTGGTGTACGCGGCCGCGTCGGCGTACGACCGGGCGGACCCCGACATCGCCGGCCGCGCGGCCATGGCCAAGCTGCTGGCGACCGAGACCGCGCAGTACGTCGTCGACGCGGCCGTCCAGATCCACGGTGCGCGGGCGCTGCGCCGCGGCCATCTCCTGGAGCACCTCTACCGCGAGGTACGTGCCCCGCGCATCTACGAGGGCGCCACCGAGGTGCAGCGCTCGGTCATCGCCAAGGAGCTGTACCGGACCGCACGGTGAACGGCGCCCCCGGCCGGCGGGCCGACTGCCGCACCGGAGGGCCGTGCCCGTGTGCCGTGGGTGGTCAGCTGTTGCTCTTGTAGACCCGGCCGAGCTTGCACTTGCCCGCGGTGGGCGCCTGGTCGTTGCTCGTGATGAAGGTGCCGGTGACGGTCGTGGGCATCGTCTGACCGGCGGACACCCGGAGGGAGGAGATCATCGCGTTGCCGAAGGTGCGGCCCGTACCGTCCGTGAAGTCCACGGTGCCGCTGTAGGACGCGGAGCCCGTGCTGTTGCCGTTCCGCACGCTCAGCCGGGCGCTCAGCGTGCCGGCCGAGCTGTCGACCTTGCAGTCGGTGATGCTGATGTCGGACTCCGGCGGCGTGGTCGAGCCGGCCGTCGGCGAGCCGGTGGTGCCGTTGCTGGTGGTGCTGCCGGAGCTGCTGTAGCCACCGCTGGAGCTGCTGTAGCCGCCACTGCTGCTGCTACTGCTGGAGTGGCTGCTGCCGCACCCCCCGCCGTGCGAATGCCGCGCGCCCGTCAGCGCGACGACCACGATCCCGAAAACGGCAACAGCACGCACATGGCGACGATTCACGTCGTGTTCTCCCCCGAGAGAGCGGCCGGCACGGCCGCTGGTTCGTGCCCGCGCACTGGAGTGGCGGGCGGTGTGCTCCGTCAATTCTTGACGAGCGCGCGTCAGGCTAGCAAGCAGGGGGACGGACAACGAATCGGGTCGACGGGCGATTGTCAGTGGTGGATGTCAGGCTGAAATCCAGAGCGGATCCGCGAAGGGAATCGTCATGATCACTACTGACCCCGTCCCCGGCTCCCCGTGCTGGCTCGATCTGGGCGCCCCGGACGTCGAGACGGCCGCCGCCTTCTACGGCGCGGTCTTCGGCTGGCAGGCGTCGCCGTTCGGTGACGGCGACGCGGGCAGCTACTCCGTCTTCCGTCTCGACGGCAAGGTGGTCGGTGCGGTCGGCCCGCTCACCGACGAGGGCGACCGCTCCGCCTGGACGATCTACTTCCACACCCCCGACGCCGATGCCACCGTGAAGGCGGTCCAGAAGGCCGGTGGCGCGGTCCGTGTGCCGCCGACCCCCGTCGGAGCGAATGACGGACGGTTCGCCCAGCTCACGGACCCGCAGGGGGCGCAGTTCGCCGTCTGGCAGCCCGGCGACCTGCTGGGAGTCGAGGCGACGGACGGCCCCGGCAGCCTCGGCTGGACCGAGCTCTACACCTCCGACTCGCCCGCGGCGCAGACGTTCTACAAGGGCATCTTCGGCTGGACGACCCAAGACATGCCGCTGCCCGGCGGCGGGGGCGCCTACACGCTGGTCACGCCCGCGAACTGCGGTGAGGAGCGGATGCACGGCGGCATCATGGGGGTCCCGGAGATGTTCGGCTCCGGCGGAAAGCCTTATTGGCACCCGGTGTTCGGCTCCGCGGACTGCGACGCCACGGTCGCCCAGGTGAAGGAGAACGGCGGCGCCCTGTCCATGGGCCCGGAGACCGCCGAGGGCGTCGGCCGACTGGCGGTGTGCACCGATCCGTCGGGCGCGGAATTCGTCGTACTCACGCCGGAGGAGAGCTGACGGGCGGCGCCCACCTGGCCGGCGTACCAGCCCGCGAGCCGGCGGCTTCGTGCACGCTCGCGCCTTGAGGAAGGCCGAAGAAGCCCGAAGGGGCAGTGAGGTCGTCTCAACTCCGGCGTTGGATCGGCCCGTGACATCGCGTACGTCGACGAGCATGGCGGTGATCGCCACGGACCGGCGCCGCGGGTACGCGCGCCGACGTCGCCATACCCGGTGAGGTGTCCGTCGCCGGCCACGACGACGGCCGCCCTCTCCCAGTTGAGCTGCTTCAGCCTGATCATGGTCAGTCAGGGAGCCGGAGGAGCAGGCGCGGTATGCGGTGGCCGCCGATGTCGAACCGCTCGATCAGGGCCGCACCGACCCCCGCGAGGTGTCCTGACCCCCGACTCGTCGTACGCGGCACCGTGACCGAACCCCGCTGATCCGCCCGGCCTGTACGGGACTTGGGGGACGGAGCCCGAGACAGAGCGGGACCTCAGCAGCCTCACGGCCCCGCCGAACCCCGTCCAGATCCACATAGGTGCAGGTCATGCAAGATGCGGCGGCACCGCCGTCAGATATCCCGGAAGAGACCAGGGGGCGCCGTGACCTGCCGCGATGGGTGGCTGTGGGCTGTGGACCTGCGCTGATGGCCTATCGGCTGATTCACGCTCGTGCCTGTTGATGCAACCGGAATTCCTAGGAAAGTCCCAGGGGGAATCCCACCTGTGATCGCCTCTCTTGCGGCTCTATGCAGAGCGAGGGGGTGCTGTGTCGGCTGGGAGCCGCGCGTCGGTGGTCTGCTGTGAACGAATGGCAGCGCTTGCTCCTAGAACGACTCCCGCCTGCAGTGGGGAGGACGGGTACCTCAAAGAGAAGCGGCGCATCGAACGTGGACCACCCCGCCTGCGCGGGAACCTCCTCGTGCGTTCCTTCGTGGTTGGGGTCGGGCAATCATTGTGACTGATCTCGGTTGGCAGCATGCCCCGTGAAACTGGCGGGGCTTGCTGCCGTGTGGGCCGCCGCCTACGGGTGGTGCGTTGGTGAGACCGATGCGGAGTGCGATGGCGTCGTGCCGACCGGTGCCTTGCTGCCTGTTCCCGGCCCGCCGGCCAGGGCCAGTAGTAACAGGAGCAACAGGAGACATCCTCCTCCGGTGCCTGCTGCCACGAGGGTGCGAGGGCTGATGGACCGGTGATGCCCGCGTACGCGGGTGCCGTCCGAGCGGTAGTAGGTACGGACATGGGTCGTCGGGCTGGTGGGGACTGGTCGAGGCCGCGACACGGGAGCGGGACGCGGGGTGGTTCGTCGGGATGCCGTATAGGGCTGGGCGGTGCGGGGGCGGGTGCGGCGTTTGTGGCCTTTGACGTAGGTGCCGTCACGGCGGTAGTGCGGGCGTACGTAGGTCACGGGCGGTCCTCGGCGGTGAAGTGGGGAGTGCCCCCAGACGGGGCCGGGTGTTCCTCGGCTCAACGCTCGACGGTAGCGACCGGCACTGACAATCCAGGGCGACCAACTCAGCGACTGTGCAAACCCGGTAGGCAGCAGCCAGCGTTTTACGGACGGGTGATCGTGTCGTCAGACCCGCTGTCAGTGCCGAGGGCTCAGAGAAGTAGGAACTGCAGCATAGGGGCCAGTACCGGGGAGCAGGGTACGACAACACCGACCGTGCCGACCGGCGTGTGCAGGGCGTCATGTTTCAGGGCAGCGAGGTGCATCGGTCCGCCGGCGTCACCGACGGCGCAAGAGCGAGGAGATTGCCGGGGTTCGAGCCAGGTCTTCTGTTCCGGCTCATGCTGGATCAGGAATATGTGCAGCGGCGGCTTGGCGGTGGCGAAATTGACGGAGTTGTCGCGAGGCTTGGCGGGTTCAGCGCCGAACGGCTTCGAGTAGAAGGCGATCGACGCCGCCAAGTCGCTGACGCGCAAGGCGAGCGGTTGAAATGCCCGGAATGTGTATATCGGCGCGGCCATTGGCGCGTTAGGTATGGCGGTGCCCGAAGTGGGCGTGACGCTGGTCGCGATAGCGACGCGTGTGACGCCGGGCGAGGCATCGGAGTGGGCAGTTGGCTCGGTTACAGCCAACCTTCGCAAAATATGGCTTGTTCCTGTCATTACTTGCTGGTCTTGGTTGATGGCGCCACTTCTCTCCCGCATCCTGTAAGGCTTTCCATCGGGCAATGACTTTGGGGGATAGGTGTCTCTTAACTCTGCACTCCGTGCGAGCAATCCGGAGGCAGTGCACCGTACGCGCCAACTCATCGAATATATGCGCGAAATTGTTCGAGGGTCGTACAAGCCGGTGCGGGATTGGCAGAAGTATCCGGAGGTCCTCTGGCTCTCCGACCTGCCGGACGAAAAGCTCCGGCGGAACCCCGACGGCGACCGGACGCTGCTCAAGGTGGCACATCGTCCGGCTCGCGCGGCTCCTGCCTTGCCTGAAGTGCTGGCGGGGTGGGTTGATCCCGAAGCCGCCGCCACCGCGACGCCGGAAGAGCCGCCGCTGGCCGAGTCGGGACCCGGTCAGGGCTGGGAGGAGGATGAGAAAGGAGACCTGTTCGAGGTCTCCGAAATCCGCCGGGAGGAAGCGCACGATGTGCTGCGTGCCTACGCGCGATGGCTCGACGCGTGGCGCAAATGGTCGGGGAAAGAGCGTGCAGACCGGCCGTACCGGGAACTCCACCAGCAGCTGTACCGAATGGCGACCAGGGTTCAGCAAGACGGGGAGGAATACGAGGCGGTACTGGGCACCGGACTACTGAACATCGGAGCCGCGCGCCCATCGGCTCGCACCTCCAGGCACATTCTGACGGTGCCGCTCATGCTCACCGTGAATTCCGTGAATATGTCCATCACTGTCGCACTCGCGCCCGGTGACCCCGCGAGGCTGGAGGACAATGAGTTCCTTGACGCGGACCAGGGTTACAGCACCCGCCTGTTGAGCCCGCTGCGGGCTCGTGTCGACGAGGGAGGGTTCCATCCACTGTCCGGTGACGCGCAGGAACTGCTCGGCAACTGGTCGGAGCGGGCGTTCGGCACTGATCGCGTAGTGGAATTTCACCGTGACTGGGGCAGCCCGCCAACCGATCCGATCTTGCCGGTCCCCACATTGGGATTCGCGCCGGCGATCATTCTCCGTCAGCGGGGCCAGGGCGCGCTCGTGAACTTCTACGACGGCATTGCGAACTGTCTTGCCCAACCCGATGCTGTCGCTCCACTGGGATTGGCTCAGTTGCTGTACCAACTGGAAGCGGAGGACCGCAGGGTATGGGGTACGGCAGGGAGCCGTGACGTGCCGCCCGCCCTCGGCCCCGATCCCCTGTTCCCGCTGCTGTCGAACGAGGCTCAGCGGGAGGTGTTGAGGCGTCTTCAGACCGATACAGGCGTTGTTGTCCAGGGACCGCCCGGCACGGGAAAGACCCACACTATCGCCAACCTCGTGTGTGCCCTGTTGGCGGACGGCAAGCGGGTACTCGTGACGAGTGAGAAGGGACAGGCACTTAAGGTCCTGCGACAGCAACTTCCTGCCGAGTTGCGTAGCCTGTGTGTCCTCCAGAGCGACCGACGCCAGGACGGCAGCGACGACCTCGACCAGTCCGTGCGTGCTCTCTCTCAACTCAGCGCCACCCAGTCGACGGAGCGTCTCGACGTAAAGATCAAGAGCCACGAAGCGCTGCGCTCGGAACTGTCGGATATCCGCGCGCGACTGCGGGACGAACTCCGCGCCGTGCGTGAAGCGGAGTGGTACGAACACCTCGACGTGGCCCCTGGATACCAGGGACGGCTCGCGGAGATCGTGGAGACCGTCGCCGCCGGTGCAGCGAAGTATGACTGGATGCCCGCCCTGCCGGCCTCGGTACCGCGAGAACCCTCGCTGAGCCAGGACCAGGCCCAGCGCTTGCTGGGCCTGGTGTCCCGGCACGGGGCCGTCGTGCTGGACGAGCATGCTGCTCGCTGCCCGGACCCCGCGGATTTTGCCGCACCGGTGCTGTTCGAAGAGGCGGTCAAGGCCCTCGATGCTGCTGTGCGCTCCTGCGCCGACGCGTCGTCCGACGCGCTTTCTCTCGAAATCGCGAATCAGGGACGGGACCTGATCGAGACGTTGGTCAAGCTGCTGGACGACGCAGAACACGCACTTCAGAGTGAGGGGCTGCCGGGTGAGCCTGCCGCTTGGAAGTCCGGCGAATGGACCACCCGCGCCCTGCAGGACGGAATGGCGGGCCAACGACGGCAGTTGTGGGATGGAGTGCGCCGATCGGCCGCCCGGGCCGAAGAAGTGCAGAGCGTGCTTCAAGATGCCACCTACGCCGAGCTCCATGTACCTGGCGTGGAGCTCGCCGAGGAGTCGCGTCTCATCGCCGCTGGGAAGGCACTCGAACAGTTTCTGCGCGACGGCGGCAAGCTACGCAAGCTGATTCCGAAGGCGGTACAGAAAGAGGCCCAAACCCTTCTCCAGGATTGCCGGGTGGACGGGCGACTGCCCAGCACAGCAGATGAGATCTCCGCACTGGTAGCCAAGCTGGAGATACGTCAGTGCGTCCGGCAGCTGAATGACCGCTGGCAGAGTGTTGGGGTGCCCGTGGTAGGAGGCTCCACGGAAGAGGCCCTGTCGGAGCTGCTGGACCGGGTGCCGACGCTCCGCGCAGTGGATGGGTTCACCCGCTCCGTGCGTACGCTGCACGACGTCCTGCTCAAGGCTCGCATCAAGGCGACAGTGCGGACGGCGCAGCAGTGGGAAGACGTCCGAACGTCGGCGAACGGCGCTGAACGACTCCTCAGCGCCCGTGAGGCAGAGGAGCGGCTGCGCGCCATCGCCGAGCAGTTGCCGCGGCCTGATGCCAGCGGAGTGGCCGAACTGGCGGAGGTACACCGGGCTGTCACTGCCCGTGATCCGAAGGCGTACACGTCCGCGATCGACTCACTGACCGAAGCGTTCCACCGTGAGGCTGATCGCCGAGAGGCCCGCAAGCTCTTGGACCGATTGTCTGAAGACCACCCCGAACTGGCGCGGCGCTTCACCGAGTCACCGACGGAGTCGACCTGGGAGACCCGCTTTGTGGGCCTGGGTGATGCCTGGGCATGGCGGCGAGCGCGTACCTTCCAGGACACGATGCTGATACCTGGCAGGGAAGCCAAGCTGGAAGGGGAGCTGGAAGTCGTCGAAGCGCAGTTGAGGACCACTGTGACTCAACTGGCGGCCGACAGGGCTCTCTACCACTGCCTGGACCGGATGACGGCCGGCCAGAAGCAGGCGCTGAGTGCCTACGCATCGGCCACGGCGAACGCCGGCAAGGGAATGACGGCACTCGGTAAGCGACACCTGAAGGCCGCCCGTTCCGCGATGCGTGATGCGCGTGCCGCGGTCCCGGCCTGGGTCATGCCCATCAAGCAGGTGGCCGAGATGATCGATCCCGAGCCGGATGCCTTCGACGTCGTCATCGTGGACGAGGCGAGCCAGGTCGGTCTGGATGGACTGATGTTGCTGTGGCTCGCTCCCAGGATCATCGTCGTGGGTGACGACAAGCAGTGTGTCCCGTTCTACACAGGTGGCAAGCACGATCGGCTCAACGAAATCCTCGACTCGCGCCTGCCCAATCTCACCGACTGGCAGCGCGACGGTTTCAGTCCCAAGTCCAACCTCTACGAGCTGCTGTCCGCACGGTTCAGCGAGACTATCCGGCTCACCGAACACTTCCGGTGTATGCCGGAGATCATCAAGTGGTCCTCCGCCCAGTTCTATCCCGACAACGAACTCGTGCCGCTGCGGCAGTACGGAGCGGACCGGCTACGGCCCCTCGAGATCGTCCATGTCCATGAAGGCCACTGCGAGGGACGGCGAGACGCTCTGGTCAACAAGCCCGAGGCCGAACGCATCGTTGCCAAGTTGCAGGAGCTTGCGGAGGACGAGGCGTATGCGAAACGGAGTTTCGGAGTCATTGTTCTCCGTTCCGGTCATCAGACAAGGCTGTTGGAGAACCTCATCGATACGCGTATCGACTCCACGATCCAGGAGCGACATAACATCCGTGTAGGCACGGCCGAACAGTTCCAGGGAGACGAACGGGACGTCATCCTGCTTTCGCTGGTCATCGACGCCGACCACATCCGGACCATGACCGGACTGCCTCAGGGAAGGCGATTCAACGTGGCTGCCAGCCGGGCCCGCGACCAGATGTGGCTGTTCACCTCTGTCACACCGGACCAGCTGAACAGCAGAGACCTGCGCCACTCCCTGCTCACCTATATGCAGGCGCCGCCGGAACTTCAGGGCACCTCTCCCAGCCTGTCTGTCGTTTCCCCCGACGAGCAGTGTGAGCCCTTCGATTCGCTATTTGAGCAGCGGGTCTTCCGCAGGATCAAGGAACGCGGTTACCACGTCGTTCCTCAGTGGAAGGTCAGCGGCAAACGCATCGACCTCGTCGTCGTCGGAGAGGCGGGGCGCCTCGCTGTGGAGTGCGACGGCAGCCCGTATCACTCCGCTCCTGACCAGATCCGTGACGACTACGAGCGGGAGCGGGAGCTGCGCCGGGCGGGCTGGCAGTTCTGGCGTGTACGAAGCAGCGAGTTCGCCCTGTCTCCAGAGGATTCGTTGGCTCCGCTGTGGAAGCGCCTTGACGCGTTGGGAATCCAGCCCGGAGTCACCGAGGAGCCTCAGGAGGATCCGGGGAGCGCATGGGCCCCGGTCGACGTGGATGACACGGAACTCACCGACGACGAAATCGACGGCATGCTCGATGAGGATGCGTCTGTCTCTCTCGAAGGAGCCTGATGTGAACGAGATCTTCGATGACAGCACGCTGACGGAGGTCGCGCACCTGATCTGCGGAGATGAGCCGCCGCTGATCTACCGGAAGGGATACGAGGTAGCTGCGTTCTTTGAGAGGGCCGGCTGGGACGACGTTCCGGAGTACGACGGCACACCGAGGCCCAAGTGGGCCTGGGAACTCCTCAAAGAGCGTCAGGAGGACGGGACGGACGATGCCGAGCGAGCAATCCTGCGCTTGGCGAACCGTATCGAGTACTACAGCCAGCAGAAGGAGTACCACGTCACCCTGAAGCGGCTCAACGAGGTGCTCATGCTTGACGGGCGTCGGGTCGCCCACGAAGGAGGCCATCCGGTCCTGGCCCACTGCGAAGCCGGCTTTGAGGACGAAGTACGGCAGCTGCCGCGCGTCGAGCTGAAGGTCTCCGTGGCGGATGTGGTGAGCGACCCGGAACTCGCCGCCACGGTGCAACTCCGGCTGGATGAAGCACGCACCTGTGACGAGCACGGGGCCTACACGTCGGCGGTCATCATGCTGGGCAGCCTTCTGGAGGGGGTTCTCGCACATGCCGCAGACGTCCGCACCGCAGTCGTACGCATGCCGAAACCCTTGCAGAAAATGGGGCTGAATGACTTCGTGGATTTCGCCTACGAGAACAAATGGATCGAGCACGATGCCAAGCTCGCCTCTGGGCTGGTCCGGCACTACAGGAATCTCGTCCATCCTCTCGCGGAGAAAAGGACCGGGCACAGCCCGAACCGCGACACGCTCAACATGTGCTGGCCAGTGGTGAACGCCACGTTGAACGATCTCGCCGCTACGGCGTCCCCTGTTCCGTCTCCGCGGCCTGCGCCTGCAGATCGCGGCCGTGACGGCAACCCCGCTGCCTCCGCACAACGTCCCACGCCGGCCTCTGTCGCTCGTCGTCATCCGGGCCGGGGAGTGTAAAAGGTGACTTGAGCCGCGGGTGAATCCCGTACCAGCGAGGCGAAGGAGACGTGGAGACTCAGATGACGGTTCCTTCGCCTGCGCAGAACGCAGAGCAGTGCACAGACCAGTGGTGGCGAGCGTAATGATCGTCCTGACGTTGACAGCGCACTGATCGCCGAACTCCAGGCTCCGCGCGTTGATTGGTGGACAGAAGCCGGAGCCGCTCGGCGACCTGCCAAGATCGCGGCCAGCGGCGGCGAACGCGGCAGGCCCCTCCGACAGCCATATGAGGCCGCCGAAAAGATATCCTTGCAACGTCTACGTCTGGAAGCCCGCCCTCGCTGAGGCCGGCCTGATCGCCGGGCGGGAGGAGCGCCCTCGGAGGGACCCCGCGTCTGGGAGCCCTCCAGGGAGCACCGCTACGATTCCCTGCGCCACTTCTACGCCTCCGAGCAATTGGAGGCCGGCGAGTCAGTCGTCTCTGGCGCGTTGGCTCGGTCACTCGGATCCCGGTTTCACGGTCCGCAACACGCGCCCTCATGCTTCGCGCGGGCGCACGCGGCGGCCCCACCATCGGCGCGGTCTTCGCGCAGCCGTAACCCCAGGGCTGAGCCGGGAACCAATCCGATCCCGGCTCAGAGTCCCAGAGATGTCGTCGTACCCCCGCCAGTCCAACGAAGTCCACGCAGGTCAGGAGGGTGCAACGGCACCCGCCCCTCAGATATCCCGGAAGAGACCAGCGAGGCCCGTGACCTGCGGCGAAGGGCAGTTGCGGGGCGCTGACCAGCACGAACGGCCTTTCGGCTGTTTCACGCACGTGCCTGTTGATGCAGCTGGAAGTCCCAGAGAAGTCCCAGGGCGTTCCCAGCGGCGGCGGCCCATGCAGCGTGTGCCTGCATGGTGTGCGCTCACGTGCGCCCTTCCTCAGTACTGCGTGGTTCTCGGCGTTGGTCAAGGTGGGAACAGACCGTCGGCGTCCACCGCCAGGTAGGTCTCGGGTGTGGTGGCTTCGAGGGCCACTGGAGTGAGGGCGACGCGCGGGGTGTCCGTCAAGCGGCGCGCCCAGGACCGGTCGCGGGAGGTCGTGAAGACCCTCGCGGAGCCGGCGCTGGACGAGGGGCCTGACTTCCTCCTGACGCTCGCGGTCGCGGCGACCGGCCGTCGACCGCCTCTTCCAGTTCTTCCTCCTCGTCGTCGGTGGTGTGGTCCTCCGCGCGTCGCCCCGGCTTCCGATCCGCGATCTGCCGGTCGGCTTGGAAGAGTTCGGCGCAGGTTGATAGGGCCTCGCTCATCCAGTGGCGGCCCTCGGAATGGTGCCTGCCCCACAATTCGGGCCGAGGATTCTTCTGCCCCTCCACTGGCTTCGTTCCGGCTGCCGGGTCCTGGATACCCAAGGGCCAGGTGTTCTCGATGTGCCATGTGTCGCCGAGGCCCATCAGTGAGCGGCGGGCACACTCGGCCAACGTCATGCCAAGCCGGTAGTTGAGCGCACCGAAGGCGCTGGCTTCGGTGCCGTGTTCGAGCACGACGTTCGAGGTCAGCCGCCTTCCGGCGTTGTACTCGTGCAGGCGGGGACCGTCGTGAAGGTCCAGATACGCGTTCAGGGGCGCGATCCGCGCCCCGATCTCGCGCAGGGTGTAGTGCGGCCGGTTGAGCCAGGGGAAGAAGCCACGTCCCACGCCGACCCGCGGCTTGAAGGATGCTCTACTCACCGGTGCTGCCCTCCGCGGTCGCTCAATCGCCCGCGGCCACGAACCTTGAGGTTTCCTTGAGTGCAGCCGATGCGCCATCGAGATCCGCGAGACGCGCGGCGAGTGTGGCCTCTGCAAGCCGCTGAGGGAGCGCGGCGCTGAACTTGAGCCCATGGATAGCGCGAGTGTCGACGGCGGGGAGGCAGAGCTGATCTATTGCCGCGGCCTTGGCTCGATTCCACTCGTCCAGAGTCAAGTCTTCGCGGAGTCGGATGTACGTGTCTGTTGGGCGCTGGAGAGGGTCGGCGCTGTCCGAGAGCGTGGCAGCCAGGGTGACGTTGGCCCGATAGCCGGCCCAAGTCCACCAGCGCACGTTCGTGTCCCGACCACCGCGGATAACAACTGTCCCGGCAGGGTGCACCGATTCCGCACCGCTGTCGCGAGCCTGAGCGAGGGCGGCTTCAGCGCGGCGGGTCAAGGCGACGGGCGGATCGGTGCCGAGCAGGACCTCCCGGGCGGAGCGGGTCAGCTCGTACGAGGCGGAACGGCCGGAACCGACCCCGCCCCACCGCGCCTTGCCGCCACCCTCGACCGGCTCGACGAAGCACCGCCGCCGGGACCAGTCGATGTACGTCACCTGCCAGCTCCGTCCGGCGAGGAGCAGCCGCCTGGGTCCGGCGACTTCCTCCGTCAGCAGTGCCGGGTTGGTGCTACCGATCTCGTTGCGGCCGGCCAGCACAGTGAACTCCGGTGCAGCAGTGAAGACCGCGGTGAGATCCATGAAGTGCCGGTAACCGAAGCGGCGTTCGGCCTCAGGGCCGATGAACAGCATTCCGCCGTCCCGCTCCAGGAACCCCTCGTCGATCAGATGGCGCACGATGGGTTCGGCGGAGGGACCGAAGGGGCCGAGCCCTCCCCACCACTCCTGCCAGAGCCGGTCTCCGACCCGGTGTTCCTGCAGGCAGAGAGCCAGCACCTGCTGGGCGACGATGTGCCGGGGCTCCGGTGGGGCCACTACCGGCTCGACCCAGCCACGTGACCACAGCAGAAGCAGGGCTGCTGCGCCGAGCAGACCTTCCTCGTTGGTGGCAAGGAAAAGGCAATTACGAGTGGAACCCGAGCGCCGGCCGGTACGACCGAGCCGCTGGAGGAAAGAGGCCACAGTGCTGGGTGCGTCAATCTGGATGACGCGATCCAAGTCGCCCACATCGATGCCGAGTTCCAGTGTGCTCGTGGAGACGATCACACAGTCTCGGGCATCGGCGAATGCCTCTTCCGCCCGCCTTCGCTCATCCACGGAGAGAGAGGCGTGCGAGAGGAATGTGGTCACCCCCTTGGCTCGCAGGCTCTCGCCGAGCATCTCGACCTGCCGACGCGATTCGCAGAACACCAGCCGCTTCTCCCCGCGATGCAGGGAGGTGATCACCGTCGCCGCATTCTCCAGGGACCCCACATAGTCGAGCTGGATTTCGCCGGGGGGCGGCAGGACTGGATTCTCCTCGCGCAGATGAGGGGCAACAACGTAAGCCGCGCGGTTGTCGTGCCCCGAGCCCTGCAACCAGGTAAGCAGCTGTTCGGGATTACCCACCGTCGCGGAGAGCCCGACCCGCTGTACTGACCGACCGACGACTCGTTCGAGCCGCTCGAGCACGGCCAGCAGATGCCAGCCCCGGTCGTCACCGGCGAAGGCATGCACCTCATCGACGACGATGGTCCGCAGCCCGCAGAAGAAGGCCCGATGGTCGACATTGGCGCTGACCAGCATCGCCTCCAGCGATTCTGGCGTAGTCAGCAGGATGTCCGGCCGATCCCGCAGGATCCGTTTGCGTCGCGGCTGCGAGACGTCCCCGTGCCACAGTGCCGCGGTCCGGCCCAGCCATGAGGTGTAAGTCTCCAGACGGGGCAGGAGGTTGTTGAGCAGCGCCTTGAGCGGGCATACGTAGAGGACTGAGGTCCCTGTCCAGTTCTCCGCAGCCATCCTGGACAGCAGAGGGAAGGACGCCGCTTCGGTCTTGCCGCCTGCCGTCGGTGCGAGCAGTACTGCATCCGCACCGTCCAGCAGCGGTTCGATTGCCTCTTCTTGGAGCGGGCGAAGACCAGGCCACCCCAAGGTGTTGACGATGTGGTGTACGACCCCGGGGTGCAGCCGGTCCAGCGGTTCGGGTGCACCTGTCACGGCAGCTCCAGCTCGATCTCGTCGGCGCTGTCCGCCGCGGCGTTGCGCTCGACTTCGCTCAGCTCGTCGCTGCTGACGGTCAGCGCGTAGTGCTTGCGCGGGTCGAAGTCGTCAAACTCGTCCACCCGGTCCAATACGTCTGCGACGAGTTTGCGCAGGAAGAGCCTCGGTGCGATGCCGGCCCGCCCACCGAGCTTTCCCGTCATGGCAGTGGCCAACTCCGTCACGTATGCATCGTCGACAAGGGCAGCGATACGCTCAGGATTCCGGGCCGATCCTGCATACAAGTCGCTTACGACACGGCCTAGTTCGCCCAGCCGCTGGAGATCGAAACCAGTGAGTCGCAGCTGGACCGCCCGCGGTGAGTCGAAGCGCGGATCGGTGGAGAAGTCGGTTGCCAGCCGCTGGGCCAGTGGAGGCAGGCGTTGAACCCCCTGTGGTCCGTCATAGAAGGCAGGTGTGCCGGTGATGACCAGGAAGAGCCCGGGAAAGCGGCCCGCGTCGATTTCATCAAGGAGCTGTCGCAAGGCGTTGAGCCCCTTCTCGCGGACGTCTCCCCGCACCCGTTGCAAGGTCTCGATCTCATCCAGGACCAGCAGGAGTCCGGGATGCCCGCAGTCCTTCAGGACGGTGAGCAGACCCTGAAGGAAGCCCAGTGCCGCGAAGTGGTCGAGATCTCCGCGCACCCCCGCAGTACGCCGCGCGGAGGCGGCAACAGACTTCTGGCCGCCTAGCCATGCGATCACGGCTTCGGCGGTGGCCGCGTCCCCGTCCAGCGTGGCTTTGCGATAGCCGCGCAGGGCGGCGGAGAAGGCGGGAGTGGTCTGGGCGACGCCACGGAGCCGCTCCTCCAGCAGCGCTTCGACGGCAGACTCCAACGCCGCACTTTCTTCGCCGAGTTCGGGTTGCGCCTCGGTCACCTCCTCTTCCAGGGTGTAGAACCAACCATCGATCACCGAGCGCAGGGCGCTGGCAGGCTCGGTCGCTGTGGTCAGCCGCTCGGTGAGCCGTCGATAGACGGTTTCCAGCTTGTGCAGTGGTGTCTCTGTCTCCGAGATCTGAATCTCGGCGGTGGCGAGCCCCGCCCGCTTCGCCCGTTCGGCGAGCCAACGAGCGAAGAAGGTCTTGCCGGACCCGTACTCGCCGCGAATGGCATAGAAGGCCGCACTGCCCGTCGCGATCGTGGCGATCCGCTCGTCCAGCGCGGGCGCGAAACGGTCCAGCCCTACGGCGAAGAGGTCGAGACCCGACTGTGGCACGGTTCCGCGCCGCAGCGCGTCGATGACCTCGCGGCGGCGGGCCGCGCTGACGGATGCGCCGCTCACGTGTGCTCCCTGGGCAGTTCGAACTGCTCGCGCAGTGTGTCGCGGTTGAGCCGGACCCGGGTCCGGGAGTCGATCAGGCTGATGACTTCGTAGCCCTCGATGTTCAGCAGCCGGGTCAGCACAGTGACGAAGCCTTCCGGGCGGGTGTGGGTACGGCCCCCCGAAGCGACGGCGGCCCCAGCGACTGCTGCGAGTGAGAGCGTGCCGCCCGATGCGTCGAGTGCGTCGATCACAGCGGCCACCACCTTGCGGTCGGGGACCCTGCGCACGAACTTCCCCTGATGCTCGTAGAGCTTGGTGTCCACGACCTGACGGCCGAGCGTGACCGGGGTCGGCGGATCGATGGATGCGGGCCGGGTCGACGGCGTTTCGACCGCGTCGTCGGCGAAGAGCTCACCCTCCTGTGGCCGGGCCTTCGGCTTGGCGGGTGGTGCCTTTCGTGCGGGCTTCGTGGTGGATTGGGTCTTCGGCGGTGCCGGGGCGACTTGCCCTTCCCACCATGGCGGCTGGACTGACTCTCGCGGTAGCTCGGCCCATCCGTCAGGTGCGAGGTCGATCGACGGAGTCAGGACCAGTACCGGCACCGCCATCTCGGCGAGTGCGGCGCCGCCGTGGTAGCCCGCCTTACGTGGGGTGTAGCGGATCTGCTCCGACCAGGGGGCAATGACCCGACCGTCGTTTTCCAGCACGCGGGGGCCTGCCAGCGCGATCTCTCCCTCACCGGGAGCCTTCCCTGTACGCCAGCGGGCCGATTCCACCCCCTCGGCGGTCACTGGTCCTGCGTCGGACCTCGTCCGGTCCAGTAGGTGTCCGTGATCAGATACCAGTACCACTGGACGTCCTTGCCCCCGCGCGGAGTTGAGCAGTTCGGTGAGGTGCTTCACTCGGTTCACCGACCAGTCGGCCAGCGAGCTCTGCTGCCCATGGTCGAGGGTGTCGTCGATGGTGTTCAGCACGACACCAACCACGGCATCCGATGCGATGGCCTCGACCAGCCGCTGGTCGAGCAACTGTCCTGCAGGACCGACGATCTCGCTCTGGTGGAAGAGAGCGGCCGCACGCCTGCGCTGCTTCCAGAAATCGACGAATCCCTCCTTCTCCGCACTCTGCCCGCCCGATACCGGGCGTCCGCACAGCAAGGTGGCCCGGCTGACGGCAGTCACCGAAGGGATCATGGCGACCGCAGCCGCCCGCCGCCCGTCACCGGACAGTTCGCTCCACCGGCCCGCACCGGTCAACTCTTCGCCCAGCTGCGCCGCGACCGCGCCGCTCATCCCGTTCAGCACGAGGACCAGGGGAGGTCGCTTCGCCGCCAGCTTCACGGCGATCTTCTCCAGCACGTCCTCGATGAGCAGCGTCCCACCGGGCTGCGCCGTACTCGCGTGCTGCGCCCACGGCCCGAGCTCAGCCGCGAAGGCTTCGTCGAGCGTCGCCCGTCGCCGCCACGCCGCGTCGTGCACAGTGCGGTACGCATCAACCAGCACAGGTTCGGCGTCGGCGTCTCCCACCCACAGCTGTGTCAGGGCCCGGTCCACCCATCCCCAGTCGGCGACATGAGTGTGCACAGCCTGGTCCACCGAGGACACCACCGGTTCCGGCGCGTCCAGCCAGTGCTTCAGCCGTACGGCCATGCGCGCCAGCTCGACCCGCTTCGCATAGAGAACAGAGGCAAGGTGATGCTCTTGTACGTGTTCCCAGGCGGTCTGAGCTGCTTGGGGCTCCTGGGCCAGCGCCTCGGCCAGCCGACGCAGTCGTGCCTGGAACCCTGAGGGGAGAAAAGGATTGTCGGCGAGTGCAGCAGAGAGATGGGCCTCCTTGGCCAGTTGATCGGCCTGGCGCAGTACGTCGAGAACCCGCTGCCGTGCCTCCTCGCTCTGCGCTCCCCGCCCCATCGCCTCACCGATCCATCGGGTGAGCGTGCCCTCTACCGCCCTTGCGTAGGCGCGCAGTTCGGTCGGGCGTGAACCCATGCCAAAGACTGAGCCCAGAGCGACGGCCTCATCGGCCGAAGCGGCGTCCCCGTTCATGACCGAGGCCAGCACACCCAGCGCGGTGGCCTCGGTGCCGCGGCCGCTGAGCGCGAGTCGCAGGAGCACTGGGGCAGCCTCGCCCGCGTTCTGTGTCAGCCAGTCGGCGATGCCCTGCTGTTCGGCTTCCGGCAACGCCACGAAACGCTGTGGGCTGCCGGGAGCGCGGGACCAGGCCAGCAGCGCGTCGACATCCACCGATGCCTCGCCCTCGAAGACGCCCTCGAGCCCGAGCCGCACCCCGACGAGGGCGCGCATCGCCGCGTCCAGGGTGAGCACGGCCCCACGCTGGGGCCAGCCGCCGTCCGGCTCGGCGGTGATCAGTGCGCTGGGCAACCAGAGCCATGGGTCGCGCCGCATACGAGGGTCGAGGTCGGCGGCGCCGAAGAGCTGCTTGACGATCTCGGCCTCGTCGACGGCGATGATCTGCGAGCGCACCATCTCTCCCACCAGGTCGAGACTGATCCGCTCACCGGACATATCGGTGGTGACCACCAGCAGGTCTGAACGCTCGGTACCCAGATGAGCCTGCCAGGCGTCGGTGATGCCGAGCACCGAAGTGGAGTGCACGACCCGGACCTTGCGGCGTTCACCTTCGCCGACCGGCACGGTGAACTCCTGTGGCCCGCCTGCCACGTATTTGCCGTGGACCAGCACCAGCCGTCGACCCTTGGTATGGGCCAGCCGTGTGGTCAGAAGTCCGGTGATGACCCGCTGGTCGAGTTCCGGCACCGTGGCTCCCATCAGGCCTCGCCGCCGTGTGCCGGCACGTCATCGCCCTGGTCGGCGTGGGGCACCCGCCACTGGATTTCGATCTCAGCGCCGGGGTGTGCGGCCGCGTAGTCGCGGATCTCGCCCTGTATCGCGTCGAGGGCCTGACTGAGCACGGTCTCCAGCGCACTCGTGGACCCCGCCGAGAGCCGACGCGTACGGCGAGTGGCAACAGGAGTGACCGGTGTACTGGGCGCCGGCTTCGGCTGCTCGAAGGGCTCGTCGTCCTCGTCGTCCGTCTCGTCAGAGGGGAAAGCCACCACTGGCTCTGCGGGCGGGGGCGGTGTGGGCGCGACGGGCGCCACGACGCTGCGGCGAGCGGCCTCGTTGATCATCGACACGGCCTGACTGCGCGCACTGCGCAGCACCGGGGTGAGCTCGGTGTCGAATTCGTCGGCTGCCGCTGTTTGCGCAATTTCGTCGAGCAAGAGCCTGGACCGGTCAGCGAGATCATCCCCGCGCTCGGTGTACTGCTGAAGGCTCTCGATGAGGTCCCAGTCGGTGCTCTCCAGAGCATCCAGCACACGCTGTGCCGAGGACATGGTCTTGGCCAGCACGACATCGGTGCTCGCATACGTTGCCGCGGCAAGGTCACGGGTCAGCGGAGTCGGCTCCGGGGTCTGCTTGATCCGGGCCAGCAGGTCGGCCGCGTCGTGTACCGACTGCTCACGTGCGCTGGGGGCCTCGCCACTGATGCCGAGCGCGGATCTGAACTGGGTCAGCGCCTTCCGCAACCCGCTGACAGCGGCCTCTCGCTCCGCTGCTTTGGCGTGGACGTCCGCGGCGAGTGTGTTGACGTTTCGGGCGAACAGTAGCTGCGGGACACTCGTGCCAAACAGTGCCGCGGCCCGGGTGTGTGCCGCCGTGAACTCGTCCTCACTGGGACGCTCCTGGGCCCGCAGTGCCCAGCCGGGGCCGATCTGGTCCAGCGCGGGGGCCTCTTCCGCCTGCCCGTGGTAGATCCAGGAGCGATCCGAGAGCAATGCGTACGTGGCGATCACCAGGTTGGAGACCAGCTTGTCGAGCCCCGTCCAGCCGAGCTCGGCGATCCAGACACGGATGTCCTCGACCGAGAAGTCGCCCTTGGCCCCGTGCTTGCCCGCCTGCTGGTCGATGTGGCGGCGCCAGTCCGTGGAGACGTTCAGCGGTCCGTCGTGCACCTCACCCAACTCCAGCGCGTGCACGATCCGCGCCACGTCCGTGATGTCACCGCTGTCGACCACGACCCGGCGTGAGCCATCGTCCATGGCCTTGGCTATCCAGCCGTAGGTCTTCTTGAACTTTGCGGCAGTGACCGGCTTGCGGCTCTCCTGACGATCGAAGTTCGGGTGCTTGGGGTGGAGCGTGTCCAACAACCCGTCGCCGAGCTTCAACAGGTTGTACTCAAAGAGGCCGCCGCCCTGGAGCTGCGGAGTGTGTCCGGCGTACAACGAGTGGACGTGCTTACCCTCGGTCACCTGGGCGCCGAGGTCGGTCTCGTTGGCCTTGGCGATTCCGTATGCCTGGTGGAGTACCTGGCCCAGCTGCGAGACAAGCGTCTCGCGCTGCGCCTCCAACTGATGCCTGACCCGCACCTGGTCGTCGGACGACAGGTGGGTCGCAAAGTCCTTCAACCGGTCCCTGCCGAGCAGGTAGTTGATTTTCAGGAGTCGGCCGAGCTGCGTGCCTCGCTGGGCAGAGAGGAAGGACGGCAGCCAGACGATGGTCGCCGCATCGGGCTTCTCCCGCTGCAGGCGGAAGACCCGGTTCTCGTCCGCGCTGGGCCGGCCGTCTACGTTTTCGTCGAAGGGGTAATCGATGACGAACCGGATCCGGTCCGACGAGGACGGCTCGAACTGCGCGTCGGGCAGGATCTGGGGATCGCTCACGTTCTCGAAGACGAACTCGGCCATGCGCCGCGTACCGTGCCAGACGATTTCGCGATCGGCGACGAAGCCACCGTTGTCGACGACGCCCAGCTCTCGCCACAGCCATTCCTGCACCCACCGCTTGCGGGCGCCGTGCGTGTCCTTCTCGCCGACGCTGTCCAGGATCGGCTCCACGTCCAGATCGGACAGGTGCAACGTGAAGACCGGGTCCGCGTCGTTGCCGTCACTGCGCAGCTCACCGGGGAACTCTGCCTGGAGCTCCTGCATCCGCTTGACCACGATCCGGTCCTCCTGCCCGGTGCGGGAGCGGATCGACCCGTGGTTCAGGGCGTCGAGGCGCGGCCCGGTGAGGCGAGTGAGAGCAGGCACATCGGGCGCGAGATAGGCGAGCAGCATCGTCTTGATGAAGCGGTCGTCAGCCTTGTACTTGGTGTGGTCCGCCGAACCATACTTCTGGAGGAGGTGGTCCTTGACCTTGCCGTGGAAGCGAGTTGCCGCGTCGGCCTCGCTGCGCAGCCGGTCGGTGAACGCCTCGCCCATCCCCTCGGCCAGCACGTCCCACAGGTCACCCAGCGGTATCAGCTCACCGACCTTCATGTCCGCGCGCCGCTTGTAGAGCATCTGCTGGAGCAGCTTGAGACCGGTGCGCTCGCGTTGGAGCGCACCGGAGAGCGCGACCAGGACGTTGAGGAGGACGGGCGAGACCGGGTACAGCGCCTTGAAGTCGGCCCAGTCCGCGTGGGTGGCGCCGTTGGCGTCGAGCAGCACGTCCCGCACCGACTGGTTGGACGTCTCGACCCGGGCGAAGGCGGCTTCGAGCGCGGCCTTGGCGGCGTCGTCCTTCGGCTTGAGGACCCGCTCCTTGATGATCTCCGGGAGGTTGCGGTCCTCCAGGCTGATCGGGTCGATGCGGCCCGCCAGGTACTTGACCTGCTGTTCCAGGTTCTTGGCGTCAGCGCCGACCGCGTCCGATCCGATCAGCTCGGAGAGGTCACGCTGGCGGGAAATGAACGAGATGACTGGCAGGGCACGGCCACCCGTACCCGACTCGATCAGCTTGACGAGCTTGTTGACCTCGTCATTGACGAAGGTCCGCTCCCGCAGATGCGCCTGCAGCCAGAGGATCAGCTCGTCGAGGAAGAGGATCAGCCCGTCGTAGCCAAGGGACTTGGCGTGCTGGCTGATGATGTCGAGGCCGTTTTCGAGGGGCAGGAAGGCGTTCTTTGCGCCCATTGCACTGAGCGAGTACGAGGAGTACGGACCGGAGATCAGCGCGGACGCGAGCCAGTTGCGGACCTTCTCGCCGGGGGCGGCGGCGAAGGCCTCGTCGAGGAGTGCCGGCGTCCAGACCTCAGGAGCCTCCTTGACGTCGAGGTTGACCAGATCGTCCTCGTCATCGGCGGCCGCTTGCGGGGCAGCGCTTGTCTCCTTCGGTAGCGAGGGGTTGCCGAGCCAGCGGACGAATTCCGTGTCATCGGAGAAGAACTGCCGCTGGCGGCGGGCATCTTCGAACATCGCATCCGCCCGGTAGACCGGCGGCACGGGCGCTTCCGGGTGCAAACGCTGAACTGTGCGGACGTATCCACCGAGGATCGCCGAGTCGAGGTCGGTCGCACCGACCAGGTGGAACGGGACCATCAGGAACTTCCGGTCCCGCAGCCACGCGTCATGGTCCGCGATGATCGGCTGGAGCGTGGGCTTGGTGCGGGCGGCCGGGTCGTTGGAGAGGATCGCGTGCAGCACGGTCATGAAGTGGCTCTTACCGGAGCCGAACGAGCCGTGCAGATACGCGGCGTCGGACGACCCCGCCCGTACGGATGCCTCAACGATCTTCAGCGCTTTGCGGAGGGACTGCTCCAGCTGCGGGGTGACCACGTACTCGCGTACGCGGTCGGCGGTCGCGTCGAAGCCGCCGGACAGCTCGACCTTGAAGGAGCCGGCGAGCACGGACTCGGGCAGGTCGAGTACGTCCCGGAGGTAGAGCTCGCCGTTGCCGCTACTCATCGTCTTCCGCCGCCTTCTTCTTTGCCGTTGCTGTTGCCTTGCGCGCCCGGGTCTTCTTCGCCGGACGCCATGCTGTGAGTGCCGCCGGGGTGAGCTGCTCGCGTGCCAACTCGCCGTCCAGGAAGCTCTGGAACTCCTCGGCGGCGGACTCCTCGCCCCACTCGTCATCGACCTCGCCGAACCACTGCCGCAGCCACGGCAGCTGCTCGTTGATCCCCGCGAGCAGCGGCACGAGCTGCTCGCCGGACCAGTCCTGCTGTTTGCGGCGCTCGCTGACGATGTTCAGCAGGGCGGTGGCCTGGTCACGCTGGTCCCAGCCGGCCCAGCCGAGGAGCAGGGTCGGGTCGGAGCCGGGACTCGCGTCCGGGTAGGAGACGAACCGCTCCTTGGGCACGTCCAGCTTCCCGCGGTTCGACCAGTAGGACTGCTTCAGGAAGTCCGCGGAGGTGTACTTCGGCGGTACGGGAATGTTGCGGCGCTCACCGGTCCGGTCCTCCTCGCGCTGCTGATCCCACACGTCCTCCCACTGTGCGCGCTTGCGCAGGCCGGTGTCCTTGTAGCGGTACGCGGCGAGGTACGGGACGTGTTCGGCGTCGACCACGTCCTGAAGGACCTGGGTGAGGGAGAGGTTGGGCTTGCCGAGATGTGCGGCGTAGAGGGAAGCGGTGTTGAGGATCGCCTTGGCGTCGGCCCGCTTCTCGAGCTCGTCGGCAAGCTGGCCGACGGTGAGGGTGCGAGGCTGCTCGAAGTCGTTGAGTACGTGGAACCAGAGCGACTTGTGCTCGCACTTGTCGAGTATCCAGGTACGAAGGGCGGCCTTCTCCCGCTTCTCCCAAGTGTCGGTGGCCCAGCGCCGCTTGCACTCCGGGCGCTCGATGAGGGCGATGTCGCGGCGGGAGGTGATGGTGTCGATGCGGGCCTGGACGATGTCCCGGTACCAGTCGGGCCAGTGGGCGGGGATCTCGGTGATGGGGGTGGAACCGTGCCGGTCGAACCAGGCGGTCTCGATCTCCCCAGCGGACTGCTTACGTGCGAGCACGATCTCGAACGCACGCTCCCCGAGCTTCACTTGGGGGATGGTCGTGGGCGCGGGGGAGGGGTCGGTGAGGCGGGCCTTCTCGGCGTCGGTGAGCAGCCCGTAGGAGTGGTAGACCTCCCAGTCCAGCTCCTCCTGGAGCGCAATCATGCGCTGACGGGTGCGGGCCCAGGACTCGCGTGCAGCGTCGAGGCGTGCCCGGGTGGGCGGTTCGTCGGCAGTGCAGACGGCGGATGGCTCGTGGGTGGGGAGTTTCTGGGCGAGGGTGTCAAGGGTACGGCCAAGGGGGAGGGGGAGTTGGGCGGGGAGGGGGAACTCTTGGAGCTTGGTTCCGGTGAACTCGTACCGGTGCTCCCAGAGCTCATCTGAGATGCCACCACCGATGCCGCCGTTTCCTTTGGACTGGCTGACCTGCTTGAGCCAAAAACAGGCTGCCGATGAGTTGAATACCCCTAGCAACGCCAGGTGCTCGTCCTCGTTTGCTCCCTCTGGCAGTTTGATCGCTGGCCCAGTTCGGTTAAAGACCCTCCCCCCGCGATCCAACGCAAAGTGCGCGTGTGTTGAGACGAATGGGAAGGCAATTCCCATCGGAATGCTGAATCGTTCGGGATGCCACCTGCTCCACTCGTACCAAGTCAAGCCGATTTCTTCATGAGTTCCACCCGGTTCTCGACGCTGCGCCAGGACAGTTCTATGTGCCCACAAGTGGCGCGATGTGGCTGTGTCAGAAAGAGCCGCCTTGAGGTTATCATCGTAGGGGAACAACCCCTCCGTTAGGGGCGTGATTGCCCACTCGCGAATGGAATTACCCTCGATTACTGGCGCGATGTTCGCTGCCGCAACGCCACGCCGCTGCCACGTGCCGGGAGCGGCGTAGTACGAGTCATCGCTTCCCGTGTGTGCTGTTCGGCCAATGAGTCGAATTTTATTGGCGAGTCGCTCGAGACGATTACTCTCAAGAGTTGAAAAGAGGATCCCTGCACCGCCGCCGGACAGGCTCCATGGAAATTCACTGAAAGAACTACGGCTCAGGTCAGCGGAGGTCACCCATTCTGAATCGCTGCCAGGGAAGTTGATCTGTCTCAAAATCGCCGACCATACGACGCCATCGGCGGCGACCTCGGGCTGCTTTGGCTCGCCCCGCACTCCGAGCACCGCCCGAATAGGCTCGTCCGGCCGCGGTACGTAATTCCGCCCCGCCAGAATAACCGTCGGTGTCCCATGCCCAGGAATGTGGGCACCCGACGTGTCGATTACATGTGTCAGGTGGGCCTTCAGTCGGAAGAAGTCCTCGATTAGTCTCCTGCCGAACTCACGCTTCATGAATGAGTTCGCGGTGATCTGTCCTATGTACCCTGCGTCCCGATTCGATCCTGAAGTTCGCACCGCTAGTTGAAACAGCCGCTCAGTGAACGGCACCGACAGTGCGTACTTACCCGAGCATGAATCGTACACTCGGTAGTTGAGGCTCTCCTGCTTGTCCTTGACTGTGATGTACGGCGGATTTCCCACGACCACGTGGTACGAGTCACGCGTCATCAGGTCGCAACGCTCCGCGTACTCGTCGATGTCCTCGGGCCGATAGAAGAAGGTTTCAAGAGTTTCCCCCGACAGGGAGAACATGGTCTCGGACTCCCGCTTCGGTGCACCGCGACCGTGGATCAAGGAATCACCCACAGCCACGTTGATCGGGAACCCGGGTGCTGTATCAAGCCGTCCCGCGCCCGCAGCCTTCAGCGCAGCGATCAACAACCGGAACCGGGCGATCGACACGGCGAAGGGATTCTTGTCGCACCCGTGCACCGCGTTCAGTGCCCGCCTGATCAGCGTCCACTCATCCGCGCCCTTGTCCTCGTCCCGCCACTTCGCCAACAGCCGCTCGAAGAGCCCCAGCAGGAAGTGCCCCGAACCGCACGCCGGGTCGATTGTCCGCAGCCCCGCGGGGAGTTCCCGGTCAACGCCGTGCCCGTCGCGGACCTTGACGACCGGCTCCAGGCCGAACTCCTCAACCGCCGGCTCCAGCGTCAGATCGAGGATGAACTCTTCCACGAACACAGGGGTCTGGAGCAGCGCGTACGTCTTCCGGGCGTGCTCGCTCAGATCCTGGTACAAGTCGCCCAGGAAGCGCGTGTCCAAGTCGCTGTCCACGAACGAGTGGACGAGTTCACCGTCGGAATCAACCCGCCGCCAGAACTTCAGAAGCGCCGTCGCCGCCTCATACGAAGGAGCTATCTCCCACAAGGGGTTGTGCGCGCGGTCGAAAAGCCCCGCCACCGTCGGGTTGGTCCCGGCTAAGTGGTCGAACGCCGCAACGATCCAGTCGCGGTCGTTCTTCTCCGGGTTCGCCGCGAAGAACGCCGCGTCGTGGTCCTCCGCGTCCTTCAGACGCTCACCGACACCCGCAAGCCACGCGCGCTCGATCAGCCCGTTGTCCTCGCAGAATCGCACGAAGACGCAACCGAGCACCCACGCTGCCGCGACCTGAGTGACCCGCTCATCGCGCCACGATTCGTACGTCGCGGCTGTACGGTCCGCCGCATACGCCCGCGTGTACTCGTTCGTGAGCCGGTCCCGGTACTCCTCCACCGACTCGCTCCGCGCACGCAGGTCGTCCTCCAGGAGCGTGACCTGCTTGCGGAGGTCCTTCAACAGGCCGTCATGACCACCATTGCGCGCGCTCACTGTCCCAAACCCTCTCGATGTGCAGCTAAGTTCTTGAGGAAGTCCTCGGTCAGTACCACGCGTTCCGCGTCGCCACCGGTTACCTCCACCGTGCGACCGTCCAACTGCGGTCCCCCCTGCGGGTTGTGCGACGGCGTGAGCAGCCACAGCCCGTGCGGTCGACCACCAGGCTTGCGGGCCTCGCGCTGCAGCTCCACCAGCAGCTCGTGCCCGCCCGCCGCGTAGTAGTGGGAGAGCAGGCCCGCGGTGTGAACGAACAACACCGACCCGGGCTCCCGAGAGGCTGCTTCCTCCAGCTGCGCCGCTACCCTCGGCCACACCCGGACGACGAACGATCGCAGCCCACCCGGAAGTTCACTGTTCCTGGTGTACCGGGTGTCCGCACCCAGCACTTTCGACCAGTCGGTGCCGTGCTCGCCCGCCAGCGCCCGGAACTCCTCCAGGAAGACCCGCCCCAAGTTCACCGGAACTACCGGGAACGCCTCCGCGACCGCCTCCGCAACAGAGCCGGCCTCACCCCGCAGCCGCTTGACGTGCACATTCAGTGCGAGGAATCCGCCCTCCCGTATCGCGGAGTTGAGCTTGGCGGCGAGCAGCGCCGACGGCTCGCGCCCCCCGGCGGCGCCAGCCACCCGTGCGCGAGAGGCCCTCGTCACTGTGCCCGTCGAGGTGGGCCAGCTGCTGCTGCCCACCGCTGACACCGGCACGGGGGGCTTGAAGCGCGCCTCCGCCGTCTCGTACGTCAGCGGGAACCCGGCCTTCTTGAGCGCGTCCTCGACCTCGACGTACGTGGGCCTGCCCATCGCCATCTCGGGGAAGCGAGAGCGCAGACGAGAGAGCAGACCCTCCAGGCTGATGCCTACCTCGCGCCGCACACCGGCCGCGGCTTGAGATATCTGCAGGGCACGCCACAGCTCCAGCGTGTGTGGGTACAGCTCAAGCCGGGGGGATGCGGCGGCACCCAACGACGTTGCCGCGGCCAGCGTGACCAGCCGGGCGTCCGGCAGCGGGGCCACGCCTTCAGGTGTGCGCACCGCCCGTAGGTCGCGGAGCGCACCGGACCGGTCCGGCAGGGGATCGGCAGTGGCGATCTTCCCTGCCGCTTCACCCAGCTCTATCGCGTAGGCAGCGAGTTCATCGGACGTCGGGTCATCGGAGCCGTCCAGCGACTCCAGGGCCACGATCAGCCGGCCCCGCCGCCGCATCTGTGCGAGCCGCGGTTCATGGTCCTCGTCGCGTCCGGTGAGGAGTGTTTCGGCGGCGACAGCGGCTCGTACGACCGCGAGTGCGGCGGCCTCCTTGCCCTCCGTGGACTCGCTTTCGGAACCGTGGCTCGCGGCCAGCACCCGGGACAGTTCCCTGGCGGTCATCACGCGGCCCGCGTCCCGGACGGCGTCTACCAATTCACCACGCAGGACGTTCATCCACCCCGCGTCGGCCCACTCCGTGATCGCCGCGGTGAGGTGTTTCGAGACGGTGAACTCGGAGACCTTCACCGTCTCCGCGACCTGGCGGTTGGTGGGCCAGGAACCCAACTCAGCCTTGCCGTCGAGCCCAAGCCACGCCGCGACGACCTGCGGCCGCTTGTTGTCCTTGCGGCCCGGTGGCACCGGGTTGAGGAGCGCGGCCAAGTGCTCCACGTCCTGCCTGGCCTCGTGCTCGGCACCGAGCTTGTCGTCCGCCGCCACAGGTACCACGGGCCGCGCTGGAGCAGCGGCGGCCTTGGGCTTCTTGGGACGCAGCGCAGCCGTCCACTGACGGTGCCGCCGGTTGAGCTCCTTCTTCACCACCGCGCCGATACCGCGCTTCCCGCGGAAGCGAGGCGAGGGAACGTCCAGCAGTTCGCCGACCGTCACCGCGCCGAGTTCCTCGGCCACCGCAGCCGCCCGCTCGGTCAGCCCCGCGTCTCTCAGCGTCGTGCCGAGCTTCGCCTTCTCCGCGTACACGTCTCGGATGTCATCGTCGGAGAGGCTCTCCTGTCGGCCCGCGCCGCCCAGCAGCGAGACCGGGTCCGACGCGGGCGGCGGCTGGGTGCGGTCGGCCTCCACGAATATGGATCGCCAAGCGTCACGCATCTGCCGCAGTGACTCGAACCGGCGGTTCGCTTCACGGTGCAGCGCCCGTTCGAAGAACTTCTCGAGTCCTGGTCCCAGGACGGACACGAAGGCATCCGCGGCGAGGACGGGGAGGTCGTCCTTGAGGGCCGTCTGCGGGTCGTCCGTGCCGTTGCCCCACATGGGGCGCTCGGCTGCAGCCATCTCATGCAGAACGACCGCGGCGGCGTACCGCTCCGCGTAGTCGTCGTAGATGGGGCGCCGGGCATCCCCGAGGAAGGGATCGAGATAGCCGCGCGTGCCGGCCTTGATGTCGCGGTCGGAGACATTGGCCAGGGAGAAGTCGAAGAGCATCAGTTGCTGCTCACCGTCGTCCCGGACCTTGATCCCGAGGTTGTCGGGCTTGAGGTCGCGGTGGCGCAGGCCCCTGGCCGCGAGGTCGTCGAGGGCGGTGAACAGGTCCTCGCCGAAGGATGCTAATTCCTCGTATCCCAGTTGCCCGTAGCTTGCCAGCCGTTGGCCGAGAGTCTCAGGACCGGCGTACTCCAAGGCGAGGACGGTCCGACCGCCGATCGTGCGCGGGCCTTCGTGCAGCTTGACGATACGGCCGCTGCTGATCTGCTGGAGGGCTGCAGCTTCCGAGGCCAGGCGCTCGTTCTTCTCCGCGTCCAGCGCGACCTTGAGGACCCGCTCCTCCTCCACGCGGCGACCGCGCTCGTCTTCGGTGACGCGCGTCACGTACAGCGCCCGGGCTGTCGCACCTGAGCCGAGCACCCGCTCGACGGTCCAGTCCCCATCGACAGCCTGCCCCGGGGTGGCGGTGAGCGGGTCGGCCTCCATGGCGACCGCCTGCGCGGCGCTGGCCTGCTCGGCATCGTCGAGCTGCCTGAGAAAAGCGTCGGCGGAGTCGAGGCGATCGTCCACGGACGCGCGGGTCGCGGCGTATACCAGCTCGTCGAGGCCGGCATCCATGGCGTCGCTCACCGCGTACAGGTGCAGTCCACCGTCGGCCGCAAGTCGCGCCTTCAGGGCGGTACGGGTCTCGGCAGGCGGCATTCCGGTCAGGATGTGGTGCGCTATGGCTCCGAGACCGAAGACATCGAGATCCACGGGGTCCGGATAGTCGGCGTCGGTCTCGGGAGCGAGGTAGCACTGGGCGGCGTCCTCGATGTGCTCGCCGGTGAAGGAGCTCTCGCCGAGCGAGCGCAGTGAGGTGGTGTCGAAATCGCGGGCCGATGCCTGCCAGTCGATGATGCGCAGGACGGGGTCGTTGCCGTTCTCGCGGGCACTGACGTACACCGAACGGGCCGCGAGTGCGCGGTGGTAGAGCGAGCGGCGGTGGGCGTAGCGGACGGCCTCGGCGAGCTGGCGCACCATGTCGCGGCGTACGGCTTCGGAAAGCTTCGGGCCGTGCACAGCAAGGTAGTTGTCCAGCCGCAGGTCGCTCTCCCGGTGGCGGAAGAGGATTGCCGGGCCGCCTTGGTGCTGGCGGAAGGCGACGGCCTGGGAGATGCCGCGGTGGGCGATGCCCTGGAGCACCTGATACTCGCGCTCGGCGGCGCGGGTGGCGGAGCGCCGCTTCTCCTCGCTCGCCTGCTGCTCCACGAGGTAGATCCGGACCCTGCCCTCCTCGTGGATCATCTCCTTGCGCTCGGCGAGCCGGTCCTCCCAAGTGGGCCCCGCGTCCAGCGGGCGGGAGGAGAGCCTCCAGCCGTCGCCGAAGTTGAGGTGGGCAGTGGATGCCCGCACACCGATCTTCTTCATCAGCTCGGGTAGATGCCGCGCGAAGACGTCTTCCTTGATCCGCCAGCTCTCTCGCTCCGGCGGCAGGCTGAGGAAGTCGTCCCAGATGCCCGGGAGACCGCTCTGGACGCCGTCACGCCCGTACACACGAGTGCGCTGCACCGTGTCCAACTCGCTGTGGAGCAGGGGGTCGGACAGGAACACGATCGGGTCGATCCGGGGAACGCGGATGCTTGGGTAGAGCTCGCGAGCCGCCTCCTGGAGGCGGGCCTTCAGCTCTTTGGACTTGAGATCGGTGAGGTGCAGAGGGTTGCGGATCGTGCGGACCCGGCCGTCGGGGGCGTGGAAGCTCCAGGTGTCCCCGCTGTTGACGACGCGGCCGGGGTGCCCCTTCAGCTCGACCAGGTAGAGACCGCGGGGTGTGGCGATGAACAGGTCGCACTCGTTGATGCGGCCGCTCATAGCGGTGAAGGAGAACGTTGCCCAGGCATAGTGCGGAGCCGTGGCCGGCATCCGCTGCTTGATGTAGTCGAGGGCTGTCTGCTCCCAGTGGAAGGGGGACGGCCGGGTCTGGTACCAGCGCTTGGGCTGGTGCTGGCCGGGCTTGGGGGGCGCCGGACCTCCTGCTGCCGCCACCGCCGTTCACCGCACCTTTCCGCTGCCGGACTCGCCTGGTTGCCGGCGTGGTCGGTGGCAACGGTATGGGGCGAATCGCGGCATTTTGAAATCGTCAGACCGCTGATCTGATCATCTTGCCAGGTGGGAGGTGGTGCTGCAGGAGGCTGGAGAAATCCGGCGACGGGTGTGGGAAGCAGGGGGTTGCGGTTGTCGCTATCAAGCCATTCCGTGAATGCTGTGCCGGAGGCCACGGCGAATCCACTTACGATCATGTAAGAACGCGGGAGCCTGAGAGCGGGGGGCGGGCATGGCCCGGACAGTACGCAAGCGAACGGTTTTCTTCTTCGAGGTCGTGGAGGCCAAGCGCGGTCAGCCGCGCATGGAGCACCAGGACTGGCGGAGCTTCCTCGACCGGGTCGCGGCCTCAGAGTCGTACGAGTGCGTGGTCCGCAGCGCGGACGATCAGCTGGTCGGGGTGATCGACTCAACTGTCCGTGTTGATCATTTGCAACTCGCCAAGATCACCGGTGAGGTGCCGCACCAGCTTGACCGGAGCAACGGAACGATTGAGGCGCTTCAGGTCGCGGCAGGCAAGGATGTCGTCCATGTGACGACGATCTGTTTCCTTCCGTACGCCAACATCATTGGGGTCCTGCCCGGCGGCTTCTCGGCGCCGCGGGTGAGTGCCATCACCAAGTGGCTGAACGGCGTTGGTCTGCCGTGGGGTGAGGTGGTGCTCAAGCCGGTCATCCACGCGCGCGCTCGAGAGAAGCTCAACCGCATCGAGGCGGTCACCGAGTTCACCGTGCAGTTGGAGGGGGCTCCGGCGGACACCGTCAGTGCCTTGAGCGCCCACGGCGGCCTTGCTGATTCACTGCGGAGTTTCGGGCAACGGCATCCCGACACCTCCATCACGCTCTCACTGAAGGTTCCCCAGCGTGGCAGCAGGCTCTCCGCGATGCGCAGGAATCGGGCCGCGACCGAACTGCGCACCGACGTACTCCAGTTCATTCCAGACCTGGACGAATGGGTGGACGAGTCCGGAGTGATCCGGTCCGTAACCGGCAGGGTCGCGGTCCGGGACCCGCATCGTCAGTCCCTTGAGTACGAGCCGCTCGACTTCCTCGCCCACCGCATCACGGCCCAGTGCGATGTCCCGCTCGCTTTCACCGACGGACGGTCGGTCGATCTGCGGTACGCCGTCGACGAGATCTTTGCGGCGGCCCGTACGCATGAGCAGGCGCTACAGGAGGCATGTCAGTATCGGCCGCTAGCCTGAGCAGCAGTTCAGGGCTGATGTTGGGGGCGGCATGCTGAATTGGCTGTGGCGGCGCTGGGTGGGTCGACCCGCGGTGGACCTGGTGATCGCAGGTGTGATGGTCGGCCTGCACATGGCGGCTGTACGGATCACGGGCGCGGGCGATGTGCTGGGATGGCCCGGCAGAGAGCAGAGGGTCGCGGTCTATACGACGATGGCGACCGTCGTCGCGATCATCGGCAGCTTCATCACTGCGGCCGTGACCCTGTACGCCGCGGCCACAGGTCCCCGCATGCGGGTGTTGCGCACGCACCCTCAACAGGGGCCGGAATTCCGGCGGAATTGGATGAGCATTCTCAGCGCGACACTGGTGGTCTCCGGGCTGTGCCTGCTCGCTGTAGTCCTCGACACCACGGAGCACGATCCGGTCGGAGCGCACTGGTTGGCCGAGGGCGCGGCAGCCCTGGGGGTGGCGCGCGCGGTGCGGTTGATGTGGCTGTTCGGCAAGGTCATCATCGGCAATGACCTCGACCTCGGCGACAGTCGGGATCCGGCGTCGCCGCCCCCGGCGCCGGTGCGGCAGCCGGGGGCGTGATCACGGAGCGCAGTACAGCTCGAAGGCGTTCGTCGAGGCCTGCCGCACCGCTGGGGTCCGCCGGTCTATGGGGGCTGCCGGATCGAGCGCGGAAAATGCTGCCGCCGAGTCGTTCTTCGCCTCCCTCAAGCGGAAGATCCTGTCCGGTCGGCGCGGCCGGCACACCGAACGGGCCGCTCAGCTCGCGGTGTTCCGCTGGCTCGGCTTCTACAACCACAAGCGGAGGCGCTCGGCGCTTGGCTACCTCGCGCCCGCCGTCTTCGAGTAGAGATCAACTACGCTGCCCATCGCTGCATGACAACCGTGTCCACGATCACGATGGAAGCCCCCCAGTCGTAAAGCCCCAGAGAAATCCCACAGATGCTGCCGCACCCCGTCCTGCCTCACATTCGTGCAGGTCAGAAAGGGTGCGGCGGCATCGGTAGTTCAGATGTCCCGGAAGATCTCGATCTGTGCGCCGATCGAATTGAGTCGCTCCGCCAGGTCCTCGTAACCCCGGTTGATGACATAGACGTTGCGCAGGACCGACGTGCCCTCGGCGGCCATCATGGCCAGCAGGACGACGACGGCCGGGCGCAGGGCCGGGGGGCACATCATTTCCGAGGAGCGCCAGCGGGTCGGGCCGTCGACCAGGACGCGGTGCGGGTCGAGGAGTTTGACCTGGGCGCCGAGGCGGTTGAGGTCGGTGAGGTAGATGGCGCGGTTGTCGTAGACCCAGTCGTGGATCAGGGTCTGGCCTTGCGCGCTGGCCGCGATGGCCGCGAAGAAGGGGACATTGTCGATGTTGAGGCCCGGGAAGGGCATCGGGTGGATCTTGTCCAGCGGGGCCTGGAGCTTGGAGGGTCGGACCGTCAGGTCGAGCAGGCGGGTGCGGCCGTTGTCGGCGGCGTACTCGGCGCTTCGCTCGTGATCCAGGCCCATCTCCTCCAGGACGGCCAGTTCGATCTCCAGGAACTCCACCGGCACCCGGCGGATCGTCAGTTCCGACTCGGTGACAACGGCCGCCGCCAGCAGGCTCATCGCCTCGACCGGGTCCTCGGACGGCGCGTAGTCCACGTCGCGGTCGATGTGTGCGACGCCGTGGACGGTGAGCGTGGTGGTGCCGATGCCGTCGACCCGGACGCCCAGCTCCTCCAGGAAGAAGCACAGGTCCTGGACCATGTAATTGGAGGAGGCGTTGCGGATGACCGTGACGCCGTCGTGCCGGGCGGCGGCCAGCAGCGCGTTCTCGGTGACGGTGTCGCCACGTTCGGTCAGCACGATCGCGCGCTTGGGGGAGACGTCGCGGTCGACCTGGCCGAGGTAGGTGCCGTCGGTCGCGGTGATCTCCAGTCCGAAGTGCCGCAGCGCCGTCATGTGCGGTGTGACGGTACGGGTTCCGAGGTCGCATCCACCCGCGTACGGCAGCTTGAAGTGGTCCATCCGGTGCAGCAGCGGACCGAGGAACATGATGACGCTGCGAGTGCGGCGGGCCGCCTCGGTGTCCATCGCGTCGAGGTTCAACTCGGCCGGGGGGACGATCTCCAGATCGTTGCCGTCGTTGATCCACCGGGTCCGCACTCCGATGCTGCCGAGCACTTCGAGGATGCGGTAGACCTCCTCGATCCGGGCCACCCGGCGCAGGGTTGTCCGGCCGGCGTTGAGGAGGGTCGCGCAAAGCAGCGCCACGCAGGCGTTCTTGCTCGTCTTGACGGCGATGCTGCCGGACAGCCGGCGTCCGCCGACCACGCGCAGATGCATCGGGCCGGCGTAGCCGAGCGAGACGATCTCGCTGTCGAGGGCTTCGCCGATGCGCGCGATCATCTCAAGGCTGATGTTCTGGTTCCCCCGCTCGATGCGGTTCACCGCACTCTGACTGGTGCCGAGCGCCTCGGCAAGCTGCGTCTGTGTCCAGCCACGATGTTGCCGGGCGTCGCGGATGAGCCTGCCGATGCGTACGAGGTAGTCGTCTGCCATAACTCGACCGTATCTCAGATATGAGATGAATGCGGGGAGGAGGTCTCCCTGAGCGTCGTCGCGTGACCACGCTATTCGCCCCTGTTTGTCGGCGCATCAGGGAGCGTCCCGCCTCTGTTCCGGGGGATCATCTCGGTGCCTGCCCGCCCTCCTGCCTCGGCAACTGCGGGCCCGAGGGGGCGCGTGGCGGGCCTCGCCGAATGCGGCCCGAGCGGGGACGCGGCGCCGTGCACGCCCTCCGGTGCCCCCTGTCGCACCACTTGAAATGCACCTGTTCGGCCCTCCCCCGTCCGGCGAGGCGGGCGCCTTGTGTCCCGGGACCGCACGGGCCTGCAGCTGCCCCACGGGCGGCAGTTACATTGGGCGGCGTGATCACTCGCCTATCCCGTGACGGAGCTTCCCCCCGAGTCGAAGCCTCTGGTGAGGGAGTGCCCTCCCGCCCCCGTGCTCTCGCGCTGACCGCCGTCCCGGTCGTGGCGCTGCTGGCCGTGGCGGGGCTGGCGCCCCTGCCGTACTCCCTCGCGCGACCGGGTCAGACCACGAATGTGCTGGGGGAGTATCACGGCGCGGACGTCATCTCCCTCACCGGCGCTCCGGCGCGGGAGACCAGCGGTCAGCTGCGGATGACGGCCATCGTCGCGACCGCGCCGCGCGCCGATATCCGCCTGGGCGACGTGATCGACGGGTGGTTCCGCACGGACCGTGCGGTGATGCCCAAGGACGCGGTCTTCCCGCCCGGAAAATCCGAGGCGGAGATCGCCGAGCACAACATCGCCGAGATGAAGGACTCCCAGCACACCGCGACGTCGGCCGCGCTCGGGTTCCTGGGGAAGGACCCGGACCGGGTGAAGGTCAAGCTCAGCCTCGCCGATGTGGGCGGGCCGAGCGCCGGGTTGCTCTTCTCGCTCGGCATAGTCGACACACTGGACGGTGACGGTGACGGCGGCGAGCTGACCGGCGGCCGAACGATAGCCGGCACCGGGACCATCGACGAGAAGGGGACGGTGGGGGCCGTCGGCGGGGTGGCGCTGAAAACCCAGGCGGCCAGGCGGGACGGGGCGACCGTCTTCCTTCTCCCGAAGGCGGACTGCGCGAAGACGCAGAACGCCCCGGACGGGCTGCGGTTGATACCCGTCACGAGCCTGCAGAGCGCAGTGCGGGCGCTGACCGCACTGAACAAGGGCGGCCCGGTCCCGAGCTGCTGAGGAGAGCCGCCGAGACGGGCTGGTGAGACGGGTTGTCGAACCGCGCAGCTCCTCCGGGCGCCGATCGGGCTGCTGACCCGAGCGGGCCCCCGCGCCCCATGCCCCCGCGCCCCCACGCGCTCCGGCCCCGCTGTCCTCCGGCCTCGCTGTCTCCCGGTCCCCTGCTACGCCCGGCCACGGCGGCGCCCCGTACGCGGCGCCCCCTCGCGCCCCGCACGCGGCCGCCCGCCCGTCCTCAGTCGCCGAGCCGGCTCACGTCCAGCCGCTTGAGGCGTGCCGGGTCGGCGAGAATGTTGATCTCGACGACCTTGCCGCCCACGACGGTGAAGGCCATGACCGAGAGCAGCTGTCCCTCTTGCACGGTGACGAGCCCCGGGGCCCCGTTGACCAGCGCGGGGCGGGCCAGCAGGGCGGCCTTGGAGAAGGTGAGCGCCTGTGCCACGACGGACCGTGCCCCACGGACGAGTTTCGACAGGCTCGGCATCGCCTCGCCGCTGTCGGCCCGCAGCACCACATCCGGGTCGAGGACCGCGAGCAGCGCGTCGAAGTCGCCCTGGCGCGAGGCGGAGAGGAAGGCGTCCACCACCTTCCGCTGCCGGGCAAGGTCGGTGTCCGGCGCCGGCGCGGCGCCCTGGACCCGGCGTCGTGCGCGGCTGGCGAGCTGGCGTGCCGAGGCCGGCGTCCGGTCGACGATCGGGGCGATGTCGTCGAACGGCACGGCGAACATGTCGTGCAGGACGAAGGCGAGCCGCTCGGCGGGAGCCAGCGTGTCGAGCACGACGAGCAGCGCGAGCCCGACCGAGTCGGCCAGCACGGCCTCCTGCTCGGGATCGATGCCGTCCGCGCGGCTGAGGACCGGCTCGGGGACATGTGTCTCCAGCGAATCCTCACGCAGCGTCTTGCGGGTGCGCAGCTGGTCCAGGCAGATCCGCCCGACGACGGTCGTCAGCCAGCCGCCCAGATTCTCGACCCCGTCGACACCGGACCGCTGGGTCCGCAGCCAGGTTTCCTGGACGGCGTCCTCCGCCTCGCTCAGCGAGCCGAGCATCCGGTAGGCCACCGCCGTCAGATGGGGGCGGTGCCCCTCGAAGCGCTCTGCCAGCCGGTCACGTTCGTCCATCGGTGATCTTCCTCCGTAGCGGTCCGTCACGGACGCGACGGACCCGGCCCAGGCCGTTGTGACATGAAGATACGCAGCGGGCCGCGCCGCCGCCCGCCCTTGGACGGATTGCCGGGGACGGTGGAGTCGAGGAGGTCAAAGCGGTCGTGGGCGGGTCCGCGCGGCATTTTCCCTGCCCCCAGGCGAGTGGGGTGCCGGCCTCCCGGAGAAAGGAGGGCAGGCCAGGGCATGACCTCGGCGCGGTGATGTACTAGAGTTATCTCGACATCGAGATATCTGCCGAGAGGCGTACCGCTGCCGCGCCAGTAAGGCGTACCTAACTTAGGCATACCTTAGCGGATGGGCAAGGACCTGTGACGGCAGCATTGCGGTGGTACGCGCGAATTCATGCATGAAGGAGACTGTCGTGTCGGCGAACAGCTTCGACGCCCGCAGCACGCTGCAGGTGGGCGACGAGTCGTACGAGATCTTCAAGCTGGACAAGGTCGAGGGCTCCGCCCGTCTGCCGTACAGCTTGAAGGTGCTGCTGGAGAACCTGCTCCGTACCGAGGACGGCGCGAACATCACCGCCGACCACATCCGGGCTCTCGGCGGATGGGACTCCCAGGCCCAGCCCAGCCAGGAGATCCAGTTCACGCCGGCCCGCGTGATCATGCAGGACTTCACCGGTGTGCCCTGTGTCGTGGACCTGGCCACCATGCGCGAGGCCGTCAAGGAGCTCGGCGGCGACGCGGCGAAGATCAACCCGCTCGCCCCGGCCGAGCTGGTCATCGACCACTCCGTCATCGCCGACAAGTTCGGCACCAACGACGCGTTCGCGCAGAACGTCGAGCTGGAGTACGGCCGCAACAAGGAGCGCTACCAGTTCCTTCGCTGGGGCCAGACCGCCTTCGACGAGTTCAAGGTCGTCCCCCCGGGCACCGGAATCGTCCACCAGGTCAACATCGAGCACCTGGCGCGCACGGTCATGGTCCGCAACGGCCAGGCCTACCCCGACACCCTCGTCGGCACCGACTCGCACACCACCATGGTCAACGGCCTCGGTGTGCTGGGCTGGGGCGTCGGCGGCATCGAGGCCGAGGCCGCGATGCTCGGCCAGCCCGTCTCGATGCTCATTCCGCGCGTCGTCGGCTTCAAGCTGACCGGTGAGCTGACCCCGGGCACCACCGCCACGGACCTCGTCCTGACCATCACCGAGATGCTCCGCAAGCACGGTGTCGTCGGCAAGTTCGTCGAGTTCTACGGCGAGGGCGTCGCCGCCACCTCGCTCGCCAACCGCGCCACCATCGGCAACATGTCGCCGGAGTTCGGCTCCACCGCCGCGATCTTCCCGATCGACGACGAGACGCTGAACTACCTCAAGCTCACCGGCCGCAGCGAGCAGCAGGTCGCGCTCGTCGAGGCGTACGCCAAGGAGCAGGGCCTCTGGCTCGACCCGGCCGCCGAGCCCGACTTCTCCGAGAAGCTGGAGCTGGACCTCGCGACGGTCGTCCCCTCGATCGCCGGCCCCAAGCGCCCGCAGGACCGCATCGTCCTCGCGAACGCCGCGCAGCAGTTCGCCGTCGACGTCCGCAACTACGTCGCCGACGACGAGGAGGCCGGCAAGGAGTCCTTCCCGGCGTCCGACGCCCCGGCCTCCACCAACGGCGTCCCGACGAACCCGGTCACCGTCACCGCCCCCGACGGCTCGACCTACCAGATCGACCACGGCGCCGTGACCGTCGCCGCGATCACCTCCTGCACCAACACCTCGAACCCGTACGTCATGGTCGCCGCCGCGCTGGTGGCCAAGAAGGCGGTCGAGAAGGGCCTGACCCGCAAGCCGTGGGTCAAGACCACCCTCGCCCCGGGCTCCAAGGTCGTCACCGACTACTTCGACCGTGCGGGCCTGACCCCGTACCTCGACAAGGTCGGCTTCAACCTCGTCGGCTACGGCTGCACCACCTGCATCGGCAACTCCGGCCCGCTGCCGGACGAGGTCTCCAAGGCCGTCAACGACCACGACCTGGCCGTCACCTCGGTGCTCTCCGGCAACCGCAACTTCGAGGGCCGGATCAACCCCGACGTCAAGATGAACTACCTCGCCTCCCCGCCGCTGGTCGTCGCGTACGCCATCGCCGGTTCGATGAAGGTGGACATCACCAAGGACGCCCTCGGCATCGACCAGGACGGCAAGCCCGTCCACCTCGAGGACATCTGGCCGTCCGAGGCCGAGGTCAACGAGGTCGTCGCCTCCGCGATCGGCCAGGACATGTTCTCCTCGTCCTACGAGGACGTCTTCGCCGGTGACGCCCAGTGGCAGGCGCTGCCGATCCCCACCGGCAACACCTTCGAGTGGGACAGCGAGTCCACCTACGTGCGCAAGCCCCCGTACTTCGAGGGCATGACCATGGAGACGTCCCCCGTCGAGGACATCACCGGCGCCAGGGTGCTGGCCAAGCTGGGCGACTCGGTCACCACCGACCACATCTCCCCGGCCGGTGCGATCAAGGCCGACACCCCGGCCGGCAAGTACCTCACCGAGCACGGCGTGGAGCGTCGCGACTTCAACTCCTACGGCTCGCGCCGTGGCAACCACGAGGTCATGATCCGCGGCACCTTCGCCAACATCCGCCTGCGCAACCAGATCGCGCCGGGCACCGAGGGCGGCTTCACCCGCGACTTCACCCAGGAGGGCGGGCCGGTCTCCTTCATCTACGACGCGTCGCAGAACTACCAGGCCGCCGGCACCCCGCTGGTCATCCTGGCCGGCAAGGAGTACGGCTCCGGCTCCTCCCGCGACTGGGCGGCCAAGGGCACCGCGCTGCTCGGCGTCAAGGCCGTCATCGCCGAGTCCTACGAGCGTATCCACCGCTCGAACCTCATCGGCATGGGCGTTCTGCCGCTGCAGTTCCCCGAGGGCGCGTCCGCCGAGGCGCTCGGCCTGACCGGCGAGGAGACCTTCTCGGTCACCGGCGTCACCGGCCTGAACGACGGCGGCATCCCCGAGACCGTCAAGGTCAAGGCCGGCGAGGTCGAGTTCGACGCGAAGCTGCGCATCGACACCCCCGGCGAGGCGGACTACTACCGCAACGGCGGCATCCTGCAGTACGTGCTCCGCTCGCTGATCAACAGCTGAGTGCACGTGCGCGGGCTCTGACCCGCGCCTGAAGGGCCGCACCCCGGAGACGGGGTGCGGCCCTTGTGCTTTGCTGCGGCCGGGACGGCCTCAGAACATCAGGCGGTAGCTGCCGAAACTCCCGCGCAGCTTCACGGGCTTGGCGTACGGGGCGGATGCCTGGCCGGTGCCCCGGTAGAAGGAGAGACTGCCGTCGGCGGCACGGGCCAGCAGGTCGGCGGTGCCGTCCCGGTCCAGGTCGCCGTTGGAATGCAGGTAGTTGTAGGTGTTCCAGCCGGCGCCGATCTTCCGGCGGGGCGCGAACGGTGCCCCGGCGTCACCGGTTCCCTGGTAGAGCCACAGCACCCCGGCCTTGTCCCGGGCGACGATGTCCGCCCGGCCGTCGCCGGTGAGGTCGCCTTGGCCTGCGAGCTGGGTGTAGCCGCCCCAGCCGGCGCCGACGCGTACGCGCGGGGTCACTGTGCCGTCCGGGCGGGCCGAATACGTCCACAGCACGCCGGCCTTGTCGACGGCCAGGATGTCGGACTCCTTGGCGCCGCCGATGGTGCCCGGTGAGAGGACCTTGGTGTAGATGTCCCAACCGCCGCCGATCCGGCGGGTCTTCACCTCGCTGTCGGCGTTCGTGTAGGTGTAGGACAGGACGCCCGCGACGGTCCAGTAGTACGTCGCGTCGGAGTAGCCGTCCTTGTCATTGTCGACCTGCGCCGCGGCCTTGAGGTACTTGAAATCCCCGATGTCGTCGCCGTCGAAGATCTTGTCGCGGGGGCCGAAGTCGCCCTTGCCGTCCGGCGCGTACATGAACAGGCTGCCCTTGCGGTCGACGCCGTCCAGGACGAAGAAGAAGGGGGTGTTGTACACCTCCCCGGGGTCTGCCTGCGCAGCCTCGGGCGTCTGCACGGCCTTGAGGCGAGGCGCCTCGGACGGCGGTGTGCTGTCGGCGAAGGCCGGGCCGGCGGTCGTGCCCGCCAGAGTGGCGACGAGCGCCGCCGTCGCGAGCCGGGCCCGTATGCGCCCGCGCGTACGGCGAGAGGGTGAAGTCACCTATGTCTCCAAGTATTCGGACAAGAGACGTGACGCGCCCCCATGGGGGACGCGTCACGTGATCAGCCGAATAGTTGCACAGGAACCGCGTACATCGGTGCGATTTATGACGCCCCGAGCAGCTCCACCTCCGCCAGCTCGCCCTTCCCCGCCGGCACCACCCGGTAGTGCCGGTACCGGCCCGGCCGGTCGACGGCGAACACCCTGGTCTGGTGGTCCCAGGTGAAGGACTCGCCGCCGCGCCGGTCCAGCGGCTTCCAATGTGTGCCGTAGGTGGAGCCCTCCAGCGTCCAGCCCGTGGGAGCCGCGGTGCGGTCCGCCGAGGTGAGGGTGTACGACGTGACCTCGGCGGCCTCCTTCAGCTCCACCGGAGCGTCGGTGAGCGCCCCGGAGGTGTCCGAGGTGTTGTCGAAGAGCGGACCGCCGTCCGTGCCGGTCACATCGCCCGGCGGGGAGGGAACCTCGTCGTCCTCGGTGACGGAGGAGGGGGCGGCGTCCTTCCCGCTGCCCCAGGCGGACGGTTCGGCGCCCATCGCGAAGTCGAGGGTGCCGCCGCGGGCCAGCAGGTCGTGCGGCAGGGCGGTGGAGTTCCACGCCTTGCCGTTCACCCGAAGCCCCTGGACGTAGACGTTGCGGGCGCTGTTGCGGGGTGCCTTGATGACGAGGTCGCGGCCGTTCTCCAGGTGGACGGTGGCCTTGGTGAACAGCGGGGAGCCCACCGCGTATTCGCCCTGGCCCATGACCAGCGGATAGAAGCCGAGCGCGCTGAAGACGTACCACGCGGACATCTCGCCGTTGTCCTCGTCGCCCGGATACCCCTGCCCGATCTCACTGCCGAGGTAGAGCCTGGACATCACCTCGCGGACCTTCTCCTGCGCCTTCCAGGGCTGCCCAGCAGCGTCGTAGGTGTAGGCGATGTGGTGCGAGGGCTGGTTGCTGTGCCCGTACATGCCCATGCGGGTGTCGCGGGCCTCGGTCATCTCATGGATGACGTCACCGTAGGAGCCGGCGAATTCCTTGGACGCGGTCTCCGGGGTGGAGAAGTACGTGTCCAGCTTCTTGGCCAGGCCGGCCCGCCCGCCGTAGAGGTTGGCGAGGCCGCGGGTGTCCTGCGGTGCGGTGAAGGCGAAGCTCCAGGCGTTGGTCTCGGTGTAGTCGTTGCCCCAGACGCGCGGGTCGAACTTGTCCGCCGGCAGGCGCCAGTTGCCCTTGCCGTCCTTGCCCTGGAAGAAGCCGACCCTGGCGTCGAAGAGCTTGACGTAGTTCTGCGCGCGGGCGAGGAAGTAGGCGGACTCCTCCTTGTAGCGCGGCTTCTTGGTCTTCTCGTACAGCGCCTTGCCCATGCGCGAGATGCCGAAGTCGTTGAGGTAGCCCTCCAGCGCCCAGGACGCGCCCTCCCGGGTGTCGGTGCTCGTGTAGCCGAGGAAGGGCGAGGTGTTCATCCCCTTGCGGCCGACGCCCGGATTCGACGGTGCGACCGTCGCGTTCTTGACGGCCGCCTCGTAAGCTGCCTCGGCGTCGAAGCGCACCCCCTTGGCGTACGCGTCCGCGAAGGCCACATCGGAGCTGGTACCGGTCATCAGATCCGCGTACCCGGGGGAGGACCAGCGCGAGATCCAGCCACCGTCCTTGTACTGCTGCACGAAGCCGTCGACCATCTTTCCGGCCCGCTTCGGGGTGAGCAGCGAATAGGCCGGCCAGGTGGTGCGATAGGTGTCCCAGAAGCCGTTGTTGACGTAGACCTCACCGTCGACGATCTTCGATCCGGTGTGTGTCGGGGTGTCCTGGCCGACCTGCGGCGAGAACGGACTGGCGTAGCGCGTACGCGAACCCACCCGTTCGGAACCGGAGTTGGGGTAGAGGTAGAGCCGGTAGAGGTTGGAGTAGAGAGTGGTGAGCTGGTCGCGGCTCGCCCCCTCGACCTCGATGCGGCCCAGGATGTCGTCCCACTGCGCCTGCGCGCCGTCCCGCACACCGGCGAAGGACGCGCCTGCGGGGATCTCGCGGGCCAGGTTCACCTTCGCCTGGTCCACCCCGATCAGCGACGTGGCGATGCGCATGGTCACGGTCCGGTCCGCGCCCGGCGCGAAGCGCAGATAGCCCGTGACATCCTTGCCCCCGCCGCCGTCGAGCCTGCCGCCCTTGGTGACCGGCGCGTCGAAGACGCCGTAGACGAAGAGCCGGGTGGCGCCGGTCGAAAGGCCGCTCTTGACGTCCGAGAAGCCGGTGACGACGCCCCGTTCGGTGTCCAGGCTCAGCCCGCCCTTGTTGTTGACGTTGTCGAAGATCAGGCTCGCGTCGTCGCCGGGGAAGGTGAAGCGCATCATCGCGGCGTGATCGGTCGGGGTGATCTCCGTCTTGAGGCCGTTGTCGAAGGTCACGCCGTAGTAGTGCGGCTTCGCGGTCTCGTTGGCGTGGTGGAAGGGCAGCGCGCGGGCGGTGCGCGAGGCGTCCGGGGTCCCGGACGCGGCGGACGGCATGACCTGGAAGGTCTGCCGGTCGCCCATCCACGGGCTCGGCTCATGGCTGGCGCTGAAGGCCTGCAGGGTGGGCAGGTTGTCCGCGTTGTTCTTCCGCGCGTATTCGTAGAGCCAGTCGGAGGAGCCCGCGTTGGTCACCGGCGTCCAGAAGTTGAAGCCGTTGGGCACGGCGGTCGCCGGGAAGGTGTTGCCGCGCGAGAAGCTGCCGCTGGACAGCGTGCCGCGGGTGGTCCGGGCGTAGTCCGACAGGTGCGCGAGCGGCTTCTCCGGGGCCTTCGCGGCGAGGGTGACGTCGTCGACCCAGCCGCGGAAGGCGGGAGCGGTCGGCGGGGCCTCGGCCGCGTCGTAGGCGACCAGGATCCGGTCGACGGTCTTGCCGGCCGCGACCGCGCCGATCCTCGACTCCCGGTGGTTCCACTGGTTGACGTACAGCGTCTTCGAAGCGGCCTGGCCCTGCGGCGTCAGCGGGGCACCGTTCTGGTCGACGGCGCGCAGTTCGCTGAGATACGTGCCGTCGGTGAAGGCGAGATCGACGGCGGCATGGGTCGCGGGGTAGTCGGCGTCGGTGGTGCGCATCTCCGGGAAGAGCTTGTAGGAGAGGGAAGTGGCCGCGGTGACACGGGTGTTGACGTCGAAGATCTTGTTGTACGCATAGCCGCGCCGGTCCGCGGTGTGGGTCCCGGCGTAGCGCAGCGCATGGCCGCCGGAGAAGCCGGCGTTCGCCTTGGCGGTGGGGGACTCGGCGGGTCCGGTGTCGGTCCTTGTGGTCATGCCGGGGGCCGCGGGGGTGGTCTCCGGGCTGACGCCGGAGGCCCGCGGGGTGCCGTCGGGGCCGGTCTCCGCGGTGTCCGTCCAGTCCGGGCGCGGGTCCCCGGACTCGAAGGAGGAGCTGAACTCGCCCGCTGCGCGGGGAGCTTGCGGTGGCGCGGCCCCTGCCGGGCCGTGCACGGTGAGGACGAGCAGGGTGGCCGCCGCGAGGGCGACGGGGCGGGCGATCCGCCGCAGTGGACTGTGCCGGTGTCTGAGCCGCACGCGAGCCCTCTCAACGAGATTGACATCGTTGTCAGTTGCGTAATGCAGAGATAAGTAAGGTGCGTGGGAAGTTTGGTGTCAAGGGTGGCGCTGCGATTCGTGGGTCGGACATGCGCTCGTGCGGTCCGGCGACGGCGAACGCCGCACGATCCGCCGCATGTCGGGGAGGTCTCAACTAGGGAAAGACTGCCGTCCAACCCTGCATTCGATCTTGCCCCTTCGACCGGAAGTGGACTATACCTGTCGGCGTCCGACCGGCTGCGGGAACGCGGCCGCGGATCCGGGGGGAACTGCGGGGGACGGATGATTTCCCCGCGTATCTCTAGCGCGCCCGGTGCACATCCCGTACAACTCAGCTTCATCTGACCCGCGGTGCCGGGGTGGCTCCGGTACACCGCCTGAGTCCTGAAGAAGGCGAGGACTTGAGCATGGGATCCACCTCAGAATTCAACCGTCGTGATCTGGTCAAGCGTGCCGCGGCCCTGGGAATCGTCGCCGTACCGGCGATGAGCGCGCTTTCCGCGTGTGCCACCGGAGGTGGTGGGGGCGGCGAGACCGACGGGACCAAGAACAAGGGCGCGACATCCGCCAAGAACCCTCTCGGCGCGAAGAAGGGCGCGCCGCTGGAGGCGTTCATCTTCAAGGGCGGTCTGGGTGACCAATACGCCAAGGACGCCGAGGCCGACTACAACAAGACGTACGGCGTCACCATCAAGCACACCGGTACCCAGCAGGTCGGCCCGAAGCTCCAGCCGCGCTTCGCCGGCGGAAATCCGCCGGATCTCATCGACAACTCCGGCTCCGACCACCTGGACATGAACAAGCTGTCCTCCCAGGGCCAGTTGCAGGATCTGGCACCGCTGCTCGACGCCCCGTCGCTGGACGACCCGAAGAAGAAGGTCCGCGACCTGCTCTACCCGAGCACCCTGGAAAAGGGCAAGCACAAGGACACCTTTGATGTCCTTTATTACGCGTTCACCGTGTACGGAACGTGGTATTCCAGCAAGCTCCTCAAGGACAAGGGCTGGGAATATCCCACCTCGTTCGACGACATGATCAAGCTCTGTGCCGAGATCAAGAAGTCGGGCATCGCGCCCTGGACCTACCCGGGCAAGTATCCGTACTACGTGCACTTCAACGTCTTTCCGCAGATCGCCAAGATCGGCGGACTGGACAAGTGGATCGCGATCGACAACCTGGAGCCGAAGGCCTGGACGTCGAACGACGCCGTCAAGCAGGTCATCGAGCACTACGAGGAGCTGGCCGCCAAGGGCTACTTCCTCCAGGGCAGCCAGGGCCTGACGCACATCCAGTCCCAGACCGCCTGGACGCGGGGCAAGGCCGCCTTCATCCCCAACGGCTCCTGGGTGGAGAACGAGTCCGCGCCGACCACGCCGGACGGGTTCGGGATGTCCGTCGGCCCGCTCTTCGACGGCGGCAGCGGCGACAAGATGCCGCACGGCACGCTGCGCGCGGAACCCAGCGAGCCGTTCATCGTCGCCAAGGGCGGAAAGAACCCGATCGGCGGCATGGAGCTGCTGCGCATCCTGCTCTCCGAGAAGCACGCGCAGAACTTCGCCACGAAGGTCAAGTCCCTCACCTCGGTCCAGGGTGCGACCGATGGGATGAAACTCTCGCCGGGTCTGTCCTCCGCTGCCCAGGCGGTGAAGGACGGTGGCGAGAATCTGCTGATGATTCAGCTGCAGGAGTGGTATCCCAAGCTGACCGACGAGAAGCTGGGCGGCCTCACCAGTCAGCTTCTGACCGGTGACATGAAGGCCGCGGAGTGGATCAAGAAGGCTCAGCAGTACGCGGACGAATTCGCCAAGGACGACTCCGTCACCAAGTTCCACCGCGGTTCCTGACCATGCACCACCGCTGACGAGGGAGGGCCGGGGAGCGCAATGCAACACGGCAAGTACCGATTCATCGTGGGGTTCCTGGCCCTGCCTCTGCTGATCTACGCGATCTTCGTGATCTCACCGTTCGTCCAGGCGTTCCAGATCTCGACGACGGAGTGGAGCGGCCTGCGGGGCGCCGCCGAGAGCATCGGCCTGGACAACTACGACAAGCTGCTGCACAGCGACGAGTTCTGGAACGCGCTCCGGCACAACGTCGTCATGCTCGTGCTGGTGCCCATCGCCACGCTCGCCCTGGGGCTCTTTTTCGCCTTCATGCTCAATGTCGGCGGCCGGGCCCGGCGCGGCGCCGTCATCACCGGCGTACGCGGGGCGTCCTTCTACAAATTCGTCTACTTCTTCCCGCAGGTCATCTCCATCACCATCATCTCGGTGATCTGGTTCAACATCTACAATCCGGATCCGCATGACGGCATGCTCAACTCGCTGCTCGGATCCGTCGGTCTCGATTCCCTCCAGAGCTCCTGGCTGGGCGAGCGGAGCATCGCCCTCGCCTGCATCATGGTCGTGATGGTCTGGGCGAATGTCGGCTTCTATGTCGTGCTGTTCTCCGCCGCCATGGCCTCCATTCCGCGGGAGATCTACGAAGCGTCGCTGCTGGACGGCGCCAACCGCTTCCACGCCTTCTTCCGGATCACCCTGCCGCTGCTGTGGGACACCGTGCAGACGGGCTGGGTCTACATGGGCATCATCGCCATGGACGCCTTCGCCCTGGTGCAGATCATGTCGGTCAACATGGGCGGCCCGGACGGCGCGACGGACGTCGTCCCGCTCCGGCTGTACCAAACCGCTTTCCGCGACAGCCAGTTCGGCTACGCGGCGGCCATGGGTGTCGCCATGCTCGTCGTGACCCTGCTGTTCGCCGTGCTCACGATGCGCTTCGCGCGACGTGAGCGGATCGAGTTCTAGGGGGACGGGCGCATGACGACGGAAACCGATGCGGTCGAGAACCTGCCGGCCCTCACCGGCCGGCGGTTGGAAGAGCACCGGCGCGCCAAGCGGTCGCGCAAGCGCGCCGAGGGCGGCGTGCTGAACGTCTTCTCGCACGGCATGCTGATCGTGTGGGCGCTGATGGTGGGCCTGCCGCTGGTCTGGGTGCTGTGGAGCTCCTTCAAGAGCAGCGGCGACATCCTCACCACACCCTGGTCGCTGCCGGACACCCTGCACTTCGAGAACTGGGCCAACGCCTGGAACAAGGCCAAGATCGGCAGCTTCTTCCTCAACACCCTGATCGTGGTGGGCGGATCGGTCATCGGGACGATGGTGCTCGGCTCGATGGCGGGCTACGTCCTGGCGCGGTTCGAGTTCCCGGGCAACAGGTTCATCTACTACCTGTTCGTCGCCGGAATGTCCTTCCCGGTGTTCATGCTGGTCATCCCGCTGTTCTTCGTGATGCGGGACTTCCCCGGCGTGCCGCTGCTGGCGACCTACCAGGGCCTGATCATGGTCTACATCGCCTACTCGCTGCCCTTCACGGTCTTCTTCATGACGTCCTTCTTCCGGACCCTGCCGACCTCGGTGGCGGAGGCGGCCATGATCGACGGCGCCTCGCACGTCCGGACGTTCTTCCAGGTGATGCTCCCGATGGCCAAGCCCGGCCTGATCAGCATCGGGATCTTCAACTTCCTGGGGCAGTGGAACCAGTACCTGCTGCCGATGGTCCTCAACCAGGACGAGGACAAGTACGTACTGACCCAGGGCCTGGCGAACATCGCGCTGCAACAGGGCTACGAGGGCGACTGGGGCGGCCTGATGGCCGGCATGATGATCGCGATGCTGCCGGTGCTCATCGTGTACTTCATCTTCCAGCGTCAGGTGCAGGCGGGGCTGACGGCCGGCGCGCTGAAGTAGCCCCCACGCCGATGGACGGCGATTTCACGCCACAAGGGCGGTTCCGCGACGGCGGGACCGCCCTCCGGCACGTCCCGCTCACGCTGGGTGGGCACGGGCGCACAGGCCGGGCAGCGGCTTCACATATGAGCTGCCTTCCGATCATGCTTCGCTCAACACCTTGACGGGACTTCCGTGCTGGCGTTCTGCTTAGGGTTCACATGTTGAAATCGAAGCCGCCCCCCGAGGACGTGGGTGCGGCCGGCGGGCGGTCGTCGTACCTCCCCAGCCACGGCTGGGAGGTACCCCCAGCCCCAGATGGGAGTGGATGAGCCGATGGAGACTCCGGGGTCACAGTCTTCGCTGCACCGGGCCAACCTGGAGCGGGTCGTGCGCGCGGTGCGCATGGCGGGCTCGCTCACGCAGGCGGAGATCGCCCGGAGCACGGGGCTGTCCGCGGCGACGGTCTCCAACATCGTTCGCGAATTGAAGGACGGCGGGACCGTCGAGGTCACCCCGACGTCCGCGGGCGGCCGGCGGGCGCGCAGCGTCTCGCTGTCCGGGGACGCGGGCATCGTGGTGGGCGTCGACTTCGGCCACTCCCACCTGCGGGTCGCGGTCGGCAACCTCGCCCACCAGGTGCTGGCCGAGGAGGCCGAGCCGATCGATGTGGACGCCTCCGCCGCGGAAGGGTTCGACCGGGCGGAGCAGCTGGTCAGCAGGCTGGTGGAGTCCACCGGCATCGCCCCCGGCAAGGTGATCGGTGTCGGCCTCGGCGTCCCCGGCCCCATCGACGTCGAATCCGGCACCCTCGGCTCGACGGCGATCCTGCCGGGCTGGTCCGGCACGAACCCCAGCCAGGCGCTGTCGGAGCGGCTCGGGGTGCCCGTCTACGTCGACAACGACGCCAACCTCGGCGCGCTCGGCGAGCTGGTCTGGGGCGGCGGCCGTGGCGCCGCCGACCTCGCCTACATCAAGGTCGCCAGCGGTGTCGGCGCCGGCCTGGTGATCAGCGGGCAGATCTACCGCGGGCCGGGCGGCACGGCGGGCGAGATCGGGCACATCACGCTGGACGAGGCGGGCCCGGTGTGCCGCTGCGGCAACCGCGGGTGTCTGGAGACCTTCACCGCGGCCCGGTACGTCCTGCCGCTGCTCCAGCCGAGCCACGGGCCGGACCTGACCATGGCGCGGGTGGTGCAGCTGGCTCGCGAGGGCGACCCGGGCTGCCGACGAGTGATCGCGGACGTAGGCCGTCATATCGGTAGTGGCGTGGCGAATCTGTGCAATCTCCTCAATCCGAGCAGGGTGGTGCTCGGCGGTGACCTGGCAGAGGCGGGCGAGCTGGTGCTCGCGCCCATCCGGGAGTCGGTGTCGCGCTACGCGATCCCCAGCGCCGCACGGCAGTTGGGCATCGTCCCCGGCACGCTCGGGGGGCGTGCCGAGGTGCTGGGCGCGCTGGCGCTGGTGCTGAGCGAGATGGGGGATTCCTCCCTCCTCGACGGTGTGCAGGCCGCCGAGGCCCCCGCCATCGCCTGATCCGCTCTGAGTTCATACAGCTAACGCATGGCACCGTTGTCATCTCGTTAAGGATTTACTCCTTGACGGTGGGCTGGCGGCCGAGTTGACTTCCAGCCACCTCGGCCGCAACGACGCGGCCTCGTCAGGGAGGCAACCCAATGAACCTTTGGACGCGTCGCGTCGTCATAGGCACAGCCGCCGTATCGATGGCCCTCTCCGTGGCCGCCTGCGGCAAGGCCGGCGACGGCGACACGGCGGGTGGCGGCGACAACAAGACCATCGGCCTTCTGCTGCCGGAGAACAAGACCACGCGTTACGAGACCTTCGACCGCCCGCTGATGGAGGCGAAGATCAAGGAGCTGTGCAGCGACTGCACGGTGAAGTACAACAACGCGGCGCAGGAGACCGAGACCCAGAAGAAGCAGTTCGACGCGCTGATCACCCAGGGCGTCAAGGTGATCATTCTGGACGCCGTCGACTACAAGGCCACCAAGTCCTGGGTCAACCAGGCCGCCAAGAAGGGCGTCAAGGTCGTCGCGTACGACCGGCTGGCCGAGGGTGAGATCTCCGCCTACGTGTCCTACGACAACGAGAAGATCGGCCGTCTGCAGGGCGAGGCACTGGTCAAGTCGCTCGGCGACAAGGCCAAGGACAGCAATGTCGTCATGATCAACGGCTCGCCGACCGACCCGAACATGCCGTTCTTCAAGAAGGGCGCCCACAGCGTCCTCGACAAGCAGGTCAAGAAGATCGCGTACGAGCAGGACATCCCCGACTGGTCGCCGGACGAGGCCAACCGGAAGATGGGCGCGGCCCTCGACTCGCTCGGCAAGGACGGCTTCCAGGGCGTCTACTCCGGCAATGACGGCATGGCCGGCGGCATCATCACCGCGCTCAAGCAGAAGGGCGTCGAGGTCCCGGTCGGCGGCCAGGACGCCGAGCTCGCGGGCCTGCAGCGGATCCTCAAGGGCGACCAGGCGTTCACGATCTACAAGCAGATCAAGCCGCAGGCCGACTCCACGGCCGAGATCGCGGTCAAGCTGCTCAAGGGCGAGAAGATCGGCTCCCTGACGGACACCAAGGTCGACAGCCTCAGCGGTGAGGTCAAGGGCATTCCCGCCAAGCTGTACGACGCGCAGATCGTGACCAAGGACAACATCACGGACACGATCATCAAGGACAAGGTCTACAAGGCGAGCCAGATCTGCTCGGCGGACCTCAAGGCGGCCTGCGAGGCGGCCGGCATCAAGTAAGCACCCCGGCTCCGTGGGGCCGCGCGGCACAGCCCGCGGCCCCGCGCCCCCGGTCCGGTGCCGCCCGAGCCCTTCCCGCTCCGGCCGGCACCCACCGCACCTCGCAAAACACCCCCTCTGCTCCACGCAGCACCATCCCCGCCGTTGCCACGGCGGCGAAGGAGATGATTCACGTGTCCGCTACGCCTGTGCTGGCGTTGCGCGGAATCTCCAAGCGGTTCGGCGCCGTCCAAGCACTCACGGACGTCACCCTGGAGATCCACCCCGGCGAGGTGGTCGCCCTGGTCGGCGACAACGGCGCCGGCAAGTCCACGCTCGTCAAGACCATCTCGGGTGTGCACCCGGTCGACGACGGCGCCATCGAGTGGGAGGGCGCGGCGGTCCGGATCAACAAGCCGCACGACGCTCAGGAACTCGGCGTCGCCACCGTCTACCAGGACCTCGCGCTCTGCGACAACCTCGATGTCGTCGCCAACCTCTACCTCGGCAACGAGATCCGCACCGCCGGCGTCCTGGACGAGATCGCGATGGAGAAGCGCGCCAAGGAGCTGCTGGACACCCTGTCCATCCGCATCCCCAGCGTCCGCATCCCCGTCGCCGCGCTCTCCGGTGGCCAGCGGCAGGTCGTCGCCATCGCCCGCGCGCTGATCGGCGACCCGAAGGTCGTCATCCTCGACGAGCCCACCGCCGCTCTCGGCGTCGAGCAGACCGCGCAGGTCCTCGACCTCGTCGAACGGCTGCGCGAGCGGAACCTCGGCGTCATCCTCATCAGCCACAACATGGCCGACGTGCAGGCCGTCGCCGACCGCGTCGCGGTGCTCCGCCTCGGACGCAACAACGGCGTCTTCGACGTCGAGGGCACCTCGCACGAGACGGTCATCGCCGCCATCACCGGCGCCTCCGACAACGCCGTCACCCGCCGCAAGGCGCGCACGGACCACGTGAAGAAGGAGGCCAGCGCATGAGCGACCTCACCAAGCAGCCCGCGGCCGGCGAGGACGCGGCGGCCCCGGCCGCCGCACCGGCCGCCGTCGACACGCCCCAGCCCGCAGCCGTCGACCCGCGTCTGCTCGTCCGCGAGCAGGGCTTCGCCGGCTACCTCGGCGACTTCAAGCGCCGGGTGCGCGGTGGTGAGCTGGGCTCGCTCCCGGTCGTCATCGGGCTGCTCGTCATCGCCGTCGTCTTCCAGCTGAAGAACAGCAGCTTCCTGTCCGCCGACAGCCTCGCGAACATCGGCGTCTACACCTCCGGCCTCGGCATCATGGCCGTCGGCATCGTCTTCGTCCTGCTGCTCGGCGAGATCGACCTGTCGGTCGGCTCGGTGGCCGGCGTCGGCGCCGCCGTCTGGGCGGTGCTCAGCGTCACCAACGGCGTCAACGACTGGCTCGCGGTACTGATCGCCATCACCGCCGGCATCGCCATCGGCGCCCTGCACGGCTTCTTCTTCGCCAAGGTCGGCGTCCCGGCGTTCGTCGTCACGCTCGCCGGTTTCCTCGGCTGGAGCGGCCTGCAGATCTGGATGATGGGCAAGGAAGGCTCCATCAACACACCCACCGGCAGCGTGGTGGAGAACCTCACCGGCTACTACTTCGAGGACAAGGCCGCCGCGTACGGTCTCGCGCTGATCGCCGTCCTCGCCTATGCCGGGTCGCTGCTGCTGGACGCCAAGCGCCGCAGGACCGCGGTGCTGCCGTCCCGCCCGCTCAGCGAGATCCTGCTGCGCACCGGCGTCGTCGCGCTGCTCGCCTTCGCCGTCGCCTACGTCCTCAACGAGCCGCAGGGCGCCCGCGGCCTGCCGCTGGCACTGGTGCTCTTCCTCGCGGTCCTGGTCCTCGCCGACTTCGTGGTGCGCCGCACCGCCTACGGACGGCAGATCTTCGCGGTCGGCGGCAACGCCGAGGCGGCCCGGCGCGCCGGTATCAACGTCAACAAGATCCGCATCACGGTGTTCGCCGTCTCCGGCATGCTCGCCGCCTTCGGCGGACTGTTCATCGCCAGCCTCTCCGGTGGCGCCACCAAGAACCTGGGCTCCGGCAACACCCTGATGAACGTCATCGCGGCGGCCGTCATCGGTGGCACCAGCCTCTTCGGCGGCCGCGGCAAGATCTGGTCCGCGCTGCTGGGCATGCTGGTCATCCAGTCCATCCAGCAGGGCCTGAACCTGCTCGGCATGGCCAGCGAGATCCAGTACATGATCACCGGTGCGGTGCTGCTCGCCGCCGTCGTGATCGACTCGGTCTCCCGGCGGACCCAGAAAACGGCCGGAAGAACATGATCCAGGGGCCGCTCCCGCGGCCCCTCCCGGCCCCGTCCGGCCGGCCAGGCCCTCACCAGGCACGATCTGGTGGGGGCCGGCGCCTTTTGCGCAGCGTGCGCCGTGCGAGCGCGTCACCCGAGTGACATACATCGCAAGGCCCGGCCACCGGCGCAGCGGGCGGAACATTAGACTCGACTGATCGGCAAGCTCGACCAGCTCGGACCCGACCAGGTTCGAACACGCTCGACAGCACAAGGAGGCACGGGTGGCGCTGCTGACCCGCATCGAGGGACCGCGCGATCTGGACCGGCTCGGACCCGACCAGCTCGAGCAGCTGGCGGGGGAGATCCGTACCTTCCTCGTCGACGCGGTCGCCAAGACCGGCGGACACCTCGGGCCGAATCTGGGTGTGGTCGAGCTGACCATCGCCCTGCACCGTGTCTTCCACTCCCCGCAGGACCGGGTCCTCTTCGACACCGGTCACCAGTCGTATGTGCACAAGCTGCTCACGGGGCGTCAGGACTTCTCGAAGCTGCGGGCGAAGGGCGGACTGTCCGGCTACCCGTCGCGGGCGGAGTCCGAGCACGACGTCATCGAGAACAGTCATGCCTCGACGGTGCTGGGCTGGGCCGACGGTCTGGCCAAGGCCAACCAGGTGCGCGGCAAGGACGACCATGTCGTGGCGGTGATCGGTGACGGTGCGCTGACCGGCGGTATGGCCTGGGAGGCGCTGAACAACATCGCCGTCGCCAAGGACCGCCCGCTCGTCATCGTTGTCAACGACAACGAGCGCTCCTACGCGCCGACCATCGGCGGTCTGGCCGACCACCTCGCCACGCTGCGCACCACGGACGGCTATGAGCGTTTCCTGGCCCGTGGCAAGGACATCCTGGAGCGCACCCCGGTCGTCGGCAAGCCGCTCTACGAGACGCTGCACGGCGCCAAGAAGGGGCTGAAGGACTTCATCGCCCCGCAGGGGATGTTCGAGGACCTCGGGTTGAAGTACGTCGGTCCGATCGACGGTCACGACCTGGAGGCGCTGGAGTCCGCGTTGCAGCGCGCCAAGCGCTTCGGCGGCCCGGTCATCGTGCACTGCCTCACCGAGAAGGGCCGCGGCTACAAGCCGGCCGAGCAGGACGAGGCGGACCGCTTCCACGGCATCGGCGTCATCCACCCCGACACCGGCCTGCCGGTCGCGGCCTCCGGTGCGGACTGGACGTCCGTCTTCGGCGAGGAGATGGTCAAGCTCGGCCGTGAGCGCGACGACATCGTGGCGATCACCGCCGCCATGCTGCAGCCGGTCGGCCTCCAGAAGTTCGCCACCGCCTTCCCCGAGCGCGTCTACGACGTCGGTATCGCCGAGCAGCACGGCGCGGTCTCCGCGGCGGGTCTGGCGACGGGCGGACTGCACCCGGTCTTCGCCCTGTACGCGACCTTCCTCAACCGCGCCTTCGACCAGGTCCTGATGGACGTGGCGCTGCACAAGTGCGGCGTGACCTTCGTCCTGGACCGCTCCGGTGTCACCGGCACCGACGGCGCCTCCCACAACGGCATGTGGGACATGTCGCTCCTCCAGGTCGTGCCCGGCCTGCGGATCGCCGCGCCGCGCGACGCCGACCAGGTCCGCGCCCAGCTGCGCGAGGCCGTCGAGGTCGATGACGCGCCGACCGTGGTGCGCTACTCCAAGGGCGCCGTCGGCCCGGCAGTCGAGGCGGTCGGACGGGTGGGCGGCATGGACGTGCTGCGCGCTCCCGCCGCCGCGGTCACCCGGCCCGACGTCCTGCTGGTGTCGGTCGGCGCGCTCGCCCCGATGTGCCTGGAGATCGCCGACCTGCTCGACAAGCAGGGCATCTCCACCACCGTCGTCGACCCCCGCTGGGTCAAGCCGGTCGACGCGGAGCTGCCCGGCCTCGCCGCCAAGCACCGCGTGGTCGTCACCGTCGAGGACAACATCCGCAGCGGCGGCGTCGGTTCGGCCGTCGCCCAGTCACTGCGGGACGCCGGTGTGGACCTCCCGCTGCGCGACTTCGGCATCCCCGAGCGCTTCCTCGACCACGCCTCCCGCAAGGAGGTCATGGCCGAGATCGGGCTCACCGCGCCGGACATCGCCCGTCAGGTGACCGGCCTGGTCGCGAAGATCGACGGCCGCTACGAGGACAGCGCGGACTCCGTGGGGACCAAGGACGAGGCGCAGCCGGCCGAGGTCGCCCGCGACTGACCTCACGACTGCCGCACGGGGCCGGCCGGTCATCCGAAAGGGTGTTCCGGCCGGCCCTTCGGCATACCCACGGCCGCGCCCTATCGGGTGAATCACCGCCGCCCGAGGGCCCGCCGGAGCTGGCTGCTTCGCGCCATTACGGAGACTCGGTCAGTTCAGGAGAATTGCGAGGGTCGTCCAGGCGGAGGTTCGCCCATGAGCACAGAGCACGGCACACAGCCCGATTCGCGCCGCAGTCACGGCATGTTCCGCACGAAGACCGTGGAGCAGTCGATCCAGGACACCGAAGAGCCGGAGCACGCGCTCAAGAAATCCCTCTCGGCGCTCGATCTGACCGTCTTCGGAGTCGGTGTCGTCATCGGCACCGGCATTTTTGTCCTCACCGGAAAAATCGCCAAGGAGCAGGCCGGGCCCGCCGTGGCCCTCTCCTTCGTTGTCGCGGGTGTCGTCTGTGCGCTCGCCGCGCTGTGCTACGCGGAATTCGCCTCCACCGTCCCGGTGGCCGGTTCGGCCTACACCTTCTCCTATGCCTCGCTCGGTGAACTGCCGGCCTGGATCATCGGCTGGGACCTGATCCTGGAACTGGCGCTGGGGTGCGCGGTGGTCGCCGTCGGGTGGTCGGGCTATGTGCGCTCGCTGCTGGACACCGCGGGGGTGCAGCTGCCCGCCGGGCTGTCCGGCACCCATGAGGGGGAGTTCGGCTTCGATCTGCTCGCCTGCGTCCTCGTCCTGCTGCTGACCGTCATCCTCGTGCTGGGGATGAAGCTGTCCTCGCGGGTGACCGCGGTGGTCGTCGGCATCAAGGTCACCGTCGTCCTGCTGGTCATCGTCGCCGGGGCCTTCCTCATCACCGGCTCCAACTACGAGCCCTTCGTCCCGCCGAGCAAGCCCACCGAGGGCGGCGGCGGACTGGCGGCGCCGCTCGTCCAGGTGATGTTCGGCTTCACCCCGGCCGACTTCGGCACGATGGGCATCTTCGCCGCGGCGGCCGTGGTCTTCTTCGCCTTCATCGGCTTCGACATCGTGGCCACCGCCGCGGAGGAGACGCGCAACCCGCAGCGCGATGTCCCGCGCGGCATCCTCGGCTCGCTCGCGATCTGCACTTTCCTCTACGTCGCCGTCTCGGTCGTCGTCACCGGCATGCAGAAGTACAGCAAGCTCTCCACCGACGCCCCGCTCGCCGATGCCTTCAAGGACCTCGGACACCCCTTCTTCGCGGGGCTGATCAGCTTCGGCGCGGCCGTCGGTCTGACCTCGGTGTGCATGATCCTGCTGCTCGGCCAGAGCCGGGTGTTCTTCGCGATGAGCCGGGACGGTCTGCTGCCGCGGGTCTTCTCCCGCGTCCACCCGAGCTTCGGCACCCCCTACCGGTCAACCCTCCTGCTGGGCGGTGTCGTCGCCGTCGTGGCCGGCTTCACCTCCATCGACGAACTCGCCGAACTGGTCAACATCGGCACCCTGTTCGCGTTCGTGGTCGTCGCCATCGGCGTGGTGCTGCTGCGCCGCTCACGCCCCGACCTGCCGCGGTCCTTCCGCACCCCGCTCGTGCCGTTGGTCCCGGCGCTGTCCGTCCTCGCCTCACTGTGGCTGATGATCAATCTGCCTGCCGAGACCTGGGTGCGGTTCGCGATCTGGATGGGGATCGGCTTCGTCGTCTACTTCGTGTACGGGCGCTCGCACAGCCGCCTCGGCATCCGGGGGCGGCAGAACCGGAAGATGTGACACCGCCACCCGTCGCGCCACGGGTCGCCGCCGTGGAACGGGCGAACCCCGGAACCTGAGGGTTCCGGGGTTCGAGGTGTCCGGCCGGCTCACCGGTGCGCGTCGGCGACGGTGGGCCGTATCAGGCCGGCGGCCGCGACGCAGGTCGCGGCGGTCGCTGTCAGACGCCGGAGGCGTGCACCGCGACGAGGCCGGAGACGTGCGCCTGGCCGGGGGCGAGGGAGACCTGCGCACCGAGGGTGGCGTCGATGTTCAGACCGGCGGCGTGGATCTGCGCACCGGCGCCGGCACCGGCGGCGAGGCCACCGGCAATGTTGTCCAGCTCGCTGTCGGAAATCTCGGCGGTGGCGATCGCGGAGGTGACGTCGTTACGCATGGGGGCCTTCCTTGTGATGCGGTGAGGTGAAGGAAAAAAAGTCATGCCGGCCGGGTGGAGGGAAAAAGAATCCGACCGGTGCAGCGGGCGTCCGGCTCCCGAAATCGGGAGCCAAAATTGACGACTCGCACACTCGTAGGATGCAATCACGCCGACGGACCGCCCGGCAACTTGCCGTCCCGTTTTTTCCGGTACGCGCTTTGAGATCACAATTGCTCTGACGTGCAGCTTTACCGGTCCGATACGGACGAACCCCCAGGGGGCACACCTCCTGGACAACCCGCACGCAATAGTGCGGCAAAGCCTGTCCGAGGGATATCTGTATTTACCGTTCGATCGGTCTTCAGTTGTGGCCCGGGCGCGGGATGACATGAGATGTCGGCATCTTCTGCTTTTCCGCGTGCCGCACGCGTATCGAATGTGCAGAACCGGTGAAAACAATGGGCGTGCGGCGAAAACCCGGGGCATGTCTGAGCGCGGAAGGGGCGTAGGGAAGAACCGGAGGGATGGTGCTCATGCCGGGCTCCGCGACCCCGCGTAGCCGCCCCTGTCAGCCCCGGGAAGCCTGCCCGCCGCCCTGCCCGCCGTCGCGCCGGCCCCACACCGCACGCGGCCCCGCCACCCGGGCCCCCAGCGCCTCGACACGCTCCCGCAGCCCACGGTCCGCGGTGACCACGAGACACGCCCGCTCGCCGCCGCCCTCCTCGGCGACCAGTTCCACGATCCGGTCGTCGCCGCTGCCGCTCGCGGACTCCACCCGCACGCCGTCGACGGACGCCACGCCGCGCGCCGCGCCCTCCACCACGAGGACGATTTCCACCGGCGGCTCGACGATTCCGGGCAGCCCGCCGGCGACGTACTGCCGCAGTGCGTCACGCAGCCGCTCCGCCGCGCCGTGCCGGTCCCGCCACCAACCGTCGGGCACCGAGCCGACCACGTTCGCGGCATCGACAATGACCAAGGAATCCATGGCGCCACCCTCCCACGCCGTTCTGCCGCGGCGTCCTGACACGAAGGACCGGCCCCCCGGAGCGCCCCGCACAGCCCCCGGACGCACGGATGCGCGGGCCGGCTCCGCCGAGCCGGCCCGCGCATCCTTCCGTCAGCTGCGCGCGCTTACGCGGGCACGCTCGCGACGCCCGGCTCCAGGAACCGCTTGCCGGTCACCCGCTCGGAGACACCCGCGCGGTCCAGGTACGGCGTGATGCCGCCCAGGTGGAAGGGCCAGCCGGCGCCGGTGATCAGGCACAGGTCGATGTCCTGCGCCTCGGCGACGACACCCTCGTCCAGCATCAGGCCGATCTCCTGCGCGACGGCGTCCAGGACGCGGTCGCGGACCTGCTCCTCGGTCAGGACCGAGTCGCCCTGCTCGAGGAGGGCGGCGACCTCCGGGTCCAGCTCCGGCTTCCCGGAGTCGTAGACGTAGAAGCCACGCTTGCCGGCCTTGACGACGGCGGCGAGGTTCGGCGAGACGGTGAAGCGGTCCGGGAAGGCGCGGTTGAGCGTCTCCGAGACGTGCAGGCCGATCGCCGGGCCGACCAGCTCCAGCAGCACCAGCGGCGACATCGGCAGACCGAGCGGCTCGATGGCCTTCTCGGCGACGTCGACCGGGGTGCCCTCGTCGATGACGTTCTGGATCTCGCCCATGAAGCGGGTCAGGATGCGGTTGACGACGAACGCGGGGGCGTCCTTCGTCAGCACGGCCGTCTTCTTCAGGGACTTGGCGACCGAGAAGGCGGTGGCCAGCGACGCGTCGTCGGTCTTCTCCGCCCGCACGATCTCCAGCAGCGGCAGAATCGCGACCGGGTTGAAGAAGTGGAAGCCCACGACCCGCTCGGGGTGCTGGAGCTTCGACGCCATCTCGGTGACCGACAGCGAGGAGGTGTTGGTGGCGAGGATGGCGTGCTCCGGCACGACCGCCTCGACCTCGGCGAACACCTTCTGCTTGACGCCCATCTCCTCGAAGACGGCCTCGATGACGAAGTCCGCGTCGCCGAAGGCGGTGGCCTTGTCGAGGTGACCGGAGACCAGGCCCTTGAGGCGGTTGGCCTTGTCCTGGTTCACCCGGCCCTTGAGCAGCAGCTTGTCGATCTCGCCGTGGACGTACTCCACGCCCTTGTCGATCCGGGCCTGGTCGATGTCGGTGAGAACGACCGGGACCTCCAGGCGGCGCGCGAACAGCAGCGCCAGCTGGGAAGCCATCAGACCGGCGCCGACGACGCCCACCTTGGTGACCGGGCGGGCCAGCTTCTTGTCCGGGGCACCGGCAGGACGCTTGGCGCGCTTCTGCACCAGGTTGAAGGCGTAGATGCCGCTGCGCAGCTCGCCACCCATGATCAGGTCCGCGAGGGCCTGGTCCTCGGCGTCGAAGCCCTGCTGGAGGTCGCCGTTCCTGGCGGCCTCGATGATCTCCAGCGCGCGGTAGGCGGCCGGGGCCGCACCGTGCACCTTGCCGTCGGCGACGGCCTTGCCGCGCGCCACGGCGTCGTCCCAGGCCGCCCCGCGGTCGATCTCGGGCCGTACGACCTCGGTGTCGCCCTTGAGGACGGACGCGGTCCAGATCAGCGACTGCTCCAGGAAGTCCGCACCCTCGAAGAGCGCGTCGGCGATCCCGAGTTCGAAGACCTGCTTGCCCTTGAGCTGCTTGTTCTGGTTCAGCGAGTTCTCGATGATGACCGAGACCGCGCGGTCCGCGCCGATCAGGTTCGGCAGCAGGACGCAGCCGCCCCAGCCCGGGACCAGACCGAGGAAGACCTCGGGCAGCGAGAAGGCCGGCAGGGCCTTGGAGACGGTGCGGTAGGTGCAGTGCAGACCGACCTCGACGCCACCGCCCATCGCCGCGCCGTTGTAGTAGGCGAAGGTCGGTACGGCCAGGCCGGAAAGACGCTTGAAGACGTCGTGGCCGCCCTTGCCGATGGCCAGCGCGTCGTCGTGCTGCTTGAGCAGCTCGACGCCCTTGAGGTCGGCGCCGACCGCGAAGATGAACGGCTTGCCGGTGATGCCGACACCGACGATGGTGCCGTCCGCGGCCTCCTTCTCGACCTGGTCGACGGCGACGTTGAGGTTCGCCAGCGACTGGGGCCCGAAGGTGGTCGGCTTGGTGTGGTCCAGGCCGTTGTCCAGCGTGATGAGCGCGAACTTGCCCGCGCCCTGGGGCAGGTCGAGGTGGCGCACGTGCGCCTGCGTCACGACCTCGTCGGGGAACAGCTCTGCCGCACCCTTCAACAGCTCAGCGGTAGTACTCACTTGTTCCCCTCGAAGTGCGGGTTCTCCCAGATGACCGTTCCACCCATGCCGAAGCCGACACACATGGAGGTAATGCCGTAGCGGACGTTCGGCTGCTCCTCGAACTGCCGGGCCAGCTGCGTCATCAGACGGACGCCGGACGAGGCCAGCGGGTGGCCGAAGGCGATCGCGCCGCCGTACTGGTTGACACGCGGGTCGTCGTCCGCGATGCCGTAGTGGTCCAGGAGCGAGAGCACCTGCACCGCGAAGGCCTCGTTGATCTCGAACAGGCCGATGTCGTCGATCGTCAGACCGGCCTTGGCCAGCGCCTTCTCGGTCGCCGGGACCGGGCCGATGCCCATGACCTCGGGCTCGACGCCGGCGAAGGCGAAGTCCACCAGGCGCATCTTGACCGGCAGGTCCAGCTCGCGCGCCACGTCCTCGGCGGCGATCAGCGAGGCGGTCGCGCCGTCGTTGAGGCCGGCGGCGTTGCCCGCGGTGACCCGGCCGTGCGGACGGAACGGGGTCTTGAGGCCCGCGAGGTTCTCCAGGGTCGTGCCCGGACGCATCGGCTCGTCGGCGGTGGCCAGGCCCCAGCCGGTCTCGCCGGCCTCGGCGTTGGTACGGCGCACCGAGATCGGCACCAGGTCGGCCTGGATCTTGCCGTTGGCGTACGCCTTGGCGGCCTTCTCCTGGCTGCGCACGGCGTACTCGTCGGCGCGCTGCTTGGTGAGGTGCGGCAGGCGGTCGTGGAGGTTCTCCGCCGTCATGCCCATGAACAGGGCCGACTGGTCGACGAGCTTCTCCGACACGAAGCGCGGGTTGGGGTCGACGCCTTCGCCCATGGGGTGGCGCCCCATGTGCTCGACACCGCCGGCGAGGGCGACGTCGTACGCGCCGAACGCCACGCCACCGGCCATGCTCGTCACGGCGGTCATCGCGCCGGCGCACATGCGGTCGATGGAGAAGCCGGGGACCGACTGCGGCAGACCCGCGAGGATTCCGGCGGTGCGGCCCAGGGTCAGGCCCTGGTCACCGATCTGGGTGGTCGCGGCGATGGCGACCTCGTCGATCTTCGCGGGGTCCAGGGCCGGGTTGCGGCGCAGCAGCTCCCGGATGGCCTTCACGACGAGATCGTCGGCGCGGGTCTCGTGGTAGATGCCCTTGGGGCCCGCCTTGCCGAACGGGGTGCGGACGCCGTCGACGAAGACGACGTCCCTAGCGGTACGAGGCACGTTGGCTCTCCTCCAGGTGCGGGATGGCACTGCTGCGGGGCGCCCCGGGGGACGCTTCACACCCCACATGCTACTTACGGGTAACCAAGCTGCACACCCCCACCGCCCGGAGCGGCGAACGTCACACCGGGAGGAGGCGGAAAGTGCGGCCCGGGACCCGTGCGGGCGCGGCCGTCACCGGGGCGCACGAAGGCACGTCCGACGGGTACTCAGAATCTACTCATATTGGACTTAGAGTGCCCATATGTGTGCGAAGAGAATTGGCACCGCGGGAGCGTGCCGCCGCCCGGCGGCGCCCCGCGCGCTCGGCGTGGTCATCGCCGTCGCCGCCGCGGGGGCGCTGCTGGCGGGCTGTGCGGACGAGGACAGCGGCGTCGCGGACGGCGCCACGAAGAGCAGTGCGGCGGGGTCGCCGGCGCCGAGAGCGCCGTCGTCCCCCTCCGCCCCGGCGTCCCCTTCCGCCCCGGCCTCCCCGGGCGGCGGGCTCACCGAGGACCAGGCCGAGCGCAGGGCCCTCGTGCCGCAGGCCAAGGTGACCTACGAGCAGGCCCTGACGGCCGCGATCGCGGCCGTCCCGGCCACCGAGCCGGTCTCCGCCGAACTCGAGGGCGCCCCGGGCGGCGGCGCGGCCTGGGAGACGGAGGTGGCGACGGCCGACGGCACCGCCCACACCGTCCGCGTCGACGCGGCCACCGGAAAGGCGGACCCGCCGCGTGCCGAGCCCGATCAGGACGCGGAGGACAAGCGGGAGCTGGCCGGCCGGCTCGGCAGGTCCACGGTGACCGCGCAGCAGGCCGTACGGACCGCCTCCGCCAGGCAACGGGGGACCGTCAGCTCCGTCGAACTCGGCGGCTTCGGCAACGGCACGCTCTCCTGGGCCGTCGACATCGTCACCCAGGACAACTGGAACAAGACGACGTACGACATCGGCGCGACCGACGGCAAGATCCTGCGCAAGCACGTCGACCGCGACTGAGCGGCGCCCGGCCCGGGGCCGGGCCGGGCGCCACGGGCGGTGTCAGTCGTCGCCGTCGGTGTCCGTCAGCAGCGCGGCGGTGAGGAGCGGCGCGACCTTCTCGATCTGCCAGGGGCGTGCGCCGTGCCCGGCCAGCACCTCGGCGACCGTCTCCTGCGTCGGTTGCGCCGGCGGCTCCCAGCACAGCCTGCGGACGGTGTCCGGCGTGATCAAGTTCTCCTGCGGGAGATTCAGGCTCTCGGCGAGCGCGGTCACCGCGGAGCGCGCGGCCGAGAGCCGGGCCGCGGCGGCCGGGTCCTTGTCGGCCCAGGAGCGGGGCGGCGGCGGGCCGTTGAGCGGCTGGCCCGGCTGCGGCAGCTCGTTGTCGGGCAGGCTCCGCGCGCGGTCGACGGCGGCCTGCCACTGCTCCAGCTGGCGGCGGCCCATACGGTGGCCGAAGCCGGGCAGGGCGGCCAGGGCGTGGGTGTTCGGCGGCAGATTCAGCGCCGCCTCCACGATCGCGCCGTCGCCGAGCACCTTGCCGGGGGAGACGTCCCGGCGCTGGGCGACCAGGTCGCGGGCCGTCCACAGCTCACGGACGACCGCCATCTGGCGACGCCTGCGCACCTTGTGCATGCCCGAGGTGCGGCGCCAGGGGTCCTTGCGGGGCGGGGCAGGGGGAGCGGCGGCGATCGCGGCGAACTCCTGACGTGCCCATTCCAGCTTGCCCTGCTGCTCCAGCTCCTCCTCCAGCGCGTCGCGCAGGTCCACCAGCAGTTCGACGTCGAGTGCGGCGTAGCGCAGCCACGGCTCGGGCAGCGGCCGGGTGGACCAGTCGACGGCGGAGTGGCCCTTCTCCAGGGCGAAGCCGAGGACGTTCTCGACCATCGCGCCCAGGCCGACCCGGGCGAAGCCGGCCAGCCGGCCGGCGAGCTCGGTGTCGAACAGGCGGGTGGGGACCATCCCTATGTCGCGCAGACACGGGAGGTCCTGGGTGGCGGCGTGCAGGACCCACTCGGCGTCCTCGATGGCATCGCCGAGCGACGAGAGGTCGGGGCAGCCGACCGGGTCGATCAGTGCGCTGCCGGCGCCCTCGCGGCGCAGCTGTACGAGGTAGGCCCGCTGGCCGTAGCGGTAGCCGGAGGCGCGTTCCGCGTCGACGGCGACGGGTCCCGTGCCGGCCGCGAAGGCGGCCACGACCTCGGCGAGCGCCTCATCGGTGGCGACCACCGGGGGGATGCCTTCGCGTGGCTCCAACAGCGGTACCGGCGCCGGTCGGGGATCCGGAGGCGAGTCTCCGGCTGCTCGCAGTGTCGTGTCTGCTGCGGTCTTTTGGGCGTCGGTCACCAGTCAAGGGTATCTGTGTATGCACGTCGCCCGTCGAGGGAACGATCCCTCGACGGGCGAGACGTGCGGCTGACGGGCTCAGTGAATGATGCCGGTGCGCAGTGCGACCGCCACCATTCCCGCCCGGTCACCGGTTCCGAGCTTGCGTGCGATGCGGGCGAGGTGGCTCTTGACGGTCAGCGCGGACAGTCCCATCGAGACGCCGATCGCCTTGTTGGACTGGCCCTCCGCCACCAGCCGCAGCACCTCGACCTCGCGGCCCGACAGCTCGCGGTAGCCACCGGGGTGCCCGGGGGCGCCCGGAGGCCGACGCTGCATACGGGCGGCATTGGCGCCGATGGGTGCGGCGCCGGGCCGGCCGGGAAGGCCGAGGTTGGTGCGGGTGCCGGTGACGACGTAGCCCTTGACGCCGCCCGCGAGGGCATTGCGCACGGCGCCGATGTCGTCGGCGGCGGACAGGGCGAGGCCGTTGGGCCAGCCGGCGGCCCGCGTCTCGGAGAGGAGAGTGAGGCCGGAGCCGTCTGGAAGGTGGACGTCGGCAACGCAGATATCGCGCGGGTTGCCGACGCGGGGACGGGCCTCCGCGATGGACGACGCCTCGATCACGTCACGCACTCCGAGCGCCCACAGGTGGCGGGTGACGGTGGAGCGAACGCGAGGGTCGGCCACGACGACCATGGCCGTCGGCTTGTTCGGGCGGTAGGCGACCAGGCTCGAAGGTTGCTCGAGGAGAACAGACACCGGGCCTCCTGGGGGGAGTGGCGGGGGGCACGGAAGCGGGAAGCCGACGGGGGCGTCGGAATGATCCGTGTTTGAAGGGTCACTGACCTCTTCGGCAGCAATCCAGCGGGACTTTAGAGTTTGATCACGATTTAGTTAGGGGCAATTCGGGCAAATCGGATGCTTGCTCGATCCTAAGGGAGTGTCGGGCCCGCCGGAGCCGTGCGGGCGGCGGCCCGTTCCCTGCGGCCCGGACCGCGAGGACGATCACGATGCCGGGAGGACGCCCCGGGCATGCGGAACGGCCGGGCCCGCCGCGACGTGCGGCGGGGCCCGGCCGTTGGGGAAAGGCGCTCAGCGTGCCTGTGGACCGCGGCGCTGCGGCATCGGGACGACCCCGCCGCGCGCCGTGTCGAGCGAGGCCGGCGGCAGCCCTGCGACCTGGCACAGCAGATCGCACCAGGCCGACAGGTGCGCCGCCATGTCCGGCACTCCGCCCGGTCCCTCGGTCGGTGTCCACGAGGCCCTGATCTCGATCCGCGTGGCGGGCTCCCGCGCGGACAGCCCGCCGAAGTAGTGCGAGCCGGCCCGCGTCACCGTGCCGCTCGGCTCGCCGTAGCGCACCCCGCGGGCTTCCAGCGCGCCGGTGAGCCAGGACCACGACACTTCGGGGAGCAGCGGGTCGGATCCCATCTCCGGCTCCAGTTCCGCCCGCGTCAGCGTCACCACCCGGAAGGTGCCCTGCCAGGCGTCGTGCCCCTCGGGCTGGTGGAGCAGCACCAGCCGGCCGTCCGCCAGGTCCTTGTCCTCGCCGTCCGGGCCGGTGCCGGGTTCGACGACCGCGGCCTCCAGCGCGTACGCGAAGGGGGCGAGTCTCTTGGGCGGGGGAGTCGGGTCGATCTCGATCTCCGGCCGCAGTCGTGCAGCCCGTAGCGCCTCGACCGCCTGACGGAAGGGGATCGGGGTCTCGTCCGCGCTGTCCGCGAGGTGTTCTTGAGCCGCAGCCATGCCCGGAAGAGTAGGGGGAACGAGGCCGCCATACGGGGAGGACACCCGATGCGCGCGTCGCCCATTCGGAGGTGTCCTCGGGCACGTGCGAAGATTTGGGCGTGAGCGCCAACGACCTTCCCCAGAGCCTCCACTCGGATCGAGCAGGGGAGACCCCCATCACGGGCCAGCAGCAGAGCGGAACGTACGACTCGGCATTCCTCAGGGCATGCCGCCGCGAGCCGGTGCCGCACACGCCGGTGTGGTTCATGCGCCAGGCCGGGCGCTCACTGCCGGAGTACCGCAAGGTCCGCGAGGGCATCGCGATGCTCGACTCGTGCATGCGGCCCGACCTGGTCACCGAGATCACCCTGCAGCCGGTCCGCCGGCACGGCGTCGACGCGGCGATCTACTTCAGCGACATCGTCGTGCCGCTCAAGGCCATCGGCATCGACCTCGACATCAAGCCCGGCATCGGCCCGGTCGTCGAGAACCCGATCCGCACCCGCGCGGACCTGGAGCAGCTGCGCCTCCTGGAGCCCGGTGACGTCGACTACGTCACCGAGGCCATCGGCATGCTCGTCCGCGAGCTGGGCGCCACCCCCCTCATCGGATTCGCCGGTGCTCCCTTCACGCTCGCGAGCTACCTCGTCGAGGGCGGCCCGTCCCGCAACCACGAGCGCACCAAGGCGCTCATGTACGGCGACCCGCAGCTGTGGGCCGACCTCCTGGACCGGCTCGCCGACATCACCGCCGCCTTCCTCAAGGTGCAGATCGAGGCCGGGGCGAGCGCCGTCCAGCTCTTCGACTCCTGGGTCGGGGCGCTCTCGCCCGCCGACTACCAGCGCTCCGTGATGCCCGCCTCCGCCAAGGTCTTCGACGCGGTCGCCGGTTACGGCGTGCCGCGCATCCACTTCGGCGTGGGCACCGGCGAGCTGCTGGGCCTGATGGGCGAGGCGGGCGCGGATGTCGTCGGAGCCGACTGGCGGGTCCCGATGGACGAGGCCGCGCGCCGGGTCGGCCCCGGCAAGGCGCTCCAGGGCAACATCGACCCGGCTGTGCTCTTCGCCCCCCGGGAGGCCGTGGAGGCCAAGGCCCGCGAGGTGCTGGACGCCGCGGCGGGTCTTGAGGGCCACATCTTCAACCTCGGCCACGGCGTGCTGCCCAGCACCGACCCGGAGACGCTGACCCGCCTCGTCGAGTACGTCCACACCCAGACGGCGCGCTGAGCGGGCGCCGCCCCGCCGGTCAGATGCCCGCGGACCGCACGGCCGCCGTCGCCTTGCGGGCCGCGACCAGCACCGGGTCCCACACCGGGGAGAACGGCGGGGCGTAGCCGAGGTCCAGGGCGGTCATCTGCTCCACCGTCATCCCGGCGGTGAGCGCCACCGCGGCGATGTCCACCCGCTTGCCCGCGCCCTCGTGGCCCACGATCTGCACGCCGAGCAGTCGGCCCGTACGGCGCTCGGCGAGCATTTTCACGTGCATCGGGCGGGCCCCCGGGTAGTAGCCGGCGCGGCTGGTGGCCTCGACGGTGGCGGTGACGAACGCGAGGCCGGCGGCGCGGGCCTGGGCCTCCAGCAGCCCGGTGCGGGCGATCTCCAGATCGCAGACCTTGCTGACGGCGGTGCCCACGACGCCGGGGAAGGTGGCGTAGCCGCCGCCCACATTGCTGCCGATGACCTGGCCGTGCTTGTTGGCGTGGGTGCCCAGCGCGATGTGGCGGTGACGCCCGGAGACCAGGTCGAGGACCTCCACGCAGTCGCCGCCCGCCCAGATGGTGTCGTGGCCGCGCACCCGCATCGCCAGGTCGGTGAGCAGCCCGCCGGACTCGCCGAGCGGCAGGCCGGCCCCTTCGGCCAGGGTGGTCTCGGGGCGCACGCCCAGGCCGAGCACGACGACGTCCGCCGGATACTCCGCGTCCTGCGTGGTGACCGCACGGGCGCGGCCCTCGGAATCGGTCAGCACGGCCGTGACGGTCGCCCCGCACACGGTCTCGATGCCCATGCCGCACATCGCCTCGTGGACGAGGCTGCCCATGTCCGGGTCGAGGGTGGACATCGGCTGCTCGCTCTGTTCGAGGACGGTGACCTCGTAGCCGCGGCGGATCAGCGCCTCGGCCATCTCGACGCCGATATAGCCGGCGCCGACGACCACGGCGCGCCTGCCGGAGGAGGCGGTGAGCGTGTCGAGCAGGGCCTGGCCGTCGTCCAGGGTCTGCACACCGTGCACGCCGGGGGCGTCGATGCCCGGCAGGCCGGGGCGCAGCGGGCGGGCGCCGGTCGCCAGCACCAGCTTGTCGAAGCCGGTCCATGACTCCTTGCCGCCGTCCTCCAGGTCGCGGGTGCGCACCCGGCCGCGGTCGAGGTCGAGCTCGGTGACCTCGGTACGCATCCGCAGATCGATGGCGCGCTCGCGGTGCTCCTCGGCGCTGCGGGCGATCAGGGCGTCCGGGCCGTCCACATCGCCGCCGACCCAGTACGGGATGCCGCAGGCGGAATAGGAGGTGAAGTGGCCCCGCTCGAAGGCGGTGATCTCCAGCTCGTCGGGCTTCTTCAGCCGCCGGGCCTGTGAGGCCGCCGCCATGCCCGCCGCGTCGCCGCCGACGATCACCAGTCGCTCTGCCATCCCGCGCCCTTCCCTCAGCCGTCCGCGTGGCGCGTCCGCGCCGCGCCGCTTCTGGTACCCCTTACCGCGTGGGTCACGTCCCGGTGGGCCCCGCCGCGCCGGTCTCGCCACCTTGCCCCGCCCGGCCCTGGTGGATCAGGCGGAGCTTTTCGAAGGCGGTGGGGGTCGGGCGGCGGGGGAGGAAGTCCTTGATCTGCCGGGCGCACTGCGCCGGGCCGGTGGAGGTCGTGTCGCACTCGATGTCGTAGACGCCGTGGGCGTGCACGTTCTCCATCTGGGCGGCGGCCAGACCCGTCGGGCGGTCACCGCGGGCGCGCTCGCGCCGCTCCACCTCCTGCCGGGAGCAGCGGACGCCCACGAAGACGACGTCCCGGGGAGCGAACAGGCCGAGGCAGTCACGCAGTCGCCAGGGCTGGCTCAGGACGTGGTCCACCACGACGGTGTTGCCGCCGTCCGCCATCCCGGCGACCGCCCGGTGGAAGCCCCGCCAGGTGCGGTGGAGCACGGCCCGCAGGTCGTCCGGCGACAGCTCCTTGCGGGACCGCATGGCGTGGAAGGAGTCGACGGGCATGTGGAAGCACGGTTCGTCGAGGGTGTGCAGCAGCGCATCGGCGATGCTCGATTTGCCGGAACTGGACGTACCGTTCAGGAAAATGATCAGTCCGCGGGGAGGCGCGGCGGTACCGTCCGGCACGGCGACGTCGCCGAGCTGTGCCCGGCTGCTCTCCCGCATCGTCACTTCCTCACTCGGGACGGTTACGGAGCGGGCCGGCTCCCTATCGCTCCAGCACGAGCGCCAGCCCCTGCCCCACGCCGATGCACAGCGCGGCCAGGCCCGTACCCGAGCCGAGTGCCGCCAGCTGATGGGCCACGGAGCCCGCGAGACGGGCACCGGACGCGCCCAAGGGGTGACCGATGGCGATGGCGCCGCCGCGTGGGTTCACCACGGACGGGTCGAGTTCCGGCCATTGGCCGACGCACCCCAGCGCCTGCGCCGCGAACGCCTCGTTGAGTTCGAACGTCGCCACCTCGGCCAGGCCCCGCCCGGACCGCTCCAGGGCATGCCGCACGGCCTCCACCGGGCCCAGCCCGAAGAGCTGCGGCTCGACGCCGGTCACGGCGCTCGCCCGGATACGGGCCAGGGGCTCGCGCCCGGTGGCCCGCAGGCCCTCCTCGTCGACCAGCAGCAGCGCGGCCGCGCCGTCGTTGAGCGGGGAGGAGTTGCCGGCCGTGACGGTGCCGCCGGCGGCACGGAACACCGGTTTCAGCTTGGACAGCGCCTCCAGTGACGACGCCTCGCGAATCGTCTCGTCGCGCTCCAGCTCCACGCCGGGAAGCGGCACGACCTCCGCGTCGTACGCACCCTCCCGCCAGGCCCGGGCGGCCTTTTGATGGCTGGCCAGTGCGAAGACGTCCTGCTGCTCGCGGGTGATGCCGTGCTGGTCGGCGATCAGCTCGGCGCCCTCGCCCAGCGACACCGTCCACTCCGGGCGCATCCGCGGATTGACCATTCGCCAGCCCAGCGTGGAGGAGTACATCTCCTGGTGGCCCGCGGGAAAGGCGCGGTCGGGCTTGCGCAGGACGTACGGCGCGCGGCTCATCGATTCCACGCCGCCGGCCACGGCGATGTGCGCATCGCCGTGCGCGATGGCGCGGGCAGCCTGGATCACCGCTTCCAGACCGGACCCGCACAGGCGGTTGACGGTCACACCGGGGACGGTCACCGGCAGCCCGGCGAGCAGGACGGCCATCCGCGCGACGTTGCGGTTGTCCTCGCCCGCGCCGTTGGCGTCGCCGAAGCAGACATCGTCGATCCGGGCCGGATCAAGCTCGGGCGTGCGGTCCACCAGCGCCTTGACGACATGGGCGGCCAGGTCGTCGGGCCGGATTCCGGCCAGGGCGCCGCCGTACTTGCCGACGGGGGTCCGTACGGCATCGACGACATAGACATCCCGTACGCGTGGGTCGGTCATCAGACGGTGTCCTCGCTGTCCCGGCTCGATGGTCGGCGGGCGGATACGAAGATCGAGACCGCCCGGTCCGAGTCTTTGCCCGCCGCCCGCTGCTGTCAACGGGGCCGTCAGCCACCTTCCGGAGAGCGGGTGGCTCCCCTGGCGCCTGCGGCGGCGGACGCGTCCGCCGCCGGGTGCGCGGCGTCGGCCTCGCCGGGCACGGGACCGGCGGGCTGCTGCGCGAGCGCGGCCTTCGCGGTGTCCCCGCCCGGGCCGCGCCGCCGGCGCAGACCGGCCGGTATCCGGTTGCGGATCAGCCGCCACAGCCCGTACAGCAGGGACCCGGCCACCGCGAACGGCAGCACCGCGCCGATCACGACCAGCACCCACCGCACGGCTGCCGTGAAGGCGTGCCAGCCGCCGGAGAGCGCGTCCCCGAAGGACGTCGGGTCGTCCGACTCCTCTTCCGGGGCCGCGTCCGGCTCGCGCAGCAGCAGCGTCACGGTGGCCGTCCCCGTCCGGTCCTTGAGGGACTTCAGCTGGGCCTGGAGGGACTCCAGGTTCGCCTGGCGGGTGGTGAGTTCGGACTCCAGAGAGACGATGTCACTGATCGTCGTCGCCTTCTGGAGGAGCGTGCGGACGCGCGCCACACTCGCCCGCTGCGTCGCGATCCGGCTGTCGACATCCACCACCTGGTCGGTGACGTCCTTGGCCGAGACCTGGCGGGAGACGAGCTTGCCGAGCCCGGAGAGCCGCGCCAGCACGGCGTCGTACTCCGCGGGAGGGACCCGCAGCACGATCCGCGACCTGTCGTGACCCTCGGAGTCCTGATCGGTGGTCTCGTCACCGACGTAGCCGCCCGCGCCGTCCACCGCGGTCCGCGCCTTGGCCACGGCCGCGGGCACGTCCTCGGTCTGCACGGTGACCGTGGCGGTCCTGATGATCTGGGCGGCGGCCGCCTTCGCCGTCTTGCCGTCCCGGTCCGAGCCGTTCGCACCGTCCGACGCCGCCGTGCCGTCCTCCGCGGTCGCCCCGCCGTCGACACGGTCGCCCGCTCGCTGCCCGCCCGGGGCGTAGCGGCCGCCCGCCGCCTGGCTCGGTGCGACCGCCCCCTTGTCGGACCTCGCGTCACCGGCCGTGCTCGCCTCGCCCGCCGCACCGCACCCGGCGACGGTCAGGGATGCCGCGAGCAGCACACCCGCCGTGGCTGCCCGGCGCCCGGCCGGTGGGCCCCACGTCCCCCGTACTCGTCGTGCTCCTCGCATGACCTGTCCCCCCGAAGTGGTGTGCCGATGTTGCCTTTTCGACGACCCCTGGCGACCGGGGGTTGCCGTCCGCAGGTCCCGATGAGGTCACGGTCAGGACTCCGTGCGGACTCCCGGCCGTCGCCGGGCCCGACCGGCCGTCAGTCCGACGGCCTCTGAGAGAGTGGGGACATGAGCGCAGCGCACACAGGTACGGTCCGGGAGCCCGGCGACGTCGGGCACGTCGTCGTCATCGGCGGGGGCATTTCGGGCCTGGCGGCGGCGCACCGCCTCCTGGAGGGCGGCGCCCGGGTGACGCTCCTGGAAGCCTCGGCCCGGCTCGGCGGCAAGCTTCGCGCGGGCGAGATCGCGGGCGTACCGGTCGATCTGGGGGCCGAGTCCATGCTCGCCAGGCGGCCGGAAGCCGTAGGGCTCGCCCGTGAAGTCGGTCTCGGCGACCGGCTGCAGCCGCCCACCACCGCCTCCGCGTCCCTGTGGACCCGGGGCGCCCTGCGCCCGATGCCCAAGGGACATGTCATGGGTGTCCCCGGGGACCTCGACCTGCTCGCCGCCTCCGGGGTGGTCTCCGAGGAGGGGCTGGCGCGGATCGCCAGGGACGAGACGCTGGAGCGCACCGAGGCGGGCGAGGATGTCGCGGTCGGCAGTTATGTCGCGGCACGGCTCGGCCACGAGGTCGTCGACCGGCTCGTCGAGCCGCTGCTCGGCGGCGTCTACGCGGGCGACGCCTACCGCATCTCGATGCGCGCCGCCGTCCCGCAGCTCTTCGACGCCGCTCGCGCCGAGCGGTCACTGATCGCGGGCGTACGGGCCGTGCAGGCGCGTGCGGCCGCGGCGGCGCCGCCCGGCGGACCGGTCTTCATGGGCATCGAAGGGGGCATCGGGACCCTGCCGGGCGCCGTCGCCGACGCCGTGCGCGGCGCGGGGGGCGAGATCCTCCTCGCCACCCCGGTGCGGGAGCTGGGCTGGACGGCCGGGGACGGCTGGACGGTCCGCGCCGGCGACCGGTCGATCCGGGCGGACGCGGTGGTCATGGCCGCGCCGGCCGGCGACGCGGCGCGCCTCCTGCGCCCCGACTGCCCGGCCGCCGCCACCGAGCTGGCAGGCGTCGACTACGCCTCGATGGCGCTGGTCACCATGGCCTTCCGCCGGTCCGATCTGAACACGGTGCCCGAAGGCAGCGGCTTCCTCGTACCGCCGGTCGACGGCCACCGGATCAAGGCCGCGACGTTCGCCGGCCGCAAGTGGGGCTGGATCGGGGACGCCGACCCCGACCTCTTCGTCCTGCGCACGTCCATCGGCCGGTACGGCGACGACGCCGACCTCCGTCGCGACGACGCAGACCTGGTCGCTCTCTCGCTCGCCGACCTCGGTGCGGCGGTCGGCCTGGCCGCCCGGCCGGTCGCGACCACCGTGACCCGCTGGGACGGCGGCCTGCCCCAGTACGACGTCGGCCACCTGGCGCGGGTGGCGGCGATCCGTGAGGCGGTGGCCGGCCTGCCGGGTGCGCTGCGGGTGTGCGGCGCGGTCTTCGACGGCGTCGGCATCCCGGCCTGCGTCGGCTCCGCGCGGCGTGCCGCGGACGAGATCCTCGGGACCCTGACGCCGGGCGCCGCCCGGAGCGAGGGACAATGGACGGCATGACAGACGCTTCCACCCCCGCTTCCGAGGCCGCGACCTCCGCGGCCGCGCCGGAGAAGGCCCCGAACGCCGGCAAGAAGGCGAAGGACCTCAACGAGGTCATCCGCTACACCCTCTGGTCGGTCTTCAAGCTGCGTGATGTGCTCCCCGAGGACCGCAGCGGCTACGCCGACGAGGTCGAGGAGCTGTTCTCGCAGCTCTCGGCCAAGGACGTCGTGGTGCGCGGCACCTATGACGTGTCCGGCCTGCGCGCCGACGCCGACCTCATGATCTGGTGGCACTCCGAGAGCTCGGACGCGCTTCAGGAGGCGTACAACCTCTTCCGCCGCACCCGCCTCGGCCGCGCGCTGGAGCCCGTCTGGTCGAACATGGCGCTGCACCGCCCCGCCGAGTTCAACAAGTCGCACATCCCGGCCTTCCTGGCCGACGAGGTCGCCCGCGACTACGTGAGCGTCTATCCCTTCGTGCGCTCCTACGACTGGTACCTCCTCCCCGACGAGGACCGCCGGCGGATGCTCGCCGACCACGGGAAGATGGCCCGGGGCTTCCCGGACGTCCGCGCCAACACCGTGCCGTCCTTCTCGCTGGGCGACTACGAATGGATCCTGGCGTTCGAGGCCGACGAGCTCTACCGCATCGTCGACCTGATGCGTCATCTGCGGGGCTCCGAGGCGCGTCGCCACGTCCGCGAGGAGATCCCGTTCTACACCGGCCGTCGCAAGCCGGTCTCCGAGCTGGTCACCGGCCTGGCCTGACCGCGCAGCACAGCACTGCGGGCCGCCCCCTCGGGGGACGGCCCGCAGTGCTGTTCCTCGGTGCCGCGGCTGTCGGCGCTACTTCTTCCGCACCGCCGGCTTGCCCGGCTCCGGCTCGGCGCGCGGGGCGCAGTACACCCGGTGCCCGGGGACCTTGCCGTGCAGCAGATACGCCTCGGTGTACGCGTTCACGCAGTCGTTGTCGCCGAGGGCGATGCCGTGCGTGCCCGCCTTGTTCTCGGTGACCAGCGCGGCGCCGGCCAGCCGCCGCTGCAGTTCCAGCGCGCCCGGGTACGGCGTCGCCGCGTCCCGCTCCGCCGCGAGCAGCAGCACCGGGGGCAGCGCGCCGGGCTCCGTGCGGACGTCGACCGGACCGTGGAGCCCGGGGTTGAGCGCGTCGTCCACGCCGGTCGCTGCGGCGTGCGCGGTGGCCTCGGCCAGGCCGTTGTCGCCGCTGCGGTCGCCGCCCTCGGCGGCCTGGCGGATCGTCTTGTCGGCCGCGGCCGCGATCCCCGCCTGGGCCGACGCCGAGCGGTCCGGCCAGTAGGCGCACGGCAGGTTCATCCAGGCGTTGTCCCAGGTCTCGAACGGTGCCACCCGCGCGACCTCGGTGTTGTCACGGTCCCAGGTCTGCCAGTCGCGCGGCCACGCCGCGTCGTTGCACTCGACGGCGGTGTAGACGGCGTTGCCGTTCTCCTCGGCCTTGGCGCCCTCGGCCCGCGGAGTGGCCTGGGCGATCAGCGGCTTGGAGTTGCCGTGCGCAAAGCCCGCGAGCGCCTCGGCGCGCAGCGGCCAGTAGGCGTCGTTGTAGCCGGTCTTGAGGAAGGCGGCCTGGAGCTGGGCGGGACCGATCTTGCCGTTGAGGGGGGTGCGGCGGATTTTCTTCACGGCCGAGTCGTAAGCGCGCTGCACCGCCTTGGCGTCCTTGCCGAGGCGGTAGTGGGTGTGGTGCTTGGCGACCCAGCGCAGCCAGTCGCCCCAGCGGCGCTCGAAGGCGATGTTCTGGTCGAGGTTGTTGCGGTACCAGATCTGCCGGGGATCGGGGTTGACCACACTGTCGAAGACCATCCGGCGCACGTGGCCCGGGAACAGCGTCGCGTAGACGGCGCCGAAGTACGTCCCGTAGGACGCGCCCATGTACGTCAGCTTCTTCTCACCGAGCGCGGCCCGCACCATGTCCAGGTCGCGGGCGTTGTTGACCGAGTTGTAGAACGGCAGGTCCGCCCCGGCGTTGCGGGCACAGCCCTGGGCGTACGCCTTGGCCTGTGCCTGCTTCTGGCGCTTGAACTCGTCGGTGGGGAACTTCTGGCTCTCGGTGGGCGCCTTGGTGTACTCCTTCGGGTTCTGGCAGGACAGCGGAGCCGAACGGCCGACACCGCGCGGCGCGTAGCCGACGAAGTCGTAGGCGCGGGCCGTCTTGCGCCACTTGGGGAGCGCGCCGTAGAGCGGGAACTCCATGCTGCTCGCGCCCGGACCGCCGGGGTTGAAGACCAGGGCGCCCTGGCGCTCCTTGGGCGCGGTGGCCCGGATCCGGCTGACGGTGAGGTCGATCTTCTTGCCGTTGGGGCGGGCGTAGTCGAGCGGGACGGTCACCTTGCCGCACTCGACGGTGGCGGGCAGATGCTCCACCGGTGCGCACCGACCGAAGGCAATGGGGTGGGGGACAGGGGCCGGCGGCGCTGTCGAGGGCCCGGTGGCACCATCCGCCGGGGCGGTGGCGAGGGCGGTCAGGACCAGCGACCCGATGGTGCCGTACAACGCGAGTGCTCTCACGAACGTCCCTTCGTGTGGTGCGTGGTGCGCGGCGCACGGCGAGAGGCTGGTGCACTGGGCCGCACGGTGTGCATACAAAAGGGATAGTTGAGGCGGTCGTTGCCGATGTAAAGCACCGGGCACCGGTGTCGGCAGCTATACCCCGGAAGAGTGGAGCGCCGCCCGCAGGGCGGGACCGGCGAGCGCGTCCGGCCCGTGGACGGCGAGCGCCCTGAGGGTGGCGCGGGCGTCGGTCGACCCCTGGCCCCGGCACTGCTGACGCCTCGCGCGCCCGCCCCGCCGGCCGTGTCGTCCGGGCGCACGGGTACCCCTGTGGCCGGTGTCGTCACCGCCGTCCCTGCCGGTGCCGGCGTCCCGTTCGGTGACGTGGCCTCCGGTGCTCCCCGGCCTCCCGGCCCGCGTCAGCTGCCGCAGCTGGAGCCCCCGCCGCAGCTCGACCCACCGGAGGACGACCCGCCGCAGCTGCTCGACCCGCTGCCGCACGACGAGCCGCTGCCGCACGACGAGCCGCCGGACGACGAACTGCCGCACCCCGAACCGGAACCCCCGTCGGAGGAACCGCACCACGACGCCGTGCCGTCGCCCGGAGCACTCCAGCCGGAGTCGTACCCGGAGGAACCGCCGGACGTGGTGGCGGAGCCGGTGTACGACGCCTGGGCACGCTGTGCCTCCGCGAGCTGCTGCCGCAGGACCCCGTCGGTGAGCAGGGCCGTGCCGCCGAGCGCCACCACGAGTCCGGCGGGACGCAGGGTCGCGCCCGGGGCGGCGGGGGCGTGGGTCACCCGCGCCGTGTGCAGCGTGAAGGACCCCGCCTTGGTGATCCGGCGGCCGGCCGTGCGCTTGCAGATCGATCCGACGGCGACGCCCACGAACACCGCCGGGGCGATGGTGAAGAAGGTGGGTGGTTCGTCGAAAGCCTCCTCGATCGCCCCCGAGAGCGTCAGCAGCACACTGAGGAAGAGGACAGCCGCGCACGCCGCCATGTGTGCGCCGGCCAGCCTCCGCCAGACCCGGGCGCGCCGCGGATTGCGCATCAGGCCCCGCGCCTGCAGCCGGTCGCCGATCTCCTGGACCGCGGGGCTGCGCATCAAGCCGGCGCGCAGCATGGCCAGCGCCCCTCCCGGTGTCCGGGCGAGGGTGTCGAGCACCGCCTGCTCGACCGGGTCCCGGGCAATGGCCTGACGTACGCTCACCACGCCGGGACCGCCGATCGCGAGCCGGCCGTCCTCGTGCAGCGTGGCGATCGCGGCGTCCGCCACCCGGGCAGGGCCGCCGGCGAGGAAGGCGATCTCCCACGGATCCTGGGTCGGGGCGTCCACCAGCCGGGTGGACCGCGTCCGGCGGCCGGAGGCGGCCACCCCGATGATGAGAAGCAGCGACGAGGCGAGGACGCCCGCATACACCCCTTGCGCGAAGGAGATGTCGAAAGACATGGCGGTCACCCCCGGCCCGGTGCACGCCGCAGGGCACGCGCGAGGCGGGACAGAGGCCCGGCCGACGGCGGCCGCGGTCCCGCGCGGTCGCGCCACCACTGCGTCAGCTCCCGGCGTGCGGCAGCATCCTGGGGACGGTCCTGGGCCAGCAGAAACGTCGCGAAGTCCAGGGCGTCCTGCCGGTAGCCGCCGCTCATGGGGCGGTGCCGTGCGTAGTCGGTAAAGGCGGCCCGGTAGTCCTCGCCGAGGATCCCGGGCAGCTCGGGAGCCACCTTGGCCACGACGGACGCCCGCTTGGCGGTCAACGCCCTGCTCTGCACGCGGAGCCGGGCACGGTCGAAGCCTTCCGGGGCAGGCGTCCCGGCGACCAGGGCCGACAGCAGCGCGGTCTGCGCGAGAGCGAGCCGCTGCCGCGCCGCCTCGGTGCCGGTCTCCGGAGCTTCGTTGCGGTCGGCCTGCGAGGCCGTCGACCCGGTGTCGGGCCCGCCCCGGCCGGTCATGGACTCACACTGCCCGGACATCGCGGGCCTCCTTCAGCACAGTGCGTATCGCGTCGAGTTCACCGGCGAGCTCGCCACCCTCGGGGAAGTCCTCGTCGCGCTCCAGCAGCACCCCGGGCGGGGTGATGCGGGCGCAGAGTTCGGTGAGTACGTCCAGGACGGGTCGGGTCACGGGGTGGGCGTGGCTGTCGTGCCACACGCCGTCCCGCTCCACGCCGCCCGCGACGTGGACGTAGGCGATGGCCTCGACCGGCAGCGCGTCCAGTGCGGCGGCCGGGTCCTCGCCCCGGTTGACGTGGTTGGTGTGCAGGTTGGCGACATCGATGAGCAGCCGCACGCCCGTCCGCTCGACGAGGGCGGTCAGGAACTCGCCCTCGGTCATCTCCTCGCCGGGCCAGTTGATGAGCGCGGCGATGTTCTCCAGGGCCAGCGGTACGGGCAGCGCGTCCTGGGCGATCCGGACGTTCTCGCAGAGCACGTCCAGCGCGTCCCGGGTGCGCGGCACCGGCAGCAGATGGCCTGCCTCCATCGATGGCGAGGCGGTCAGCGGTCCGCCGCCCCGGACGAAGGCGATGTGCTCGGAGACCAGCGGCGCGCCCAGGGCCTCGGCGCGTTCGGCGAGGGCGGCCAGCCGGCCGGCGTCGGGACGCTCCGCGCCGCCGAGGCCGAGCGAGACGCCGTGCGGGACGACGGTGGTGCCGCGGGCGCGCAGCTCCTGCACGGCCGGCGGGAGATGGCCGGGGCAGATGTTCTCGGCCACGACCTCCACCCAGTCCACGCCGGGCAGTTCCGCGATCTCCGCGGCGATTTCCGGCCGCCAGCCGATTCCCGTTCCCAGGCGCTCCATAGCTCCCCCGTCCCCTCCGTGGTGTGGGTACTCTTCACCCCGCCACGGCAGGCCGAACCCTGCAGCCCCGCGGTTCAGAGGTTGATTTGAGCTTCACCGGGGGAGTGGTAGGGATCCCGTGGACCCGACGGGCGTCCCCGCACCCGCCGCTGCGCCCCGCCGGGGCAGCCCGCCCGTCGGGTGGCCGGATCCGGACGCCGTGGGCACGCAGAGGTGCCGCACGGCGCACACGGCCACCGCGTCCGCGCCACTGCCGTGAGCGCGGACACCGGCCGCAGCGGCGCACGCACCGCGCTCAGCGGCCCGGCGGCGTCCGGCGCAGGGCGGGGTGGTCGGCGACGACCGTGCACGATCCCGGGGCGACTTCCGTGAACCCGGCGTCCTGGACGACGGGCAGTCCGCTGCGGGTCAGCGCGTCCCAGGCGGACGGAGCCGCGGAACGGACGGCCAGGGGGAAGCCGGCCGCGCGCCAGGCGGCCCGCTCTTCCACGCTCAGACCCCACCACGCCAGCTGCGCGCCGTGTCCGGCCTGCGCCATCTCCTTGCCCGCCGACATCTCCAGTTCGGGGTTGAACCACAGCACCGGCCGGTCCGCCGGGGGCGCCTCGGGCGCCGCCGGGTCGTCCAGTTCGGTACCCGAGACCTGGAGGCGCGCGAGGTCCTTGGGCCAGCCGTCCAGCGGCACCGGCGGATAGACGCGCACTTCGGCGTGGCGGCCGCGGACGGTGATGCCCGGCAGCTCCTGGGCCCGACGCCACTCGGCGCCGCGGGCCCGCCGCACCACCTTGCGGATCTGCGCGTCCTGCCAGTCCCGCACCGCGGCGGCCCATTCGCCCTCGCCGACCGCCCGCTCGTCCGACAGCAGCACGAGCACCGCGCGCGCCGCCGTCTCCAGCGCGTCGGTACGGGCCGGAGGCTCGGCCCGCTCGATCCGCGCGACCAGCGGCAGCACGAACTGCGGCGCCGCTTCCGGGCCGGTCTCCTCCCGGCCGGCCGGGGCGTCCTGAGGGGCCGGGGCGCCCTGGGGCGCGGCGGCGTGGGGAGCCGGGCGGTCCTGGCCGGCCGGGCCCGCGGCGTCGGTGTTGCCGAGGGAACCGGTGGATCGGACGGCTCGGGTGGTCTCTGCGCTGGTCACCCGCCCAGTTTGCCAGCCGCCTCCGACAGCGCCGCAGCGACCGCCGGGGCGGCTGGCCCCGGCGGCGGCCACCGTCGGACCACGTCGGTGCGATCGGCGGCGAGCCCCCGCTGCGCTCGGCCCGCGGATTCCACCCCCCTCCGTTCCCGTTCGGCCTAGCATCCTGGCCATGAACAGTGACCTCTTCGCCTCCGAGAACATGGCCACGCAGGCCACCGCACCCGGCCTCACGCAGCAGAACGCGAAGTCGCTCAAGTACGCGCTGGAAGGGGAGTGTTACGCACGCCAGGGCGCGATGATCGCCTACCGCGGCGACCTGCAGTTCGAGAAGCAGGGACAGGGCGTCGGCAAGTTCCTCAAGCGGGCTGTCACCGGCGAGGGCCTGGCGCTGATGGCCGTCCGTGGCAAGGGCGAGGTGTGGTTCGCGCACGAGGCCGCCAACTGCTTCATCATCGACCTCGCTCCCGGCGACGGCATCACCGTCAACGGCCGCAACGTGCTGTGCTTCGACCCGTCGCTGGCCTACGAGATCAAGGTCGTCAAGGGCGCCGGCATGGTCGGCGGCGGACTCTTCAACTCCGTTTTCAGCGGCCAGGGCAAGCTGGGCGTGATGTGCGAGGGCAACCCCATCGTCATCCCCGTCTCCTCACAGGCCCCGGTGTTCGTCGACACCGATGCGGTGGTCGGCTGGAGCAGCTCCCTGCAGACCTCGCTCCACCGGTCGCAGAGCATGGGCTCGATGCTGCGCGGCGGCTCCGGCGAGGCCGTCCAACTCCGCCTGGACGGCGAGGGGTTCGTCATCGTGCGGCCCAGCGAGCTGCGCCCCGAGAAGTCCGCGGGAAACTGACCCCGCTACTGTCGGGGACAAGCGGGGGAGGGGGAAGCCCATGAGGCTGAACGGAGTCGGGCGGCGGTACGGGGTACGGGGGGACTGGGTCCTGCGGGACGTGCACCTGGACGTACCCGCCCGCGCGTTGCTGCGCGTCGAGGGCACCAACGGCAGCGGAAAGTCCACGCTGCTGCGGCTGCTGGCCGGGATCGACCGGCCCTCCACCGGGCGGATCACCGGACGCCCGCGTACGGCGTACGTCCCCGAGCGGTTCCCGGCGGCCCTGCCCTTCACCGCCGTCGGCTACCTCACCCACCTCGGCCGCGTGCACGGCCTGCGCGGTCCCGAAGCGGACCGTCGCGCCACGGAGTGGCTCACCCGCTTCGGAGCGGCCGGGCACGCGCGCACGCCGCTGGCCGACCTGTCGAAGGGGACGAGCCAGAAGGTCGCCGTCGCCCAGGCGCTGATCGCCGAGCCCGAACTCCTCGTCCTGGACGAGGCGTGGACCGGTCTGGACGCTGCGGCCCGCGACGAGCTCGACCGCGCCGTCGCCGAGCGGGTAGCGGCCGGTGGCACCGTCGTCTTCGTCGACCACGACCCACGACGCCTGGCAGGCGCGGCCGACGCGCGCTACCGCGTCGCCGACGGGCGGCTGCTGGCCGGGGATGCGGACGCGGTGCCCGGCGACGGCAGCGCGGCGGACCGTGGCCCACGCGTGATCATCGATGCCCTGGGCCCGCCGGGCGGCGCCACGCGCCCCGAGGGGCACAGCCTCCCGGGACATCCGGACCTGGCGCCAGGTCCTGCGGGGTCGACCCTGCTGAGCGTCCCGGCCGTCCACTCGGACGCGCTGCTGCGTGCCCTGCTCACCGCTCGTCCGCCCTGGCACATCCGCGCGGTGACCGCGGACCCGCCCGAGGGAGGGACGGGTTCCGCCGAGCATGTCCCCGACCTCGACGCCGACCCGGACCCCGGCGCCGGCCCCGGCCCCGGCCCCGAAGAGGAGATTCCCCTCCCGTGACCGCGCTGCTCCGCTATCAGGCGGCCCTGCTCCTCGGCTCGCACCGCTGGCTCGCGCCCGCGATCCTGTACGCCTCGTTCCTGGCCGTCGGTGTGCAGACCGGCGGCCCCGTGCTCGACGCGTACGGCTACGCCGCCGCCGCGCTGCTCCCCCTCGCGGCGTGGCTGACCCGGATCTGCGTCGGCAACGAGCCGCCGGCCGCCCGCAACTGTGCCGCGGCCGCCGCCGGACCCGGCCGCGTGCACCTCGCCTGCGTTCTGACCGCGGCGGGTGCCGCACAGGTCCTCGGGCTGGTCGGCGTCGCCTTCGTCGCACTGCTCTCGGACCCGCACTCCGCCGATCACCGCGCCGTGCCGGTCCTGCCCGCGGCAGGCGCCGGGCTGCTCGCCCAACTCGCCTGCGTGCTGCTGGGCACCGCGGTCGGTGCGCTGTGCAACTGGCCGGTCCTGCGCAGCCCCGGTTCCGCCGTGCCCGCCGGACTGCTCGCCGCGCTGCTGCTGCTCGTGCTGAGCGCCTCGCCCGCCAACGCTGCCGTAACGGGCCTGGTCACCGGCTCCGCACACGGAACGATCCACACCCCGTGGCTGCCGCTGGCCGCCACCGTCCTGATCGCGGCCGCGGCGACGGCCGTCGCCTGTGCGCTCAGCTCCCGCAGGGCCTGACCTCGGCCGGATCCCGAGGGCCGGGCGCGCCCGGCCACTGCCGCCCCGCTGCCATGGCCGGCGGGCGTACGCTCGGAGGTATGGCAGCCACCGACGCGCACACGCGCAACCGCGACAGCGCCCCCGAGGGCTCCGGCGCCACGGGTGCCGGTGCCGACGCCGCTGCCGGTCCGCCCTTCGCCGACTGCGTGCAGTGCGGCGAGCCGACCGAGTATCCGGTCACCCGCCCCGGCATCGTCCTGTGCCCGGTCTGCGAATGGCAGGAGGCCGAGCGTTCGGCCTGCTCCGGCTGACGTCGGGGACGCGGTGTCGCGCGACCGTCGGGGTACCCGGGCCCCCGAGCGCCCGGGTACCCGTCGGCGCGGGACCGTCAGTGGTGCCAGGGACCCGTCACGGCGAAGGTCGTGCCCGGCGTGTAGCAGTTGACGTACATCGTCCGGTGGTCCGGGGAGAAGGTCACTCCCGCGAACTCGCCCCACTCCGGCTCCTCCGGGGTGCCGATGTTCTGCCGGCCGCGCGCCATCGCATAGACCTCGCCGCGCCGGGTGAGGCCGAAGACGTGCTGTGCGCCCTCCCCGTCCTCACAGACCATCAGCCCGCCGCTGGGCGCCAGCGTGATGTTGTCGGGGGACTCGCCGGGCAGCTGGAGATCGCTGTCCGGTCCGAAGGCGACCACCAGGGTGAGCCGGCGCCGCTTCGGGTCGTACTTCCACACCTGGCCGTAGTGGTCGCCCACCGAACCCTCGTCGCTGTGCGCGAAGCTGGAGACGAAGTACACGCAGGACCCGCCCCAGTAGCAGCCCTCCAGCTTCTGCGCGTGGGTGATGCCCTGGGGCCCGAAGTCCTGGAAACGGATCGGGGTCTCGCGGGCCAGCGGGTCGGGGACGTCCACCCAGGAGACATGATCGAAGGAGGCGCCGATCTCCTGGACACCGGACAGGTCGGGGACGCCGGGAACGCGCAGGGCCTGCAGCCGGCCGCCGGCGCGCAGGGAGCCCCGTCCGCCCCTCGGCTTCTCGGGGAGGAAGCGGTAGAAGAGACCGAACGGCTTCTCGAAGGCGTCCTCGGTCTCGTAGACGGTGCCGGTGCCGGGGTCCACGGCGATCGCCTCGTGCTGGAAGCGGCCCATCGCGGTCAGCGGGACGGCGCCGGTGCGGCGCGGGTCGTACGGGTCGACCTCGAAGATGAAGCCGTGGTCCTTGGTGTAGTTCTCCTCACCGGCCCGGAACTCGGTCTCCTCGCAGGTGAGCCAGGTGTGCCAAGGCGTGGGACCGCCCGCGCAGTTGGTGGAGGTACCGGCGATGGCGACCCGCTCGCCCCGGAGGTTGTTGCCCCGGTCGAGTTCCAGGGCCGTACACCCGCCCTCGCCGCCCGGGTCGTACGTCAGGTCGGGGACGGTGGGTACGGCGGAGCGGGATTTCGTGCGGTTCTCGTGGTTGCGGACGAGATAGGTGCGGTCCGACCGGCCGCCGGCGCCGGGGAAGGCCGCCATGCCGTCGCAGTTGCTGGGCACCTTGCCCTCGCCGGAGAGCAGCGGATCGCCCTCCCGGGAGAGGACCTTGTAGCGGAAGCCCTTGGGGAGGTCGAGCAGGCCGTCCGGGTCGGGCACCAGCGGTCCGTAGCCGCTCCCGCCCATGCTCTGGGCGGTGGCGGTCCCCGCGAAGATCTCCGTGAGGCTTCCGGTGAAGGCGATTCCCGCCCCCAGCGCACCGGTTCTTGCCAGGATCTGACGTCGTGTCGCGGACATGGGCAACTCCCTGTTGGCGGACAGGTGACGTGACCCGCACGTGTGTATCACGCGACCAGGCCGCCGGGAACCATGCGCGAAGCGCCGTCCCCCGGATGCACGGGGGCGGCGCTTCGTCACAGCGGGGACGGTGCGGGCGGCAGCCCTATCCCCGGTCCACCACCAGCGGCCCCGCGTCGCGCGCCAGCGCCGTGAGCCGGGAGATGGCGCGGAAGTACTTCTTGCGGTAGCCGCCGCGCAGCATCTCGTCGCTGAACAGCTCGTCGAAGGGCTTGCCGGACGTCAGCACCGGCACCTCACGGTCGTAGAGCCGGTCCGCGAGGACCACCAGCCGCAGGGCGGTGGACTGGTCGGGCACCGCCTGGACGTCGGTGAGGCAGACGGCCCGGATGCCGTCGCACATCGCGCCGTACCGGCTGGGGTGCACCTTGGACAGGTGCTCCAACAGGGAGGGGAAGTCGTCGAGCGAGGCGCCGGTGGTGCGGTAGGCGGCGCGGGTGACGGTCTCGTCGTCGTACGGGGCGGGCGCCTCGGGCAGACCGCGGTGGCGGTAGTCCTCGCCGTCGATGCGCAGCGGCCGGAAGTGGGCGCTCAGTCCCTGGATCTCGCGCAGGAAGTCGGCGGCGGCGAACCGGCCCTCGCCGAGTTTGCCCGGCAGCGTGTTGGACGTGGCGGCCAGCGCCACCCCGGCGTCGACCAGCCTGCCCAGAAGGCTGGAGACCAGGACGGTGTCCCCGGGGTCGTCCAGTTCGAACTCGTCGATGCACAGCAGGCGGTGCTCGCTGAGCGTGCGCACGGTCTGCTGGAAGCCGAGCGCTCCGACGAGGTTCGTCAGCTCGACGAACGTGCCGAACGCCTTGAGCTCGGGAGGTGCGGGGGTGGCGTGCCACAACGAGGCGAGCAGGTGGGTCTTGCCGACGCCGTAGCCGCCGTCCAGATAGACACCGCGAGGTCCTTTGGGGACGGCGGGCTTCTTGGGGCTCCTGGCGAACCAGCGCCGCTTGCCGGACCCGCCCGCGCCTGCCCCGCCGTCGATGCTCTCGGCGAAGGCGCCGAGGACCCGGACGGCCTCGGCCTGGCTGGCCTGGTTCGGGTCCGGGATATAGGTGTCGAAGCGCGCGCCCTGGAAGCGCGGCGGTGGCACCATCTCGGCGACCAGGTGCTCGGCCGGGACGTGCGGCGCGCGTGCGGTGAGGGCGACCGGGGCCGCCTCGCTCCCTTCCGCCGGCGGTTCGGCTATGGGAGCGGGCTGCGGGGACGAGGGCTCGGAAGGTGACACAGCCGTCCAGCCTAGTCGCTCCGCCGTACTCGCCGGTCCGATGAGCGAGGCATGTCACACTGCCGCCATGCGACGCCTGTTCCCGCTCAGCTCCCTGCCCGCATCCCCGCCCCCGTCGGCCCACGACGACGGGAACCCCGCGCCGGTCCCGGTGCCGCCGGACGTGGTGGACCGCGAATGGACGCTGGAGGAACTGGCCCACGCCTATGCCTATCCGGCGGCGGACGAGCCGGTGCGGGCCGGCCGCACCGGCTGGCTGCGCGCCAACATGGTCTCCTCCGTGGACGGCGCGGCCCACCACGACGGGCGTTCGCAGCCGCTCTCCGGCGCCGCCGACATGCGGATCTTCGGCGTGTTGCGGGGTCTGGCGGATGCGGTCGTGGTGGGTGCAGAAACGGTTCGGCAGGAGGGGTACCGACCGGCCCGCGCCCGCGCGGCGTTCGCGGCGCGCCGGGAAGCCGCGGGGCAGGGCCCGGCGCCCGCCATCGCGGTGGTGAGCGCGGGGCTCGAGCTGGACTTCTCGCTGCCGTTGTTCACCGAGCCACTGGTGCCGACCCTCGTACTGACCGGCGCGGGCGCACCGTCGGACCGGGTGCGAGCGGCCCGGGACGCGGGCACCGAGGTGCTCTTCGCCGGGGAGGGCATCGGCGTCGACCCCTCGCGGGTGGCGGCGGTGCTGGCCGAGCGGGGACACGCCCGGCTGCTCACCGAGGGCGGACCGAGGCTCCTGGGGCAGTTCGCGGCGGCCGGCGCGCTGGACGAGCTGTGCCTTTCGCTGGCTCCGGTCGTCACGGTGGGCGCCGCGGCGCGGATCATGAACGGGCCCGCCGTCGCCGTCCCGGAGCGGTTCGCCCTGGTGTCCGTACTGGAAGAGGCCGGGTTCCTGTTCACCCGCTACCGTCGGTCATGACAATCGGTGGAATTAGCCGTTCCGCTTAGCTTCCGTTGGGCAGACTTAAGGCCAACAGGCCCCGTGTGGCGACGGGGCAGGATGAATTCTGTATGGGCGCCGCGCCACGCGGCGCCCGGAAGAAGAGAAGAAGGGCGCCCGTCGTGTTCACGAGCGTATTGATGATCGAGAAGCCTCTGACGCCCGCCGACGTGGAGTTCGTCACCACCCTGCATGGCGGCGACCAGATCTCCTTCGTCGTCCTCATGCAGCCGCGCGGCAAGCAGGACGTGCTGCTGCGGGCGATCGACGACGTCGCACTCGGCGAGTTCGACGACGCCGTCCGGGAGGGCGAGGAGCCCGGCGGCGCCCGTGCGGAGCTCCCCGCCGAGCGCGCCCTCTCCCACACCCTGGCCGCACTGCGCGCCACGGGGGCGCAGGCCGTCGGACAGGTGGTCGAGGACCACCCCCTCGACCTGCTGCGGTCCATGGTCGACCAGACCGGCGCGGACGAGGTGATCGTGCTGACCACCCCGCACTTCGTCGAGGAGTTCTTCCACCGCGACTGGGCCTCGCGCGCCCGTCACAAGGTCGGCGTGCCGGTCCTCAAACTGTTCTCGCACGCCGCCGACGATCCGGCCCAGGGCTCCGCGGGGAGCTGACCGCGCCGCCGTGCGGGCGCAGCCGGCCGTCCAGCATCCCGGCCACCTCGTCCACCGCGTCCAGATGCGCACGGTCGTGGGTGACCAGCACCGTCGCGGTGGCCCGCTCCCGCGTGAGCGTCGTCAGCAGGTCAAGGACCGCCGCGCCCCGCTCGTGGTCCAGCGCGCTGGTCGGCTCGTCCACCAGCAGCACCGCAGGGTCGTTCATCAGCGCCCGCGCGATGTTGATCCGTTGCCGCTGACCGCCCGAGAGCTGGTGCGGCCGGCGGTCGGCCTGATCGGCGAGACCGACCGCGGCCAGCAGTTCGAGCGCGCGCGGCCGGGCGGTGCGCGGGGAGCGGCCGTCCAGGTGCGCCATGACCTGCAGCTGCTCGGCGGCGGTCAGCGACGGCAGCAGGTTCGGCTGCTGGAAGACCGTGCCGATCGTGGTGCGCCGCAGTGTCGTCAGCGCCGCGCGGCTCATCCCCGCGGTGTCGGTGCCGTCGATCACCACCCGGCCGCGGTCCGGGGCGATCAGCGTCGCGGCCACCGCCAGCAGGCTGGACTTGCCGGAGCCGGACGGGCCGATCACGGCGGTCACACGGCCGGCCGGCACGGCCAGCGAGATCTCCTCCAACGCGGTCAGCCGGGCGCCGCCGTCGGGGTAGGTGAGGGTGACATCGGTCAGTTCGAGGCTCATCGGGCACTTCCCAGGGCGGTCAGAGGGTCCACGGACGTGATGCGGCGGATGGAGAGCGCGGCGCCCGCGGCACCGAGCGCGATCATGATCAGGGCGGGTACGAGCACGGTGGACGCGTCCAGCACGAACGGCACCGTGCCGCCGACCGCGGCGCCCACCCCGGCCGCGACAGCCGTGCCGAGGCCGGTACCCGCCACCAGCAGCACGACCGCCTGGCCGAGCGCGTCGCGCAGCAGGAAGCCGGTGGAGGCGCCCAGCGCCTTCAGCACGGCGACGTCGCCGCTGCGCTGGATCGTCCACACGGTGAAGAACGCGCCGATGACCAGCGCGGAGATGGCGAACAGAAAGCCGCGCATCAGTTGCAGCGAGCCGTTCTCGGCGCTGTAGGAGCCGATCGCCTCAAGAGAGTCCTCGGTGGTGACCGTCGTCGTGCCGAGTTCGCGGTCGGCCGCGGTCAGATCGGCGGCACCGGTGGTGGACAGGGCGAGCACCGTGGCGCCGCCAGGGCCACTCGGGCCGCCGGCGGCCTTCAGCCCGTCGCCGAGCGACGTCCAGATCACCGGTGTGTGGCTGTACATCGCCCGGCCCGACACCGCCGTGATCCGCACCGACCTGCCGCCCAGTGTGAGCGCACCGCCGGCCCGCACCCCCAGGGCCTCGGCGGCCTGTTCGGAGAGCACCGCCTCGCCGTCCCGGACCGCACCCTTCGCCGGTGCCAGCGGGGACCCGGGGCGCACGCCGAACGCCGACAGCGCGGCCGTTCTGCCGCCCGCCTCCGCCTTCGTCGTTGTGATCCCCAGCGGCTCCGCGCGCCGGACGCCGGGCACCCGCGCCCACTCGCGCACGGTCCGCTCCGGCAGCGCCGCGTCGGCGAACGCGACCGTGCCGCCCTCGGCGGGCTCCGGGAACACCAGGTGATCCGCCGGCAGTGCGGTGATCGCGGAGGTGTTCTCCCTGCCCAGGCCCGCCGTGAGCCCCGACAGCAGTCCCACGAGCACCGTGATCAGCACGATGACGGTCCCCATCAGGGCGAACCGCCCCTTGGCGAATCCGAGGTCCCTCCAAGCGACGAACACAGACTCTTCCCACCTCGGCTCGGGCGCCGGACCCGCTGTCCTGACGCTGTGCCCACCGTCGCCTGCCAAGAGGGCCCCGGGCATCGCGCCCGCGAGCGGTTCCGGAGGATCGAAAGGCCCGGTCGCCCCTCCACCTTTTGATTGATGCCGCACGCGAGCCGCCCGCTTAGCCTGGGGAGGCCGTGACCGATCACCACCTCACCCCTGTCCTGCGGGTACTGCGCAGCTGCCTCCATCTGATGGTGGCCGCGCTGCTCGCACTCGCCGCCGTACGGGCGGTCGCCGACCGCACACCGGACGCCCCGGCAGTCGTCGCCACGGCCCTGGCGCTGCTGGCCCTCTACGCCGTCGGCCCCGCCCTGCCCCGCGTCCGCACCTCGCCGCCCGCAGCCGCCCTCTGGCTCGCGGCCCTCGCCCTGGGCTGGACGGTGCTGCTCACGCTCACCCAGGACGGCGTCTGGCTGGCCTTCCCGCTCTTCTTCGTCCAGCTGCACCTGCTGCCGCTGCGCTGGGCCCTGCCCTCGGTCGGGCTCACCACCGTCGCCGCCATCGCGGGCTTCGCTTGGCACACCCACACGCTCGGCGTCGGCACGGCCCTGGGCCCCGCCCTCGGCGCGGCCGTCGCGGTCGCCGTCGTCCTCGGCTACCAAGCCCTCTACCGCGAGAGCGAACAGCGCCGCCGGCTCATCGAGGAGCTGACCGCTGCCCGCAGCGAACTGGCCGACGCCGAGCACGCCGCGGGAGTCCTCGCCGAACGGGAGCGCCTGGCCCGCGAGATCCACGACACCGTCGCGCAGGGCCTGTCCAGCATCCAGCTGCTGCTGCGTGCCGCCGAGCGCGCCCTGCCGGAGCGGCCCGGGGCTGCCCTCGGCCATGTCCGGCAGGCCCGGGTCGCCGCGGCAGGCAATCTCGCCGAGGCCCGGCGGTTCGTCCGCGGTCTGACCCCGCCCGATCTGGAGGCCGGCTCACTGCCCGCCGCCCTGGAGCGGCTGTGCGAGAGCACCGCCCGCACCACCGGCCTGGCCGTGCGCTGCCAGGTCTCGGGGACGCCTGCCGAGCTCCCCACCGCGCACGAGGTCGCCCTGTTGCGCATCGCCCAGTCCGCCCTCGCCAACACCGTCCGGCACGCCGCCGCCGACCGCGCCGAGCTGACCCTGAGCTACATGGACACCGAGGTCGCCCTCGACGTCGTCGACGACGGCGCCGGATTCCGCCCTGACGAGGTGCCCGTACCGGGCTCAGCGGAGGTCACCGACAGCGGATTCGGCCTGGCCGCCATGCGCGCCCGGGCCCGCGCCCTCCAGGGCACCCTCGCCGTCGAGTCCGCACCCGGCGAAGGCACCGCCCTCGCCGTGACCCTGCCCTGCCCGACCGCGGTGCCGGGCGCCGCCGATCCCGTGGTGCCCGTGAGCGCCGGGGACACCGCCGCGGGAGCCGCCCCGTGACACCCGCGGCGCCCATCCGGCTCCTCCTCGCCGATGATCACCCCGTCGTCCGCGCGGGCCTGCGCGCCGTCCTGGAGACCGAACCCGACTTCCGGATCGTCGCCGACGTCGCCAGCGCGGAGGAGGCCGTCGAACTCGCCGGGCGACTCGCTCCCGACGTGGTCCTGATGGATCTCCGGTTCGGCGGCGAAATGCTCGGCTCCGGGGCAACCGCCGCCATCACCGCCCGCGAGGACGCACCCCGCGTCCTGGTCCTGACCACGTACGACACCGACGTCGACATCCTCGCCGCCATCGAGGCGGGCGCCACCGGCTACCTCCTCAAGGACGCCCCGCCCGAGGAACTGGCCGCCGCGGTGCGCACCGCCGCCGCCGGACAGTCCGCGCTCGCACCCACCGTCGCGCTGCGCCTGATGGACCGGATGCGGGCCCCCGCCACCGCCCTCTCCCGGCGCGAGACCGAAGTCCTCCAGCTCGTCGCCGACGGCCTGTCCAACGCGCGGATCAGCAGGCAGCTCTTCCTCAGCCAGGCCACGGTCAAGTCCCACCTCGTCCACATCTACGCCAAGCTGGGCGTCGACTCCCGCACCTCCGCGGTCGCCGCCGCCACGGCCCGTGGCCTGATCCGGCGCTGAGCACGCGCCCGCCCACGCGGCGGGACACACGTTGTCGGTGCCGGGTGCGAGAATCATCGGCAGCACCACCGCTCGCGACGATCAGGGAGACCCGCCCATGGCACCCGCCATCCCAGCCACGATGGACCGGCCGCACTTCATCGGCATCGGCGGAGCCGGCATGTCGGGCATCGCGAAGATCCTCGCGCAGCGCGGCGCGCGGGTGGCGGGCAGCGACGCCAAGGACTCCCCGACGGCCGACGCCCTGCGCGCCCTCGGCGTGACGGTCCACCTCGGGCATGCGGCCGACCACCTCGCCGAGGACGCCACCAGCGTCGTCGTCTCCTCCGCGATCCGCCCCGACAACCCCGAGCTGGCCGCCGCCCACGAGCGCGGCATCCCGGTCGTGCACCGTTCCGACGCCCTCGCGTCCCTGATGGACGGCCTGCGCCCCATCGCCGTCGCCGGCACCCACGGCAAGACGACCACCACCTCCATGCTCGCCGTCTCCCTCGGCTCGCTCGCTCTCAAGCCGTCGTACGCCATCGGCGGCGACCTGGACGCCCCCGGCTCCAACGCCGAGCACGGCGAGGGCGAGATCTTCGTCGCCGAGGCCGACGAGAGCGACCGCAGCTTCCACAAGTACGCCCCCGAGGTCGCCATCGTCCTCAACGTCGAGCTGGACCACCACGCCAACTACGCCTCGATGGACGAGATCTACGAGTCCTTCGAGACCTTCATCGGCCGCGTCCGCCCCGGCGGCACCCTGGTCATCTCCGCCGACCACGCCGGCGCCCGTGAGCTGACCGCCAAGATCTCCGGCCGGTTCGACATCGAGGTCGTCACCTACGGCGAGGCCGCCGACGCCGACGTCCGCATCCTGAAGGTCAACCCGCGCGGCCTGACCAGCGACGTCACCGTCGCCCTCAGCAGCGGTCGGATCCTGACCTTCACCGTCTCCGTCCCCGGCCGGCACTACGCCGGCAACGCCGTCGCCGCCCTCGCCGCCGGCATCGCCATGGGCCTGCCGCCGCACAACCTCGCCTCCGCGCTCGGCACCTACACCGGCGTCAAGCGCCGCCTGCAGCTCAGGGGCGAGGCGGCCGGCGTGCAGGTCATCGACTCCTACGCGCACCACCCCACCGAGATGACGGCCGACCTGGAGGCCATCCGGGGCGCCGCGGAGGACTCCCGGGTCCTGGTCGTCTTCCAGCCGCATCTCTTCTCCCGCACCCAGGAGCTCGGCACGGAAATGGGCCAGGCACTCGCCCTCGCCGACGCCTCGGTGGTCCTGGACATCTACCCCGCCCGTGAGGACCCGATCCCGGGCGTCACCAGCGCCCTGATCATCGACGCCGCACGCACCGCGGGCGCCGATGTCACCGCCGAGAGCGACCAGGCCGCCATCCCGGACGTCATCGCCGGAATGGCGAAGCCCGGTGACCTTGTTCTCACCATGGGCGCGGGCGATGTGACCGACCTCGGCCCCGCCATCCTGTCCCGCCTGGGCAGCTGAGCTGAGGAGGCACTCCTGATGTCGTACGAGATCGACAAGCCCGACGAGCAGTGGCGCGCCGAGCTGACCCCCGCGGAATACCAGGTGCTCCGCAAGGCCGGCACCGAGCCCGCCTTCGTCGGCGAGTACACCGACACCAAGACGGCGGGCGTCTACTCCTGCCGCGCGTGCGGCGCCGAACTGTTCCGCTCCGACACCAAGTTCGAGAGCCACTGCGGCTGGCCGTCCTTCTACGACCCCAAGGACACAGACGCCGTGGAACTCATCGCGGACCGCTCCCACGGCATGGTCCGCACCGAGGTCCGCTGCGCCCGCTGCGGCTCCCACCTCGGCCATGTCTTCGAGGGCGAGGGCTACCAGACCCCCACGGACCAGCGGTACTGCATCAACAGCATCTCGCTGCGGCTGACGGCTGACGGCTGACCAGGGCGTCGACGGGCGGGCGGGGGCGCCTCGCCGGGCTGTCCGCCCGGCCCCGCGCCCGCCCGTCCCCTCGCTCGCCGTCCCTCACCCCGGCACCACGACCGCCGTCATCACCAGCCCCGCCTCGACCAGCCACCGGCCGCTGAACTCGGTGATCTCCCTGCCGTCGACGACCGGTCCCGGGACGAGCAGGCGGGCCGTGAAGGTGGCGTCCGTCGGGTCGAGGGTGAGGTGGGCCTCCTCGAAGTCGAGCCAGCGGCGGGTGAGCGGATACCACGCCTTGTAGACGCTCTCCTTGGCGCTGAAGATCAGGCGGTCCCAGCAGATGTCGGGCTCCAGATCGGCCAGCCGGGGGAGTTGGGCGCGTTCCGCGGGGAGAGTGACGAGAGCTATCACTCCCGGGTCGTCGATGGGCTCGTTGGGTTCGGCGTCCAGGCCGATGGCGCGCATGTCCGACGAGCGGGCCACGGCTGCGGCGCGGTAGCCGGTGCAGTGCGTCATCGATCCGACGATGCCGTCCGGCCAGACGGGGGCACGGTCGGGTCCGGGGAGCAGCGGAGCGGGGGGCATGCCCAATTCCGCCAGCGCGGCGCGAGCGCAGCCGCGTACGGTGCCGAACTCCTTCTGCCGCTGGGGGACAGCGGCGGCCACCGCTTCGCGTTCCTCGGGGAACATGGCGGTCAGGGGGGCGTCGTGGAACGCTTCGGCGGTCGCGATCGGGAGGGGCAGCAGCTTGTCGATCATGAGGTGGCCACCGTCGACGCCGCGGTGACGGGAGGCATGATCTGGACCGGGCGGCCCGGGGTGCCGGCGCGTGGCCGCCATTCGCGCGGATAGCCGAGCGACACCTCCTGGTGGGGGACGCCGTCGCAGATCAGCAGCCGGGGGATGTGCAGGTGGCCGTAGACCACCGTTGCCGCACGGAAGCGGCGCGGCCAGTCGGCGGTCGCCTCGGTACCGCACCACAGTGAGAACTCCGGGTGCCACAGGGGCCGGAGGGGCTCGCGCACCAGGGGAAAGTGATTCACGAGGACCGTGGGCAGCTCCTCAGGGACGGCGGCGAGCCGGGCCTCGGTGGCCGCCACCCGAGCCCGGCACCAGGACTCCCGGGTGGGGTAGGGGTCGGGGTGCAGGAATAATTCGTCGGTGCACATCACGCCTGCCTCATGGGCCACGGCGAGCGCCTCCGTCTTGGTGGTGACCCCCGGCGGTCTGAACGTGTAGTCGTAGAGGAGGAAGAGCGGGGCGATGACGACCGGGCCGTCGGCGCCCTCCCACACCGGGTAGGGGTCCTCCGGGGTCAGGACGCCCAACTCCCGGCAGACCGCGACGAGATGCTCGTAGCGTTCGACGCCGCGCAACTGCACCGGGTCCTGGGCGGGTGTCCACAGCTCGTGGTTGCCCGGCACCCACACCACGCGGGTGAACCGGCTGCTGAGCACCGTCAGGGCCCAGCGGATGTCGGCGACGAACTCGCCGACGTCCCCCGCGATCAGCAGCCAGTCGTCGTCGGACTCCGGAGTGAGCCGCTCGACGATGTCGCGGTTCTCGGCGTAGCGGACGTGCAGATCGCTGACCGCCACCAGCTTGCCCCGCCCCGCTCCTGGCGGCCCTTCGGCGACGGGAGGGGGAGCGGCGGGCCGGCGAGCGGGGCCGGGGGGCACGGGACGGATTTCGTAGGTCACGGTCGAAGTAAAGTCGGTGGCCGGGTCGGAGTGAAGGGCGGCAGGCGAACGCGGGCCCGCATCGCCCGTGCGGCGGCGCCCGGTTCAGCGCGGGCCGTCGGCGCCCGGGGCAGGGGTGTCGCCGCGGCGGATACGGGTGGCGAGCCAGAGGTCGAAGCGGTCGTCGGGATCGTCCATGCGCCTGCCGGTGAGGTCCATGGCCTTGTCGAGGCGGTTGCGCACGGTGTGCCGGTGCACGCCGAGCCGGCGGCTGGTGGCATCCCAGGCGCCGCCGGTCTCCAGCCACGCCGCCAGGGTGGCCGTCAACTCCTCGCCGTTGTCGGCCAGATCGAGCGGTCCGAGCACGGCGTCCGCGTAGCCGTGCAGCGTACGGCTGTCCCCCAGGTCCAGCAGCAGCCGGCTGGTCCCGCTCGGGCGGGCCTCGGCGGGCTCGCCGCTCGCCCGGCTGACGGCGAGCAGCCCCGCCGCCTGACGCAGCGACACCCGGACGGCCTCGGGCGGCACCGAGGGGCCGATCCCGGCGGGGCGGTGCGGGGCAAAACGGCCGAGCACCTCACGGATGTCGAGGTCCTCTCCGACGACCGCCTCGATGGTGCCGTCCGCCACCCTGACCAGGCCGCCGGGCATGGCCAGTGCCAGGTCGGCGGCCATCTCGTACGCCGCGCCCTCGGCTCCGGCGGAGTCGGCTGCGGAAGATCCGGCCGGCGCGGTCGCGGCCCCCGGCGCGCGTTCCCGCCCTCGGTCCGCCGCCTGCCGCAGGTCGTCTCCCGCAGCCACCACGACCCCGCGCACCCGTTCCGCGGTAAGACCCGCCGAGACCAGCAGGTCCCGCGCCCGGTCGGCGGGCAGATCCTCATCGGCCAGCAGCTGTGAGAGCAACGCCGACCTGCGGCGGCGCTCCGGCTCGTCGCGCAGATGGCGCCGCTCCAGTTCCAGGGAGAGCAGCGAGACGAGGCCGGGGACGACCGAACGGGCCGCGCCGTCCGGGCGGCCGGTGAGCAGCAGCAGCCCGCGCAGCCGCCGGGCGCCCAGTGGCTGCACCTCCAGCTGATGTCCGCCGGCCGTGCTGGAGGCGCTGCCGCGCAGACCGCGCGCCGCGACCCGCTCGATGAGCTCGCGTGCTTCCCGCGGTGGCGCCGCCGCTCCCCGCTCGCCCACGGCCAGCAGCCGGCCCAGCGGGTCGAGGACTGCCGCGCCCACGCTCGTGGCCGCCGTCCATTCGGCCAGCATCGGCCGCAGCCCGTCGCCGGTGGCCGCCGCTGTCAGTCGTCGCTGGGTCGCGAAGGCCCGCTGCAGCATCTCGCGCTCCTCGGCGGCGCGTGCGTCGAAGACGGCCTTGGTGACGGCGATGAAGGGCACCTCGTCCGGCACGGTCAGCAGCGGCAGCCCGGCCTCCTCGGCCGCCGTGACCAGGGGTTCCGGCGCCGACTGGTACGGCAGTCCCTGTCCGAGCCCGAGAGCGAGGCAGGCCGCCCCGCCCTCCGCCACATCGCGTACGTAGGCGCGGCACGCGGCGGGCTCCATGGGCAGGAGCAGGCCGATCGTCATGAGGAGCTCGCCGCCCTGCAGCCACTTCCCCGGCGTGGGCAGGTCCGAGACGGTGGCCGCTTCGACGGTGCGGGCCAGCAGGTCCGGCGGCACGTCGTAGCCGACCGACAGATCGAGGTCGGGCCGGGCCAGGAGGTCGGAGATACGCAGCGGCATAGACATAGTGTCCATCACATATCTATGGAGTGGACGATCGGGCGATCGAATCGTGTGGCCCCTGCATCTAGGTTCGCAGCACCGCAGACATGCCACCGTCCCCCGGAGGAGAGCTCCATGGATCCCATGGCCGCCGCACCAGGCGATGACGCGGGGCGAACGTCCCGCGTCATCGAGGCCCGCTCGATCGACTACGTCCCCGTCCGCGAGCGTCACGGGAAGGTGTGGCACCAGGGACCGTTCTGGTTCACCGGAAACTTCGTGCTGACCACCATGGTCACCGGCTTCCTCGGCCCGGAGCTCGGCCTGAGCCTGCCCGCCTCCGTCGCCGCGGTCGTCCTCGGCGCGTGCTTCGGCACCTTCTTCATGGCCTTCCACGCCAATCAGGGCCCCCGGATGGGCCTGCCGCAGATGATCCAGTCGCGGGCCCAGTTCGGCATCCGGGGTGCCATCGTCCCGTTCGCCGCGGTGGTCTTCGTCTACGTCGGCTTCAACGTCTTCAACGTCGTCCTGGCCGCACAGGGCCTGCGCACGGTCTTCCCGGGCGGCAGCACCCTCTGGTACGTCCTGATCATCGGCGTCGCCATCGTGCTGGCCATCGTCGGCCACGACCTGCTCCACCTGGTCCAGCGCTGGCTCACCTACGTCCTGATCGCCGTCTTCGGTGTGCTGACCGTCGGCGCGCTGGTCCAGCTCGACCCGTCCGCGGCGGCCGGCGCCGCGTCCCCCGCGCACAGCTCGTGGACGTCCTTCCTCGTGGTCTTCTCCGCCGCGGCCGGCTACCAGATCAGCTACGCTGTGTACGTCTCGGACTACTCCCGCTACCTCCCGCGCGACGTCTCCGCCCGCAAGGTCATCTGGTGGACGTACGCGGGCGCGGCGGGCTCCGCGGCCTGGCTGATGTCGCTCGGCGCGCTGCTCGCCTCCGCGCTGCCCGACCCGGACGCGATCACCGGCCTCCGGCAGGTCGGCAACGCCATCCTGCCCGGCTTCGGCACCTTCGCCGTGGTGGTCTCCTCCGTCGCCCTGATCGGCATCATGGCCGTGAACTCCTACGGCGCGATGCTCACCACCACCAGCGCGGTCGACGCCTTCCGCACCGTCCGGCCGACCGTCCGGATCCGGGTCGCCGGGATCGTCGCCATCGGCGTCGTCATCCTCGCCGTGGCCATGCTGCTCCCGGAGAACTACCTGGAGAGCTTCAACACCTTCGTGCTGATGATGCTCTACTTCCTCATCCCCTGGACCGCGGTCAATCTCGTCGACTTCTACTGGGTCCGGCGCGGCCACTACGCCGTCACCGCGATCTTCGACCCGGCCGGCATCTACGGCCGGTGGGCCTGGCGCGGCATCGTCGCGTACGTCGCCGGCTTCGCCGCGATGATCCCGTTCTTCGCGACGTCGTTCTACACCGGCCCGGTCACCGAGGCGTTGGGCGGCGCGGACCTCTCCTTCGTCCCCGGCCTGCTCGTCGGCGGCGGGCTCTACTACCTCCTCAACCGCGGCCTGGACGCGGAGGTCGAGGAGGCGGCGGTCGCGGCCAGCGAGCGGGAGCTGGAGGGCGCGGACGCGCCCTAGGGACGGACACCGCACGTCCCTGCGGATGAGCGAAGGTCGTATGCCCCGTTATGGTCGGAGGTGGGGAGAGCGAGCTCAGCCTCCTCAGCTGACATGGACCGACCCAGACGGTCGTGCCCGGCCCGGGGCCACGCGGTGAGCGCCGGCCGGAGCGGCCGAGACGAAGGGACGTGAACGCGGTATGCAGGTGGCATTTCTGGTGGCCCCCGAGGGCACGGAGCAGGTCGAGCTGACCGAGCCGTGGCGCGCGGTGACCGCGGCAGGGGGCACTCCGAAGCTGGTCTCCACCACGGAGGGGAAGGTGCAGGCCTTCGACCATCTGGACAAGGCCGACACCTTCCCCGTCGACCTGACGGTCGGCGAGGCGTCCGCCGGGGACTTCGACGGCCTCGTCCTGCCCGGCGGTGTGGCCAACCCGGACGCGCTGCGCATGGACGACCAGGCGGTGGCGTTCGCCAAGGCGTTCTTCGACGAGGGCAAGCCGGTGGCCGCGATCTGCCACGCGGCCTGGACGCTGATCGAGGCGGATGTGGTGCGCGGGCGGACGCTGGCCTCCTGGCCGAGCCTGCGGACCGATATCCGCAACGCGGGCGGCACCTGGGTCGACGAACAGGTCAAGATCTGTACGGCCGGCCCGAACACGCTGATCACCAGCCGTAAGCCGGCTGATCTGGATGCCTTCTGCCCCGCGTTCATTGCGGAGTTCTCCCACTGACGTCACCCCCGCCGCCGCGCGCTACGGGCCGAGCACGACCGCCGACTCCGGTGGCAGCCACAGCACACCGTCGCCGCCGGGGACGGCGGGCTCGGACCAGGCCGCCAACGCGCGCAGCGTGGGCTTCCGGGACGTCGTCCCGCCGTTCTCGGCGGCCTCCGGGTCGCCGACCGGGATGGCGGCCGTGGTGTCCGAGGAGAGATTGACCGCGACCCTCAGCGGCCCGCGCCGCAGCAGCAGCCAACGGGCCCGCTCGTCGTGAACGACGCCGGTGCGGTCCGGGTCGGGGTCGGTCAGCGCCGGCTGTTCGCGGCGCAGCGCGAGCAGGGTGCGGTGCCAGGCCAGCAGAGCGGAGTGCGGCGCCTGTTCCGATTCGGACCAGTCCAGCACGCAGCGCTCGCGGGTGGCCGGATCCTGCGGGTCCGGCCAGTCGGCATCGGAGGGTCCTGTGGCGGCAGAGCCTTGGGCGCCCCAGTCGTGGGCGGCGAACTCCCGTCGCCGACCGGCCCGTACCGCTTCCGCGAGCTCCGGATCGGTGTGGTCGGTGAAGTACTGCCAGGGTGTACGCGCCCCCCATTCCTCGCCCATGAACAGCATCGGCGTGAACGGCGAACACAGCACCAGCGCGGCGGCGCAGGCCAGCAGGCCGGGGGAGAGCGCCGCGGCCAGCCGGTCGCCCAGCGCCCGGTTGCCGATCTGGTCGTGGGTCTGCGCGTAGGCCAGCAGACGGTACGGCGGCGTCCCCCGCAGGTCCAGAGGGGCGCCGTGTGCCCGGCCGCGGAACGTGGAGTAGCTGCCGTCGTGGAAGAAGCCGCCGGTCAGGGTCTTGGCCAGGGCGGCCAGCGGAGCACGCGCGAAGTCGCCGTAGTAGCCCTGGGATTCGCCGGTCAGTGCCGTGTGCAGGGAGTGGTGGAGATCGTCGTTCCACTGTGCGTGCAGGCCGTGGCCGCCGGCCGTGCGCGGCGCGGTGGTACGCGGATCGTTGAGGTCGGACTCGGCGATCAGGAACAGCGGACGCCGCAGATGCCCGGCGAGCGCGTCCACCGCCCCGGACAGCTCGGCGAGAAAGTGCCGGGCGCGGGTGTCGTGCAGCGCGTGCACGGCGTCCAGCCGCAGCCCGTCGATCCGGTAGTCCCGCAGCCAGCTCAGCGCGCTGCCGACGAAATAGCGGCGCACCTCGTCGGAGCCGGGCGCGTCGAGATTGACGGCCGCGCCCCACGGCGTGTGATGGGTCTCGGTGAAGTACGGCCCGAAAGCGGGGAGATGGTTCCCGGACGGACCGAGGTGGTTGTGCACCACGTCCAGGACGACCCCGAGTCCGTGTGCGTGCGCGGCGTCCACGAACCGCTTGAGCCCGTCGGGCCCGCCGTACGGCTCGTGCACCGCCCACGGCGCGATCCCGTCGTACCCCCAGCCGTGGGTCCCGGGGAAGGAGCAGACCGGCATCAGCGAGACATGGGTGATGCCCAGGTCGGCGAGGTGTGACAGCCGCGCCGCGGCCGCGTCGAAGGTGCCCTCGGGGGTGAAGGTGCCGATGTGCAGCTCGTAGAGGACCGCGCCGGGCAGCGGGCGGCCCGGCCACGGATGCCGCCAGGCGAAGAGGTCGTGGTCGACGACCGCACCGGGGCCGCCCGGCCCCTCCGGCAGCCGCACGGCGCGCGGATCCGGCAACGGCGGACCGTCATCGAGCCGGTAGCTGTAGCGGTCCCCGTCACGGGCCGGTGCCTCGGTGCGCCACCAGCCCTCGCGGGTGGTCTCGCGCTCCATCGCCACGGCCGGATCGCCGGCCCGCTCGCCCGCCCACTGGAGAGCGACCCGTCCGGCGCTCGGCGCCCATACCTCGAACAGCACGGCTGCACTCCTTCGTTCGCTCCCGGTCCTCCTCGACGAAAGCACGTCGCGCCGCCGCCCGGCAGCCCGACGTGGCGAACCGGGGCGACATCGGGCCATTCCGCTGGGCCGTTCCGGCGAGCGGCGGACGCAGGGGACCGCGGTGTGACCACAGGTGCGTCCGCCGCACCCCGCGGGCCCCTCCGAGGGTTCCGGGGCGCGTATCACGGACACATCGCCTGGACACCGGCTCGCGGTGGCCGGACAATCACCGACATGACTTCCCTGGAGTTCCCGGCGCGGCCGGCGCGCCCGTCGGACGCCGACCGGGAGCGCGCCCTCGACCTGCTGCGTGACGGTGCGGCGCACGGGCGGCTGTCCCAGGACACCTTCCTGCGGCGCCTGGAACTCGTCCTCACCGCCCAGCACAACTCCGAACTGGAGCAGGCCACCGCGGACTTGGCCGCACGGGGCAAGGTCCAGGGCGCCCTGCTGCGCATGGTCGGCCGGGCGTCGTCCTTCCACCTCAGGGTCCGCCGGGCATGGCGTACGGAGCGGCTGCCCAAGCTTCTGCTGCCGGCGCCGGGCCCCTTCCCGCTGCTGATCGGGCGGGCGCCCGGCGTGGGTCTGCGGCTCAACCACGAGACGGTCTCCCGCGCTCACGCCGAACTGCGCAGCGCCGGCAACGGCTGGCTGCTGCGCGACCTCGGCTCCACCAACGGCACCTGCGTCAACGGGCGTCGGGTGGTGGGTGAGGTGCCCGTGGGACCCGGCGACCACATCAGCTTCGGCCGCGTCGATTACGTCCTGACGGAGAAGTGAGCAGGGCGGGTGACCGGTGGACGGGAGGGCGCGCCCCTGCCCCGCACCCGCTGCTACGGATGCGGCGTCCCCTCGCGCACCGGCCGGTCACCCGACGGATGTGAGGTCCACACCCCCTCACCGCGGGTCAGCTGGGGCAACACCCCCTCCGCCTCCCGGACACGGCGCGCCGGCAGGACTCCGCTGAGCAACCAGGAATGCCGGCCGCCGGACGTCTCGCCGAGCTCTGCGCCCAGCGCGGTGAGCCGGGCGGTGACCGGAGCCAGCGCGTCGAGCGGGAGCTCCACCTCGAAGGCGTGATACGGCTCGTGGACCCGGGTGCCGGCCTGCCGCAGCGCCCGCAGCAACACCACCGGTGTGACGGTACGGAAGTCACCGGCCGTGCTGACCGGGCCGACGAACCCGGAACGGGTCAGCACCACCCGGCAGTCGGTCACCGCGAGTCCGCGTGGGCCGCGGCGCAAGGTCGCCAGCACCGTCTCCTCGATGGCCTGGTGGAAGCCGTGCGGCAACGCGCCGAGTTCGGTCTCGTAGGTGAAGGCCGGTCCGGAGTCGCGGGCGCCCGGTTCGACCCGCAGCCCGACCGTCGCCCAGGGGCCGGTGTGGCCGCGCCGCGCGATCTCCTCGTGCGCCTCGCCGACGCCGCACGGCCGCTCCACGCACACCACCCGGCTGGGCGCGAACTCCGCCTCGATGCCGTACGCCTGGCGCAGGGTCGCGGCGATGATCTCCTTCTGCACCTCGCCGTGCAGCAGCACCGACGTCGCTCCATCGGGCGCGGAACGCACACGCAGCAGCGGATCCTGGTCGGCCAGATCCAGCAGCGCCGAACGCAGGGCCGCGGCGCGTGCGAGGTCCTGGGGACGGACGACCGTCTCCAGAGTGGGGGAGGGGAACAGCGGGGCCGCCGTACGGTCGCCCGGGATCGTGGCACCGGGGCCGGGCGCGGGGCCGACGCGGTCACCCGTCCGGATGCCGGGCAGCCCGTGGAGCACCGCGATGTTGCCGGGGGTGAGCGGGCCGCCGTCCCCGGGCGGGCGGCCGACGACCTCCAGCGAGGTGATCTTGCCGGTCAGTGATCGGCTCGCGCCGTCCGGCTCCCGCCGGTGCAGGGCGATCCGCTGACGCGCGTGCAATTCCCCTTCGTAGAGCCGGACATGGGCTGTCCGCTCGCCGTGCGGCCGCTGCTGAACGGCGAAGACCGTGCCCCGTGGCTCGGTGCCGCCTCCCACCGGGGCCGGGGGGATCAGCTGCACCATGCCCTCGACGAGGGCGCCGACCCCCTGCCCGCCGAGAGCCGACCCGAAGTACACCGGGTGCACCGTGGCGTCGGCGGTGCGGGCGGCCAACGCGGCGCGGAGGCGTGCCGCACCGGGCGCCGGGCCGTCGACCACCTGCGCCAGGATCGCGTCGTCCGCCTCGGCCAGCGTCTCGGCGATCCGCTCCCGGTGCGCCGGGTCGTCCAGCCGGTGAGCGGACACGCGCGCCCGCGCGGTGCCGAGGTCGTGGGCAGTCGCCATGGGGACGACCACCGGGGCGAGGGTGCGGCGGATGTCCGCCAGCAGCGCGTCACCGCGCGCACCCGGCCGGTCGATCTTGTTGACGAAGAGCAGCGTCGGCAGCCGCAGCCGCCGCAGCGTCCTCATCAGAATCCGCGTGCCGGCCTGGACGCCCTCCACCGCGGAGAGCAGCAGCACGACGCCGTCGAGCACGCCCAGGGCACGCTCGACCTCGGCGATGAAGTCGGCGTGGCCGGGAGTGTCGATGAGGTTGACCTGGACATCGCCGACGGCGAAGGCGGCGACGGCCGAGCGGATGGTGATGCCGCGCTGCCGCTCCAGATCGCCGGTGTCGGTACGGGTGTCGCCGGCGTCGACGCTGCCGAGCCGGTCGATGACGCCGGTATCGAAGAGCAGCCGTTCGGTGAGGCTGGTCTTGCCCGCGTCGACGTGGGCGACGATGCCGATGTTCAGGGTGTGACGGGGGTGACGGCGGCCGGGGAACGGCGCGTCGTGCGGAGCGGGAGCGTCAGCAACGTGGCGGGCGGGGCGCCCAGTGCGGCGCGGGGCAGGGGAGTGCATGGCTGAGCGAAACCTTGACAACTGTCGTCCGATAGGGGCGCTGAGTCGTTCGGAGGTTTCGGCGCATGCGGTTCTCCCGGGAGAGGGTCGTGATGACAGCTGCATGCTGCCAGGCGGGGGCGGGAGCGCAACCGATTTATGCCGGAGGCCCCGTGGCCGCCGCGTCCGCCCGGCAGCCGTCGACCCCGGCGAGCAGCGCCGCGCGCAGGCCCCGGAATCGCGCTGCCCGACGCCCCGTCATTCCGCCACCAGCAGCGCCACCGGTGACACGTCCAACAGCTCATCCAGCCCCAGCACCGCACCACCCGCCACGGTCCGGCCCGTCAGCAGATCGCGCCACGTACCGCCGGACGGCAGCCGCAGCACCGTGTCCCACCAGCCACCGGTCTCCACCAGGCGCAGCGAGAGCCGGGTCGCCACCGACACCACCCGCCCGCTGCGGCAGTAGGCCACACAGTGCTCGGCCGCCGGCCCTTCCGCGCGCAGCGGCTCGTACGACGCGTCCTCGCCGAACCACCGCGGGTGCGTGCGTCGCAGCCGCAGCGCGGTGGCGGTCAGCAGCAGCTTCTCGTCCGACAGACCGCGCGGCGCGACGCCGGCGTCGAGGTCCGCGAGCAGGTCGGGGCGGAAGCGGGCCGGTTCCCGGTTGTCGGGATCGACGAGCGCGGCGTACCGGCGCTCGGTGCCCTGATAGAGGTCGGGCACCCCCGGCATGGTGAGATGCAGCAGCGTGGCGCCCAGCACATTGGCGCGGACGAACGGGGCCAGCTCTTCGTCCAGCGCGCTCAACGGGCCGACCCCTCCCGCGGGCCCATTGCGTACGAAGTCCGTCACGGCGCTCTCGTAGTCCGCGTTCTGCTCCGTCCAGGAGGTCCGCAGCCCGGCCTCGCGAACGGCCTTGAGGATCGCCGGTGTCATCCGCTCCGCCGTGTCCTCGCGGCGCTCGTCGCCCGCCGCTCGGCCGGTGCCGCCCGGCTCGCCCAGGCCGAACGCGGTCTGCCAGGCCAGCCAGGAGACCATCGGGTCCGCTGGGCCGGTGCCGTCCACCCCCATGGCCCCGACCGCGCCCCCGGCCCCGCCGGACAGCTCGCCCAGCACGTCCCGCCACCGGTCGGGACACTCCGAGAGCACCGCGATCCGCGCGCGGACATCGGCACTGCGCTTGGTGTCGTGCGTGGAGAGCACAGTCCCGGTCAGCGGCCGGTCGCGCTGCGTCCGGGCGCAGAAGGCGTGGAAGACCTCGGGGCCGAGCGCCGGCTCCCCGGGGTCGCCACCGACCTCACAGGCCGACAGCAGCACCGGGTAGCGGTAGAAGGCCGTGTCCTCCACGGACTTGGCGTGCAGCGCGGACGCGGTCTGGGCGAAGCGCGCGGCGAAGTCCGCGCAGTCCGGGTCGTCCTGGAAGCGCCCGAGCGCGAGATCGCGCACCAGGTCCACCGCCCGCGCCTCCTCGGGCACGCGGAACGCGGTACGCGCCCCCACCGCCGCCTTGTCCAGCATCGACGCGTCCTGCTCCGCGCGGTCGGTGTCCGCGGCGTAGGGACGGTAGACGGGCAGTCGCACCATCAGCTCGCGGATGGCGTGCCGCAGGGCCCACGCCGCGTGGTCCCCCGGCCTGGGGGCGCGTTCACTGATCCGCTGCGCGGTGCGCGTCAGCCGCTCGACCTCGGCCGCCAGATCGTGCGTGACGACCTCGTACGCGGCCCGGCGCACCGTCTCCTCCCAGTCGCCGCCCTCGTCGGCGAGCGGGGTGACGAAATCGCGGTAGTGGGCGAAGAGCCGGGCGGAGCCCTGCGGGCAGGCGAACAGCCCGTCGATGTGCCGCAGCGCGTCGTAGCCGGTCGTGCCCGCGCACGCCCAACTGTCCGGCAGCCGCTCGTCACCGGTCAGGATCTTCTCCACCACCGTCCACCGGCCGCCCGTCGCGGCATCCAGCCGGGCCAGATAGCCGCCCGGGTCCACCAGGCCGTCCGGATGGTCGACGCGGAGCCCTTCGATGACGCCCTCGCGCATCAGCCGCAGCACCGTGCCGTGCGTCGCCTCGAACACGTCCGGGTCCTCGACGCGCACGCCGATCAGCTCCGAAATGGTGAAGAAGCGGCGGTAGTTCAGCTCGCTGCGGGCCAGCCGCCACCAGGCCAGCCGGTACCACTGGGCGTCCAGGAGACGGTCGAGCGGCAACTCCTCGGTTCCGGGCCGCAGCGGAAAGGCGTGCTCGTGATAGCGCAGCACACCCTCCTCGACGCGCAGGTGCCGTGCTTCCTCCCCGATCCGTCCCCCGAGCACCGGCAGCAGCAGCTGCCCGCCGTGCCCGCCGTCCCAGTCGATGTCGAACCACCGGGCGTACGGGGACTGCGGGCCGTCGCGCAGCACCTCCCAAAGCGGCCCGTTGAGCGACGCCGGAGTCGGTACGGCCATGTGGTTGGGCACGATGTCGACGATCAGACCGAGTCCGTGCGACCGCGCCGTCGCCGCCAGAGCCCGCAGCCCCTCCTCGCCGCCCAGCTCGGCCCGCACCACGGTGTGGTCGACCACGTCGTAGCCGTGCGCCGATCCCGGCACCGCCTCCAGAACGGGGGAGAGATGCAGATGTGAGACGCCGAGCGCGGCGAGGTGCGGCACCGCCCGCTCGGCGGCGGCGAACGGGAAATCCGGCTGGAGCTGCAGCCGGTAGGTGGCGGTCGGTGACGGACTCGATGGCTGCGTCATGGGAACACCCGTACCCCGTCGGCGGCTTGTTGTGTCATCCGCGCTGTGGATTCATCCGAGCCCGCGCGCTCGTGCACCGCACACCTTTGTACGTCCCGTGCATGGGGCACCGGACTCCTCCCCGGGTAGCGTCGGCCGATGATCGCTGCTCTTGCCACCTACCGCCGGGTGATCGCACTGGGCGGGCCCCTGCTGTCCGCCGTGTCCTTCCTCGGCCGGCTGCCGACCGCCATGTGCCAGCTCGGCAGTCTGCTGCTGGTGGCCGAGACCAGCGGCAGCCTCACCACGGCGGGCCTCGTCGGAGGTGCGCTGGCGGCGGGCCAGACCGCCGCAGGGCCGCTGATCGGCCGGCTCGCCGACCGGCACGGTCAGCGCACGGTGGTGCTCGCAGCCTGCTGGCTCAACGCCTTCGCGGTGGCAGCCCTGGTGGCGGCCGCGCTCGCCGGGACCGCGACGGTGCCGCTGGCCCTGACCGGCCTCCTGGCGGGCGCCACCGTGCCGCAGATCGGGCCGCTCGCCCGCACCCGGACGGTCGCCCTGGCACGCCGCGCCCGCGCCGACGAGCGGCTGGTGGGCGCCGCGCTCTCATTGGAGGGGACGCTGGACGAGGTGTCGTTCGTGCTCGGCCCCGCGCTGGTCGGGCTGGCCGCCGCGCTCGCCCACCCGGCCCTCGCGCTGTCACTGGCAGCGGGACTGCTGGCCGTCTGCGGTTCGGCGTTCGCCCTCCATCCGACCGCCCGGGTGCTGCAGCCCGCACGCGCCGCGAAGGCGGTGACGAAGCCCGCCGCATCCGCCGACGGAACCCCGGCGGATTCCGTACCGGCAGGGCGCCGCCCGGGGAACAGGCGAGCGCGGATGCCTCGCGCGGTGCACGCCATGCGGGCATCGATGGCCTTGCAGGGCGCGATGTTCGGTGCCTGCCAGGCGGGCATCACCGCGCTCACCGAGCGCCTCGGCCAGTCCGCCCAGGCCGGACTCGTCTACGCCGCCATGGGGGTGATGAGCGCCGTCGCCGGGTTGTCGCTGACCCTCGTCCCCGCCCGGATCACCCTGCCGACACGCTGGCGGGCGTCCGCGGTCGCACTGGTCGCGCTCTCCGCCCCGCTGCTGTACGTAGGGTCCCTCGGGGCGCTCTACGCGGTCGTCGTCATCCTCGGCGTGGCCTTCGCCCCGCACATGATCACGCTCTTCGGCCTCACCGAACGAACGGTGCCGCGCGGCCGGATGGCCGAATCGATGGCCTTTCTCACCAGCGCGGTGGTGGGCGGCCAGGCCCTGGCGCTGGCCGCCGCCGGCCGCCTCGCCGACGCGTACGGCCCGCCCGCCGCCTTCGCCGTCGCGGTCGGCGCCGCGGCCTTGATCCTCCTCGTCGCGCTCGCCGTCAGGCCCGCGCCCCGGCCCGCCGCCCCGGAGGGACCCGCGGCAGGCCGGCCGGTGCCGGAGGCCGAACGGACGGAGGCGTAGGACCTGCCCTACGGGGCACCCCGGCCCTGCGGCGCTCAGGCGGGCCGCTGGAGCACCAGCAGGCTGCGTCCGGTGAGCGTGACCTGATCCCCGGCCTTGACCTTGGCCCCTTCGCCGGCCGCCGCGGCACCCGGCCGGTCGGTGTCCACCACCACATGCCACTGCCGGCCGTGATGCACCGGGATCGTGAAGTCCTTCTCCTGCTCGTGTGCGTTGAACATCAGCAGGAACGAGTCGTCCGTGATCGGCTCGCCCCGCGACCCCGGCTCGGAGATGGAACTGCCGTTGAGGAAGACCGTCAGCGACTTGGCGTGCACCGACTGCCAGTCGCGCGGTCCCATCTCCTCGCCGCCCGCGGTGAACCACGCGATGTCGGACAGCTCGTCGTGGGTGCCCTCCATCGGGCGGCCCTGGAAGAACCGCCGACGCCGGAACACCGGGTGGTCACGCCGCAGCCACACCATCTGCCGGACGAACGCCAGCAGTTCCCGCTCCTCGTCGATCTCCCCCGCCTCGTCGTCGTCCCCCGGCGGATCGGCGGGCTCCGGCCAACGCACCCAGGACAGCTCGTTGTCCTGGCAGTAGGCGTTGTTGTTGCCGCCCTGACTGCGGCCGAACTCGTCGCCGTGACTGAGCATCGGAACGCCCTGCGACAGCATCAGCGTCGCGATGAAGTTCCGCATCTGCCGCGCCCGCAGCCGGCGCACCGAGGGGTCGTCGCTCGGGCCCTCCGCCCCGCAGTTCCAGGACCGGTTGAACCGCTCGCCGTCCCGGTTGTCCTCGCCGTTGTCCTCGTTGTGCTTGTCGTTGTACGAGACGAGGTCGTTCAGGGTGAAGCCGTCGTGGCAGGTCACGAAGTTCACCGAGGCGATCGGCCGTCGCCCGTCGCCCTGGTAGAGGTCCGAGGAGCCGGTCAGCCGGGAGGCGAATTCCGCGAGGGTGCGCGGTTCGCCCCGCCACAGGTCCCGCACGGTGTCGCGGTACTTGCCGTTCCACTCCGTCCACAGCGGCGGGAAGTTCCCCACCTGATAGCCGCCCTCGCCGACGTCCCACGGTTCGGCGATCAGCTTCACCTGGCTGACGACGGGATCCTGGTGCACCAGATCGAAGAACGACGACAGCCGGTCCACCTCGTGGAACTGCCGTGCCAGCGTGGCCGCGAGATCGAAGCGGAAGCCGTCCACCCGCATCTCCTGCACCCAGTAGCGCAGCGAGTCCATCACCAACTGGAGCACATGCGGGCTGCGCATCAGGAGTGAATTGCCGGTGCCCGTGGTGTCCATGTAGTAGCGCTGGTCCTCCGTCAGCCGGTAGTAGGAGGCGTTGTCCAGGCCCCGGAAGGAGAGCGTCGGGCCCAGATGGTTGCCCTCCGCGGTGTGGTTGTAGACCACATCGAGGATCACCTCGATGCCCGCTCGGTGCAGCGCCCGCACCGCCGTCTTGAACTCCAGCACCTGCTGCCCTCGATCGCCCCAGGAGGCGTAGGCGTTGTGCGGGGCGAAGAACCCGATGGTGTTGTAGCCCCAGTAGTTCGTGAGCCCGGCGTCCACCAGCCGGTGGTCCTGCACGAACTGATGCACCGGCATCAGCTCCAGCGCCGTGACCCCCAGCTTCGTCAGATGGTCGATGATCGCCGGATGCGCCAACGCCGCGTACGTGCCGCGCAGCTCCTCGGGCAGATCCGGGTGGTTCATCGTCAGGCCCTTCACATGGGCCTCGTAGAGCACCGTCTCGTGATACGCGGTGCGCGGCGGGCGGTCGTCACCCCAGTCGAAGTACGGATTGACCACAACCGACGCCATGGTGTGCGGCGCCGAGTCCAGGTCGTTGCGCGCCTCCGGCTTGCCGAAGTGGTAGCCGTAGACCGCCTCGTCCCAGTCGATCCGGCCGCTCATCGCCCGCGCGTACGGGTCCAGGAGCAGCTTCGCGGAGTTGCAGCGCAGCCCCTGCCCCGGCTCGTACGGTCCGTGCGCCCGGAAGCCGTAGCGCTGCCCCGGCATCACCCCAGGGAGATAGGCGTGCCGTACGAAGGCATCGGATTCGCGCAGCTCGACGGCGGTCTCCGACCCGTCGTCGTGCAGCAGACACAGCTCGACGCGCTTCGCGGCTTCGGAGAACACCGCGAAGTTGGTGCCCGCACCGTCGTAGGTGGCACCCAGCGGATACATCTGTCCCGGCCAGACCTGCATGCGTAGACTCTTCCACTTTCTCATCGAAGGCTGCGGCGACTCCACGACACGCGTCCGCGGACCGAATGGGAATACTTCCCCAACTTGCCGCACACCTATCGGATTTCGCAGGATCTTCGCCGAAAGGCGGGCAACCTGTCGCCATGTCGGATCGTCCTACTGGGGGACCGATGGGGGACCTATATGCGTGTGACGGAACGTGACAGCAGGGGGAATCCGTGCGCCAACTGATGCACCGCCACCTCGGCAAATTAGTGGCGGGCGCGGCCATCGCGCTGACCGGTACCGCGGCCATGGCCGCCCTCACCCTCCCCGCCGACGCGGGCGCCGCCGACCGAGCGGCAGACCCGTCCGCCTCCGCCGCGGCCGGCCGGGCGGCGGCCGGCGAGGAGGGGAAACCGGCACCCGGCGTCGTCGAAGGAGCTCGCGCCCAGGGGGAGCGCGGCCGGGGCCGGGACCCGCTCACCGACGACGAGCTCCGGCGGGCCCGGGAGCTCGCGCTGCCGCGCACCCTGCGCGCCGACGCCGAGGACGTCACCGGAAAGCCCGGACCCGAACACCTGATCACCGAGCTGGCCGAGCTCGGCCCGGCCGAGGTCGCCCTCGCCGACCCGCCCAGGCGGGCGAACGTCACCCTGTACGACTACAAGGACGACGCCTACCTCACCAGGACCGTCAACCTCACCACCTCGAAGGTGGAGTCGACGGACAGCCAACACGGCGTCCAGCCGCCGCCCAGCCACGCCGAGGCCGTCGAAGCGGCCCGGCTGCTGATCGCCGCACCGCTCGGCGCCGGCCTGCGTCAGGACTACCGCGACGCGGCCGGACGCGGCCTCACCGACCCCGACCAGCTCACCGTCAGCGGCTTCGTCTACCGCGGCCGTGCCGAGGGCGACGCACCGGGCGCGCTGGGCGACTGCGGCGCACACCGCTGCGTACGCCTCTTCACGAAGGCCGACAACGGCCGGTGGATCGACACCCGCCGCTTCGTCGTCGACCTCAGCGCCCGCACCGTGGCCCGCCTGGGCTGACCGGGCGGCCCCGACCGCCCGGGAGTCGACCGTCCCGGCCGGCCAGAACCGTGCCACGCACCACGGCCACCTTCCGTCCGCATCAGCCGTACAGGAGCCTCCGCATGCACGAAAGCCCATCCGGCCCTGCCCGCGGCGGGGCCCGCCGCCGCACGCGCCGCCGCGCCGCGGCCCTCGCCACGGCGCCCCTGCTGCTCGCCGCGACCGCCCTGCTTTCCGGACCGGCCGCACACGCAGCCCCCGAGGCGGCGCCCGGCGCGCCTGCCCCCGCCCCAGGCTGCAGCGCCGCCTACCGCATCACCCAGGTCCTGGACGGCGGCACCGTCTGGCGCATGTGCTGGCACTACGAAGGCAACGCCGGCCTCGTCCTGGACAACGTCTCCTACCAGCCCAAGGGCGAGCGCACCCCGATCAAGGTGCTCACCACCGCCAAACTCGCCCAGATCCACGTCCCCTACGACGACGGGGGCAACGAGTACGACGACCTCACCGGTCAGGGGTTCGCGCAAGGGCTGATGAAGCTCGCGCCCGCGGAATGCCCCGGCGGCACGATCAAGACCGTCAAGGTGCCAGGGGCCTGGGACCCGGCGCATCCGAACGTCAGCGGCCTGTGCGCCACCACCCGGGCCCGCGGCCACGCCTACCGCATGGGCGGCTACCCCGGGGAGGGCACCAAGACCTACCAGCTCCAGGGCAAGGACCTGCTGCTCTACACCGTCAACAAGGTCGGCTGGTACGAGTACATCACCGAGTGGCGATTCGCCGGCGACGGCACCATGACGATGCAGGTCGGCGCGACCGGTACGGTCTCTCCCGGCGACTACGACGCCGGCGACGGCCGGGGCATGCCGCTGGGCAAGGGCGCCAAGGACTACGCCACCAGCCACAGCCACAACGTCTTCTGGCGGCTGAACTTCGGCCTCGACGGCTCCACGGCGAACAAGGTCGAGCAGTTCGACTCCACGACCACGACCCGCCCGGGCGGCCGCACCCCCACCATCCGCACCACCAGCAAGCCCGTCACCAAGGAACTGGCCGGGGACGCCGGTCCGATGCGCTGGTGGCGGGTGGTCAGCCCGACCGGCAGGAACAAGGACGGCCACCGGCGCTCGTACGAGATCGTTCCGGGCGCCACCAGCAAGTACACGGGGCGCGGCTACACCAAACACGACGTCTACTTCACCGAGTACAACAAATGTGAGCAGTTCGCCAGCAACAACCTGGCCAACTGCGGGGCCCGCGCGGGCAAGAGCGTCGACACCTGGGTCAACGGGCAGCCGCTGAAACACCCCATCGCGTGGGTCAACATCGGGTTCCATCACATCGCCAGGGATGAGGACCAGGAGCCCATGCCCGTCCACTGGCAGGGCTTCCAACTGGCTCCGCGCGACGTCACAGCTATGAATCCGCTCACGCCCCCCGCCCTTTCCGGGCACAACGGGCACTACGAATAAGGGGAGTTGGTAGACGTCTCGACCCATCCTGCTGCACCGCCTCCCGCACCGCAGTAGTCTGCCTTGATCGTTGGCACGGGGGTTCGGAAGGCGGTGGCAGGTGAGCGGCGGGCTGGAGTTGCCCCCTGGTGACGAGAGTCACGAGGGTCATGAGGGCGGCTCCGTCGACGCACCGCCCGGCGCGGTGTCCCTGGCACGACCACTGGAGATCGGCGCGGAACTCGACTGGGGCGCCGACGCCTGGACCGAGGTGCGCACCCGCGCCCGCCGGGCCGGACGCGCCTATATCTGGCTGAATCTTGTCGAGCAGCGGTTGCGGGCCGTGGTCGCGGCCGTCCTGCGCCCCATCTACGAGCCGGTCCACGGCGACGAATGGGTCATCGCCGCGGCCGGACCCGCCGGGCAGGAGTGGGTCCAGCGCGCCGTCGCCGTCCGCGAGGTCAGCCGCCGCAAGGGCTACCTCCTCGACCCGGCGGACGACAACATCGTCAGCTTCCTGACACTGCCGCAGCTGCGGGAGTTGATGGTCCAGCACTGGCCCTGCTTCGAGCCGTACTTCGACGACCGCCGCGACGTCGAGCTCGCGCTGGACGAGCTGGAGGTCGCCCGCAACATCGTCTCCCGCAACCGCGCCCTGTCCGAGACGGTCCTCGCCCAGGCGGAGCGGGCATCCGCCCGGCTGCTGGACATATTGGGCTCCGGTGTCGGCACCCGTATCTCCGGCCGGCTGCCCATCGATGCCGTCGAGGACCTCGTCGGCGACCGTTACGCCGACGTGATCGGGGTCCACTCCGACCGGGTGCGTCTGCAGCGCCAGCTCCCCGCGGAGGACCTCTTCGGCGACGCCCGCCGGCTGGACGCCGTGGGCATCGGCCTGAACCTCCTCGTCCAGAACTACTCCGGGCGCAGGCTGGTGCGCCTCGCCGAGTCCGGCTGCCGCGTCCGCCTGCTCTTCCTCAACCCCGCCAGCAGCGCGGTACGCCGTCGTGAGCGCGAAATCGGCCTGAAGAAGGGCGAGATGAGCCGCTCCATCGAAATGAACATCCTCCACATGCGGCGGGTGCGGGCCAGGCTCAGGGACCCCGGCGCGTTCGAGATCCAGGTCTTCGACGAGACCCCGCGCTTCACGGCGTACCTCGTCGACGGAGACGGCCCGGACGGCGTCGCCGTCGTGCAGACCTACCTGCGCAAGAGCCGGGGCATGGAGGTGCCGGTCCTCGTCCTGCGCGGCGGCGGGCGCGAGGTGGTCCGGCAGGACGCCAGGGACGGCCGCGGCGGTGAACACGGTCTGTTCCAGACCTACCGCGAGGAGTTCGAGAGCATGTGGGCCGACTCCCGGCCGGTCTCCTAGCCGCGGGTGGCTCGGGTGGCGTCCGGGGGCGGTGGGCCCGCGGGCCCAGGGCCGGGTTGCGGGCGGGTGCCCTCGGGCGCCGCGGGCCCTACGAGGTCCCCGTGATGCCGCCGTCGACGCGTAGCTCGATGCCGTTGACGTAGTCGGCGAGGGGGCTTGCGAGGTAGGCGACCGCCGCCGCGATGTCCTGCGGGCGCCCCAGCCTGCCGGTGGGGTTGGGCGCGTACTCCGCGACCAGCGCGGCCTCCCCGGGACCGCCGTCGATTTCCACGTCGGACGGGTCCACGGGGCGCGGGGAGTCCCCGCCTCGCGCTGCTTCCCCGCGTTCCCCACGCTGCTCGAACATCCGCTGCATGGACGGCGTGATGATCACCCCGGGACTCACGCAGTTCGCGGTGACCCCGGTGCCCGCGAGGTGCCGGGCCAGACTCGTGGTCATGTTCACCACCGCCGCCTTGGCCGCGGAGTACGTGGCCATGTGGGGCAGCGGGGTCCGCACGGCCCGGCTGCCGATGGTGATCACGCGGCCCCAGCCATGGGAGCGCAGCGACGGCAGCAGGGTCTGGGTGACCCGGACCGTCGGCAGGACGTTCCCCTCGAACGCGGCCCGCCAGTCCGCAGGACGGGCGCTGTCCCAGTCGTGCTCGGTGAACGGGCCCGCGTTGTTGACCAGGATCCGCGCCCCGAAGTCGCGGCCGGTGACCGCGATCTGCTCGGCGACCCCCGGTTCCGTCAGATCCCCGAGCACGACCTCGGCACGTACGCCGCGGAGTGCGATCCGCTCGGCGACGGCCGCGGCGGCCGCCGCGTCCCGGCCGTGGACGAGGATGCTGCACCCCTCTCCGGCCAGGGTCTCGGCGATCGTCGCCCCGATACCCGAACTGCTGCCCGTCACCAGCGCGCCCTGTCCTGCCAGCCGTAGGTCCATGCCGGCCAGCCTAGGCGCGGCGGGCGGTCCGGGGGGCTGTGCGGCGGTGATGGCGGATTCGTGCCGTTTGCGAGGTGCCGCCGGCTTCGTGCCGCGGACGGTTCGCTGCCTTGCGCGGGCTGACGGCCGGGCATTGTCAGTGGTGCGTGCGAGAGTGTCCGAGCAACGGGGGATGTACCACTGAAGGAGGCCGCCATGAGCTGGCATCAGGAGCTGTTGGTCAGCTTCGACCTGGAGACCACAGGCACCGACGTCGAGCAGGACCGCATCGTCACCGCCGCGCTGATCCGGCTGGAGGGGGACGGCCGGGCGGCCGCCACGCAGTCCTGGCTGCTCGACCCCGGCGTCCCGATTCCCGACGAGGCGGCGGCCATTCACGGTATCTCGACCGCCCATGTGCGAGAGCACGGCCGGCCGCCGGCGACCGCGATAGAGGAAATCACCGGGTCGTTGGCCGACGCCCTGCAGGCGGGCATCCCCTTGGTGGTGATGAACGCGCGCTACGACCTTTCCCTGTTGGACCGCGAGTGCCGTCGCCACGGCGTACCGACGCTCTCCGACCGGTTGGGGCGCGCCCCTGCTCCGGTCATCGACCCCCTGGTGCTGGACAAGCACGTCGACCGCTACCGCAAGGGGAAGCGCGCCCTGCAGGCGCTCTGCGGGCATTACGGCGTCCGGCTGGAAGGGGCCCACGAAGCGGGCGCCGACGCCGCGGCCGCGGCCGGCGTCGCCCGGCGCATCGGGGAGAAGTACCCGGCCGTCGCCATCCCGTCCCCGCGCGCCCTGCACGCGCTCCAGGAGGAGGCCGCGGCGGAGCAGGCGGCCTCGTTCCAGGCATATCTGCGGCGCTCCGGCGACCCGGGCGCGATAGTCGAGCCCGCCTGGCCATTGATCCCGTATCAGGTGCGGCGGTAGGCCGCGTCCGGTGATGCCCCGTCGCCCCCGGGCGGGGCGAGAGTTCGCGGTCCGGGGCCCGGGCTGATGCACAGGACACGCCCTGGGGGCCGTTCGGGGACGGCCGCGCGGAGGGATCGGCCCCGAGGACTCTGCCGTTCCCTCAGAACGGATACCACCGGACCGTCGCGTCCTTCTCGCGCAGCGAGGCGATGCGGCGTCGGAACTCCTTGAGCGCTGCCGGGTTTCCGGGCGCGTGCTGGGACACCCAGGCGCAGCTCGCGGTCTCCCGGGAGCCGCGCAGCACCGCGCAGCCCTCCCAGTCCCGTACGTCCCAGCCGTAGACGGACACGAAGGTGTCGTAGGCATCCGCGGCCAGGCCATAGCGGTCCCGGCTCAGGGCCATGACGACGAGATCGTGTTCGCGCAGGTCGGCGGAGAAGGTCTCCAGGTCCACCAGGACCGGGCCGTCGGGACCGACATGCACATTGCGGGTCAGCGCGTCGCCGTGGATGGGGCCGCGCGGGAGGTGCGGCTCAAGTGCCGTGGCGGCCGCCGCGAACGCGTCCCGCCGGCCGCGCAGATACTCCGCGTCCTGCGCCGATACGGCGTCCCCGGCCAGCCGCAGCCAGCGCTCCACCCCACCGAGGAGTTCGCGCCGGGGCAGCGCGAGAGGCGGCTCCGGCAGGGCGTGGACGCGCCGCAACAGTGCCGCGAGATCGCCGGGTCCTGCGGGGCGGACAGCCTCCGGCAGTTGGTGCCAATACGTGACCGGGTGCCCCTCCACCAAGGCGGCCACCGGCTCGGCCGCGCGCACCGCCGGCACGCCTTCGGCCTCCAGCCACCGGGCCACGGCCAGTTCCCGCTCGGCGCGCTCCAGAAGCTCGGCGCTGCGGCCCACCCGTACGACCGGGCCGCTGTCGCCGAGCGCGAAGACGGCGTTCTCGCCGAGCGACAGCAACCTCGCGTCCGCAGCCGCCTCGGGCCGTCCGGCCGCGGCCAGGATGTCGCGGGCGCGGGCCTCGGTGAAGGCGCCGGGGCTCGGATCGGTCATCGTGGTGCCTCCTGCGGTGCGTGATCGCGACCAGTGTCGCAGGTCCGGGGGAGGTGCCCGGCGGGCAGATCCGGTAGGGAAATCGGGCCGGAAGCTTGACTGCGGTCGCGGCCGTCACGACGATGACGGCGACCACCTGCGTCAACGCGCCTCCCGTGCGCGCAACGGGAGGGAACGGGAGCGACCACAGAGCACCACGGGGTGTGGCTCGGCCATGGGGCCGGGCACGGGGGAGGGGGAGACGCGAAGGGGGGAAGGGCGGGCTGACGCGACACATGTGTGCGTCGGCCACGACGCCGACGGGAGACGCCGACGATGTGCCCCCGGGCAGGGCACGCCGGCCTCGGAACGTCACGACCACGACCCTGCCCACGCCTCGCCCATGGCCCTGCCGACGGACGTACCCGCACGTCATCGCGGGAGCCGAGACCGTCGTCCGCACTGAGCAGACCGGGGTGCCGCGTCGCGGGGCGCCGGACCGAGCCGCGTCCCTGAAGGAGCCTCTGCCGTGACCCGAGCGACCGCGCCACAGCGGTCAACCGCAGCGGGCTCGCGCCGCGCCGCGGGACCACGCCGCGACCACGGCGCGTGGTTCCTGGTGCTCCCCGCGCTGATCCCGATCCTGGTGTTGAGCGTCGGCCCGCTGCTGTACGGCATCGGCCTGGCGTTCACCGACGCGCAGTCGGGGCGGACCAGACCCACCCAGTGGGTGGGCCTGCTGAACTTCTCCGACCTGTTCCAGGACTCCCTGTTCTGGGACTCCTTCCGCATCGGCCTGGTGTGGGCCGTCGGTGTCACAGTCCCGCAGTTCTTCCTCGCGCTCGGTCTCGCGCTGCTGCTCAACCTGAATCTGCGGCTGCGCTGGCTGGCCCGCGCGCTGGCGATCATCCCGTGGGCGATGCCCGAGGTCGTCATCGGCATCATGTGGCGGCTGGTCTACCACCCGGACGCCGGCATCCTGAACGAGACGCTGCGCAGTCTCGGCCTTGCCGGAGCGGCCGACGGACGGGACTGGCTCAGCGGTCTGGCGACGGCGCTGCCCGCGGTCATCATCGTCGGCGTGTGGGCCGGTATGCCGCAGACGACCGTCTCGCTGCTGGCCGGCCTGCAGAACGTCCCGAACGAACTGCACGAGGCCGCGTCCATGGACGGCGCGGGCGCCTGGCGCCGCTTCCGCACGGTCACCTGGCCCGCCATCCGGCCGATCGCGCTCGCCGTCACCGCGCTCAACTTCATCTGGAACTTCAATTCCTTCGCCCTGGTCTACGTCCTGACCGACGGCGGGCCCGGCGGCCGGACCCGGCTGCCGATGCTCTTCGCGTACGAAGAGGCCTTCCGCTACGGGCAGTTCGGGTACGCCGCCACGATGGGCCTGGCGATGGTCGCGGTGATCTCGGTCCTGCTGGCCGTCTTCCTCGCCGGCCGGCTGAAGGGGGACGACCACACATGACCCGAGTCAGCCCGGTGAGCGGACCGCCGCACCAGCCGGCCGGGGCGCCGTCACCGCCGGACCCGCAGCGCCGCCCGGCCGGCAAACGCCGGCCGACGGTCAAACGCACCGCAGGCCGCACCGGACAGTACGCCGCCCTGCTGTGCTACCTCGTCTTCCTCGCCTTCCCCTTCCTCTGGCTGATCTCCACGGCCTTCAAGCCCCCACGCGAACTGAGCAGCATCCATCCGACGTGGATCCCCGAGGCGCCGACCCTGGAGAACTTCCGACAGGCCTTCGCGCAGCAGCCGTTGCTGGAGGCGGCGGGCAACAGCCTGCTCGCTGCGGCCGTCTCGGCGGTGATCGCGATCGTGCTGGCGACCCCGATGGCGTACGTTCTGGCGCGCTACCGCAACCGCTTCGCGCGGGCGGCCACCGGCTGGGTCGTGATCAGTCAGGCGTTTCCGCTGGTGCTGGTGATCATCCCGTTGTTCCTGATCCTGAAGAACTTCCATCTCGTGGACTCCCGAATCGGTCTGATCATGGCCTACGTGGTGTGGTCGCTGCCGTTCGCGCTGTGGATGCTGACCGGCTATGTCAGGGCAGTGCCACCCGAGTTGGAGGAGGCCGCCGCGGTGGACGGCGCGGGCCGGGTCCGTACGCTCGTCTCGGTCACCGCGCCCCTGCTGGCACCGGGCATCATCGCCACCGCCCTGTTCGCCTTCATCACTGCCTGGAACGAGTTCTTCTTCGCCCTGGTCCTGCTCAAGTCGCCCGGAAAGCAGACACTGCCGGTGGTGCTGACCCACTTCCTCGGGGCGGAGGGCGTCGCCGACCTCGGTCCGCTCGCCGCCGCCGCGCTCCTCGCCACGCTTCCCAGCCTCCTGCTGTTCGCCGTCATCCAGCGCCGGATCACCGGCGGAATGCTGGCCGGGGCGGTGAAAAGCTGATGCGCGACGACTCCGCAGCGCAAGAGAGTTCCTCGCCGGCCGACCCCGGGGCGCGGCAGCCCGCAGGCGTCCCCCGACGTGGCCTGCTCGCGGCGGCCGCCGCGCTTCCGGCCGCGGCGCTCCTGCCCGGGTGCTCCGATGCCTCGCGGCGGGTGACGGGAGGCCGGATCACCCTGCGCTTCCAGTCACTGGCCTGGCAACAGGACTCCATCAAGGCCAACAAGCAGCTCGTCGCCGAGTGGAACGCGCACCATCCCAAGGCCCAGGTGCAGTACGTCCAAGGCGCGTGGCCCACCGTCCACGACCAACTGCTCACGTCCTTCGAGGGCGGCGAGGCACCGGACATCATCCACGACGCCTCCGACGACCTCGCCGACTTCGCCTACGGTGGCGACCTCGCCGATCTCACCTCCTTGCTGCCCGCCCGGCTCCGGCGGGACATCCCCCGGCACAGCTGGGAGATGGGGACGTTCGACGGCCGGATCTACGGCGTCCCGTTCCTCCAGGAGCCGCGGGTCCTGATCGCGAACCGCACCGTCCTGCGCCGCTCCGGCGTCCGCACCCCCTCCCCTGAACATCCTTGGACGTGGCAGGAGTTCACGGACGCGGCCAAGAGGCTGACCCGCAACGGCACGTACGGCGTCGCCTGGCCGCTGAAGGAACCGGTCTCCGCCACGCTCAACCTCTCCCTGTCCACGGGCGGTCAGGTCTTCCATCGCCGCCCCGACGGCAAGGTGGAGGTGCGCTTCGACGCAGTGGACCAGGTGGTGCCGCGAGCCGTCCACGACCAGGTGAACGTCGACCACAGTGCGCCCCGTACGACCCTGGGGATGGGCGGCTCCGACACCCTGCCCGGCTTCTTCGCGGGACGCTACGCCATGGTGCCCCTGGGGTTCTCCTACCGTCAGCAGATCGCCCAGCAGGCACCCGAGGGCTTCGACTGGACGGTGCTGCCCGCCCCCAAGGGCACCGCTTCGGACCAGGGCGTGAGCCCGCAGACACTCTCGATCGCCGACGCCTGCCCGTACAAGGAGGAGGCGATGGCCTTCATCGACTTCCTCCTCAGGCCACCGAACATGGTCCGGCTGGCGCTGGGGGACTGGATGCTGCCGACAGGTCAGGAAGCGTTGAAGGACCCGGCGCTGCGGTCGACCAAGTACGACTGGGCGACCGGTACCGCGCTGGCGGACTCCCTGCGGCCCGCACCGGCCCAGTCCGTCCGCGGCTACCCGGAATGGAAGGACAAGGTCGCCACCCCCGGCCTCCAGGAGTACTACAGCGGCGCGATCGGCCTGGGCGAGCTGCGCAGGCGACTGGTCAGGGACGGAAATCTGGTGCTGGCTCGCTATCAGCGGTAGCCGGGACGGGGCCGAGTCGGGCGCACGCCGAGTGCACGGGAACGCGCCCGAGGAAGCCGCCCCGTAAGGCGGAACCGCACCGAACCCGACGGTCCGAGCTGCATGAACCGCGGTGAACCGCAAACCCCGGCAGCGGACTTCGCAACACCATGGCCCGATGCCGGAAACGCCGGTCGGCCTCGCTCAATTACGTCCGCCCATTCCACACCTCTTACGTGGCGCGAGTCTGACACATCGAATTCGGTAATCTCGCGCTTACTTCGCGTGACGTCATCTTCTGTTGCGTGAATGTAAAGGGAGTTGAGTCCTCCCGGTTCAACTTGGCCTGTCCTTTTGCCCGGTTCTGCGGGCCTTTGTGATTAAGCAATCTTGTTGTCTATGTCACACGGCCGGGCCGGCCTTGAATTGGACCCGTCAATCAGACAGGGTTTCGAGCCAGCTCGCGGAGATCTTCCGGTCCCCGCGGGCTATTGCGCAACGCTTTCCCCCCACACCACGAACGAGGAGAACCCTCGCAATGGCTCACAAGCGTTCCAGCAAGAAGCGGCTCGTTACGGCGATAACCGCCGCGGTCGCCGCCACCGGCATCGCCGCCGTCACCGCGGTCACCGCCGGTGCCGCTCCTGCCGAGGGCAAGATCTACGGCGCCGAGGCCAAGGGCGCCGTGAACGGCAGCTACATCGTCATGCTGAAGAAGTCGATCCGTACCGCCGAAAGCGGCGACCTCGCCGACAAGTACGGCGGCAAGGTCAAGCGGAACTACTCGTCGGCCATCGACGGCTTCTCGGCGACCGGTCTGAGCGAGGACGAGGCCAAGCAGCTCGCCGCGGACCCGGCCGTCGACAAGGTCGTCCAGAACAAGAAGTTCCACATCGACGGCACCCAGGACAACCCGCCGTCGTGGGGCCTGGACCGCATCGACCAGGCGGACACCGAGGGCGACAAGAAGTACAACTACCCCGACAGCGCGGGTGAGGGCGTCACCGCCTACGTCATCGACACCGGAGTCCGCACCACGCACAAGGACTTCGAGGGTCGCGCCGCCTCCGGCTTCGACGCCGTCGACGGCGACGAGGACGCCACGGACGGCAACGGACACGGCACGCACGTCGCGGGCACCATCGCCGGTGCGGCGCACGGCGTGGCCAAGAAGGCCAAGATCGTGGCCGTCCGCGTGCTGGACGACCAGGGCTCCGGCACCACCGAGCAGGTCGTCGCCGGTATCGACTGGGTGACCAAGAACCACAAAGGCCCGTCGGTCGCCAACATGTCCCTCGGTGGCGGCGCGGACGAGGCGCTCGACGCGGCCGTGCAGAAGGCGATCGCCTCCGGTGTCACCTTCGCGGTCGCGGCCGGCAACGAGTCCAGCGACGCCGGCCAGGGCTCCCCGTCGCGTGTGAAGGAGGCCATTACGGTCGCCTCCAGCACCAACACCGACGAGCAGTCCGACTTCTCCAACTTCGGCAGCGTCGTGGACCTCTACGCTCCCGGCTCCGACATCACGTCGGACTGGAACGACAGCGACGACGGCACGAAGACGATCTCCGGTACGTCCATGGCCACCCCGCATGTCGTGGGTGCCGCCGCGGTCTACCTCGCCGGCCACAAGGACGCCACCCCCGAGCAGGTCTCCAAGGCCCTGACCGAGGGCGCCACCGCCGACAAGATCACCAACCCGAGCGAGGGCACGCCCAACAAGCTGCTCAAGGTCGTCGAGTAGTCAGAGACGCAACACCTCAGCACCACACGCCGGCCGCCGCGCTCGCCCCCACGGGGCGCGGCGGCCGGCGTCGCTGTGCGCGAAGCCGGCCAAGGGCCTTGGGGCGTCGCGCGAACGGGGGCGGGGCACGCCGGGCGATGCCGGGCGTGTGCTGCGCCGCAGAGCGGCGTCCGGCGACGTCAAGCCTCGCCAGGCCGAGCCCGAGTCGAGCGAGCTGCGCCGACCGCGCTCTCCGTGCTCTCTCCTTCTCTCCGCGAGCTCCCGTAAGTCTCTTCTCACCACCGTACGGTGACGCACCGTGGGGATGTCATGCTCCCCTTCCTGCCCCCTGTCTGCCCCTTTCCTGCCCTTCCTCGCTTATCCACAGGAGGGGGCCTCCGGAACCAACTGCGCGCGAACCCCGCTACTTTCGGTGACATGCACGGAGGACTGCCGTTCATCGGCATCAGCACTCTCGTCTACGGCGTGATCGGCCTGATCGCTGTCGTATTCGCCGCGTTCCGCACCACAGGGGGAGTTCAGCATGCACACCGTCACCGTCATCGTGCCCGCTCACAACGAGGAGGAAGGACTCCCGGCCACCTTGCGGTCCCTCGCGGCGCAAACCGTCCCGCCTGACCGCATCCTGGTCGTGGACGACGCATCCACCGACCGTACGGGCGAGGTAGCGGCGTCACACGGAGTGACCGTTCTCCGTCCGCCGGACAACCTCGGCAGCAAGGCGAAGGCGCAGAACTACGCTCTGCCGCTCTGCACCACCGATCTCGTGCTGGCCGTCGACGCGGACACCGTCCTCGCACCCGACTACATCGAAACCGTCGTGCCCGTCTTCGACGATCCCCGCGTAACCGTCGCCGCCGGCACGGTCCGTACCCGCCATACGCACACGATCTGGGAACGCGGCCGGTCCACCGAGTACCTCTTCGGCTTTCACTGGCACCGCCCCATCCAGGCCCGCGCCAACAGCCCCATGGTCTGCTCGGGTTGCTGCTCGGTCTTCCGCCGCGACGACCTCGTCTCCTTCGGCGGCTTCCCCGAGCGCACCATCGTCGAGGACATGGACTACACCTGGTCCCAGCAGATCGCAGGCAGAAAGGCGGTCTACGTCTCCGACGCGGTCGCCCTGGCCGCCGACCCGGAGGACCTCACCTATCTGCGCAAACAGGTCTGGCGCTGGATGGCCGGCTTCTGCCAGAACGTGCGCCTGCACCTCGGACGGCTGATCACCCACAAGCCCTTGCTCGCCCTCTGGGTCCTGCTCGCCCTCCTGGAGATCCTCACCGCGCCCCTCTGGTGGGCAACGCCGTTCGTGGCCGCCGCGACAACGGATCAGCCCCTCCCGATCGTCCTCGCCTGGTGGGCCGGAGCCGAACTTCTCCTGACGACCCCACCACTGATCTATGCCGCGCGCCGGCGCAAACTCCCGCTCGGCGGAGTCTTGTTGAACATCCCCTGCGTCTACGCCACCAAGGCCGTCAACCTCGTCTACGCCTGGAAGGCCCTCATCGTGGAACTTTTTCTCGTTCCGCTCCACCTGTCGCGCGGCCTCACGGTCTACGAGAAGGGCCGGGCCGACTTCCGGCCAACCCGAGCAGCGCTTTCAGGAGCGGGGGTGAGCCGCGGCCCGACCACCTGATGGCGAGAGCCCGGAGCGGCTTGCCGTGTAGCGGAGCGAACGGCCGCATGGAGAAAGGGAGGCCATGCGGCTGTCGGTCTCGACGTCGTAGTCGATGGGCTTGCCCGGCCCAGCCGGGCTCGGGGTGCAGTTTCCGCACCCCTCGCCCTGCCCGGACACGCCTAGGCGCCGGGGTCCAGGTCGGTGACGGCGATCTCCCGGGCGAGCAGCGGCTGGGCGTCATCGCGGGCTCGCAGGCTGTCGAGCATGAGGGCCAGACAGCGATCCGCGTTGCGGCGGGTGAGTTCGGCGCGCAGGCCGAGGGCCGGCCGCAGCAGCAGGGCGATCATCAAGGCCGGATCGTCGGTGTCCACATCCGGGCGCATGTCTCCGTGCCGGAGAGGGTGACAGTACCCGGATGTTGATGCCCGCAGGGATCCCAGCCACAGTCGGCGTCTTGTCCTGCCGCTGCTCTGCGGCCGTGGCGGGCGATAGGTCCACACCCCCGCCGCGTACGAGTCCACCGACTGCGACTCCTCCGGGCATTAGGGGCCGAGCCATCCGGATGTACGGACCGGGCCTCCCGGACGTAGGGACCAAGCCCTCCTGGACGTACGGAAAGGAATAGGGCAGACGGGGCTGCGGCGACAGGCCGGGGCGCACGGCACGGCCGTGTGGGAGGTTTGGGTGTGAGCGATTCAGGAGCGGACGATCGGCGGTATCTCGACTCGCGCCACCGCTTGGCCGCATATTCGGACCTCATTCATGTCCTGTGTCCGGGATGTGGCGGGCGCGCCGTCGTGGTACCGAGGCCCGACCTCCCCGAGCTTCGCTACTGGACGGAAATGCACTACCGGCCGCGACGCCTGTTGTGCCATCTCTGCGGCACGACGAGGGAATGGACGGCTGAACGCCAGGGCAATGCGCTGATCGCGGCGACGCTCGGCGGCCCCGATGACCCGTTCTTCGAACGGCCTCTGTGGCTGCAGACGCCCTGCTGCAACGAGGTGCTGTGGGCCTACAACGGTCGTCATGTCGACGTACTCGAGGCGTACGTGGCCGCCCGCCTTCGCGAACGTGCCGGATACCCGGCCATGAGCATGCTCGACCGGCTGCCGGCCTGGATGAAGAAGGCCCGTCACCGCACGGAGGTTCTCAGGGCGTTGCAGCGTCTGCGGAGCCGGCTTGAACTGAGCGCCCCGAGCGACCGACCGGACGCCGCGCACCCCAGCCGGGGAGGCGCAGCCGCCCGCCCGGTGCGGGCTCCGTACTTCCGGCCCCCGTACTGACGCGGCCTCCGACTCCGGCGTGCATGCGCCCCTGGACAACGCCGGAGGCCCGTCGGCTCTGGGCCCCTCAAGCAACCAGAGTGGGCAGGTCCTGCCGGGACCGGAGGGACTGGGCGTAGCGGCGCAGCAGGAGATGGGCCAGCTCGGGGGCCGCGCCGAGGACGGGGGCGAGGACGTCGGCGCCGGCTTCTCGGGCACCGGCCGCGATGCGGTCGGGCAGGAAGCCGGGAGCTATGACGTAGGGCGCGACGGCCACCCGGTCGACGCCCTCGGCCCGCAGCGCCCGCACGGCGTCCGCCGTGCGGGGAAGAGATGCGGAGGCGAACGCAGGTCGCACGGCACACCAACCAGCGGTGCGCCGCCACTCCCGCGCGGTTTCAGCGATCACTGCGATCGCCTCCGGGTCACTGGAGCCCGCCGAGGCCAGCACGACCCCGGTCGAGCGGCGGTCGCCGGGGCGAACCCCGGCTTCCTCCAGCCGGCGCTCCAACGCGTCGGTCAGGAGGGAGGAAGGGCCGAGGACCTCGGCCTGGTGGACGGAGAGCAGCGGCAGCCGCGACACGGCCTCCCGCAGCGCCGCGGGGATGTCGGACTTCGCGTGGAACGCCCGGGTCAGGAGGAGCGGCAGGGCCACCACGTCCCGCACTCCTTCGGCCGACAGTCGCTCCAGCACGCGGGGCACGCTCGGCGCGTTGAAGTCGAGATAGCCGACCTCGACACGCAGCCCCGGCCGCAGCGCCCGGACCCGCGCGCAGAGCGCGGAGACGGTCGCCGCGTGCCGCGGGTCGCGGCTGCCGTGGGCGATGACGAGGAGAGTGGGACGGGCAGACATGGTCAGCTCTTCACGAGGAGGCCGCGGCTGCGCAGCACGCGCCGCTCGATCGGGGCGAAGATCAGCAGTTCGATACCGATGCCGACGATGAGGATCAGCAGGATCGCGGACAGCACCCAGGACATGTCCTGGAACTCGCGACCCTGCTCCAGGAGCTGGCCGAGGCCGGTGCCCAGCTCGGGCGCGTTGACGATGAGTTCGGCGGCCATCAGGGAGCGCCAGGAGAACGCCCAGCCCTGCTTGAGGCCGGCGATGTAGCCGGGCAGCGAGGCAGGCAGCAGGACATGCCGTACTCCGGCGAGACCGGTCGCGCCGATGGTGCGGCCCGCCCGCAGGTAGAGGGGAGAGATCTGGTCGACGCCGGCGACGAGCCCGTTGGCGATCGAGGGGACCGCGCCGAGCAGCACCACGGCGTAGATCGTGGCGTCGCTCAGTCCGAACCAGATGATCGCGGCCGGCACCCAGGCGACGGACGGCAGGGACTGCAGACCGCTCAGGATCGGCCCGATCGCGGCCCGGACGACCTTCACCCGGGCGACGATCAGCCCGAGCACCGTACCGATGACGACCGAGGCGAGGAAGCCGAGTGCGCCGCGGGAGATGCTGGTCCAGACGTAGCTCAGCAGCGTGCCCTCGAGCCACTTGTCCTGCAGCGAGCGGCCCACCTCGATGGGGCTCGGGAGCAGGTAGTGCTCCTTGAGCTCGAAGTGGTAGGCGAGCTGCCACAGTCCGAGGACGATCGCGATGGCGATGACGGGCGGCAACGCCTTCGAGGCGAGGGTGCGCAGCCATGGCTGCCGGTCGACGACCTTCGATTCGAGGGCGTCCAGTCCGGCCTCCAGACCGGCGAGATCGTTGGAGGAGTCACCGCCGGCGGAGGCCCGGTCGCCGGGCCTTCCGGTGGTGGACTGGTCCTTGGTCTCAGTGCTGGCCATGTCGGCGGATCTCCCCACGGAGCTGTTCGGTGATCTCGACGGAAAGGTCGGCGACGGCGGCGTCCTCGATGCGGCGCGGCTGCGGGATGTCCACCTGCCATTCACGTGCGATCCGGCCCGGGCGGGAGGACAGCAGTACGACGCGCTCCGCGAGCCGTACGGCCTCGCGGACGTTGTGGGTGACGAAGAGGACCGACAGGTTGGTCTCCCGCCAGATACGGGTCAGCTCGTCGTGCAGGACGTCGCGGGTGATGGCGTCGAGCGCGGCGAACGGCTCGTCCATCAGCAGCAGTTGGCTGTCCTGGGCGAGCGCGCGGGCCATCGCGACGCGCTGGCGCATGCCGCCGGACAGCTCGTGCACCCGCTTGCCGTGGGCGCCCTTGAGGCGGACGAGTTCGAGCAGCCGCTCGGCCTCGTCGCGGCGCTCCGCGCGCGGCACACCGCGCAGCCGCAGCGCCAGTTCGATGTTGCGGCCCGCCGTCAGCCACGGGAAGAGCGCGTGCTCCTGGAACATCAGGGCGGGGCGGCCGCCGGGCGTCTCGATGCTGCCGACGGACGGCGCGTCGAGCCCGGCCACCAGGTTGAGGAGGGTGGACTTGCCGCAGCCCGAGGCCCCCAGGAGGCAGACGAACTCGCCCGGCGCGACATCGATGCTGATGTCGTCCAGCACGTGCTGCTGAGCGCCGGGACGGCCGAACGACTTCGAGACATGGTCGATGCGAGCGGCGTACGGCACGGTGGTGCCGGTGTCCGCCGTGGCGGGCTGCTTGGTGAGCGTGGTGGTCGTCATCGGTGTCACCTCCTGGGGACTGCGGTGCTGGGGCGGGACTACTTGCTGCCGAGACCGGCGTCGTCGACCGGCTGCTTGCCCTCGGACCTGAGCACCTTGTTCAGCAGCGTGAGGTCGTAGATGCCCTTGAGGTCGGGCTTCTTCAGCAGGCCGGCCTTGACGGCGTGATCCGCTTCCTCCTGGAGGGTGGCGGCCAGCGGGTCGTCGGTGAGGTCGACGTTCTTGAACGCCGGGTCGATGACCTCGCCGGGCAGCGACTTACCGGAGATGGTGGGGTCGGCGAGCTTGTCGTTGAGCGCCTTCTTCGCCTCGGCAGGGTGGGACCTGATCCAGTCGTTGGTCTTCACCGAGCCGCGCAGCACCGCCTCGACGGCCTTGGGGTGCTCCTTGAGGAACTTCTGCGAGACGATCACGTTCGTGATGACGAACTTGCCGTCCTTCCACAGCTTCTTCTCGTCCAGCAGCGTCTTGCCGCCCTCGGCGACGAGCTTGGAGGCGGTGGGCTCGGGGACCCAGGCCGCGTCGATGCTGCCCTGCCGGAAGGCGGTCGGCGTCACCTTGTTCTCGGTGCGCTGGACGGTGACGTCACCCCTGCCGGTGGTGGCGTCGACCTTGTAGCCCTTTTCGGCCAGGTAGTTCAGGAGCGCGACGTCCTGGGTGTTGCCCAGCTGCGGGGTCGCGATCGTCTTGCCCTTGAGATCGTCCAGGCTCTTGATCTTCTTGGGGTTGACCACGAGCGAGACGCCGCCGGAGGCGGAACCCGAGATGATCTTCAGGCTCTTGCCGTGCGACTTGACGTAGCCGTTGATCGCGGGCGAGGGGCCGATCCAACCGATGTCGATGGCACCCGAGTTGAGGGCCTCGATCTCCGCGGGGCCGGCGTTGAAGACGGAGGACTTCACCGCCGTCCCGCCCAATTCCTTCTGGAACAGGCCCTTCTGGATGCCGACCAGCGGAGTGGCGTGCGTGGTGTTGCCGAAGAAACCGAGCTTGACTTCGTCGAGCCCGTCGGTCTTCGCGCCCTTGGGGGCGATGTCGGCCGCGGTGTCTTTCTTGGCCTGGGAGCCGTAGCCGCAGGCGCCCAGCGCGCCTATCAGGAGCGGGACGGTGGCGGCGGCCGCCAGAAGGCGGAAACGAACGGCAGACACGGGAGGCGTTCCTCTCGGAGGGCCGGGTCGGTTCGCGCCCCTCTAGGGCGCGCCCGGCAGTTCAGTAGATCTTCGGAAGTGGGGTGTGGGGGGCACGGAGTCGAGCATCGTCAGCACACACATCGGCCGACTCCGCCCTGGCCGCTCCCGAGGGCTCCGCTGCCGATGCGGCCGCCCTCCTTCGCGAAGGTCGAGAATATGTCCTTGAGCATGATCAGAAGTCCCATCCCTCGTCGTCCGCCTCGGGCGCGGCGACCTCAGCGGCAGCCTCGGCGAAGGCGGTGCCCGCCATGCCGGCGGTCAGCGTCGTCCCGTCCGCCGGGTCGATCAGCAGGAAGGAGCCGGTGCGACGGGAGTCGGCGTAGGCGTCCAGGGCCAGCGGCTCGGCCGTGCGCACGACGATCCGGCCGATGTCGTTGGCGACCAGCTCGCCCGGTGCCGGGTGCTGCGAGAGGTCGTCCAGGGTCAGGCGGGACGGGATGTCCTTGACGATCGCCTTGACCGTGCGGGTGGTGTGCTTGAGCAGTACCCGGTCGCCGACCTTCAGCGGACGGTCCGCCACGTGGCAGATGGTCGCCTCGATGTCCTGCGTCGCACTCGGCGCCGAGGCGGTGGGGGCGATCAGGTCGCCGCGGGAGATGTCGAGGTCGTCGGCGAGCCGCACGGTCACCGACTGCGGCGCCCAGGCGACGTCCACAGCCTGGCCCAGTGCGTCGATCGCCTCGATGGTGCTCGTACGGCCGGAGGGCAGGACGGTCACGGCGTCGCCGACGCGCAGCACGCCGGAGGCGATCTGACCGGCGTAGCCGCGGTAGTCGGGGTGCTCCGCGGTCTGCGGGCGGATGACGTACTGGACCGGGAAGCGGCCGGGGTCGTCCGAGGGGTCGGCGACGACGGGCACGGTCTCCAGGTGCTCCAGCACGGTCGGGCCGCCGTACCAGTCCATGTTCGCGGACGCGGTCACGACGTTGTCCCCGGCCAGCGCGGAGATCGGGATGGCGGTGATCTCCGGGACGCCCAGCGACGCCGCGTAGGTGGTGAACTCTTCGGCGATGGCGGCGAAGACGGGCTCGGCGTAGTCGACGAGGTCCATCTTGTTGACGGCCAGCACCACGTGCGGGACGCGCAGCAGGGCGGCGACGGCGGCGTGCCGGCGGGTCTGCTCGACCACGCCGTTGCGGGCGTCGACCAGCACCACGGCCAGCTCTGCGGTGGAGGCGCCGGTGACCATGTTGCGCGTGTACTGCACATGCCCGGGGGTGTCGGCGAGGATGAAGCGGCGCCGCGGGGTGGCGAAGTAGCGGTAGGCCACGTCGATGGTGATGCCCTGCTCGCGCTCGGCGCGCAGCCCGTCGGTCAGCAGCGCCAGGTCGGGCGCCTCCTGTCCGCGGTTGCGGGAGGCGTGCTCGACGGCCTCCAGCTGGTCGGTGAGAACCGACTTGGAGTCGTGCAGCAGCCGACCGACCAGGGTCGACTTGCCGTCGTCGACGGAGCCGGCGGTGGCGAAACGCAGTAGCGAGGTGGCGCCCGCGTCAACGGTGTTGATCGTGGTCATGGTTAGAAGTACCCCTCGCGCTTACGGTCCTCCATGGCGGCCTCGGACATCTTGTCGTCGGCCCGGGTCGCGCCCCGCTCGGTGAGCCGGGAGGCGGCGATCTCCGTGATGACGGCCTCGATGGTGTCGGCGTCGGAGTCGACGGCACCGGTGCAGGACATGTCGCCGACGGTGCGGTAGCGCACCTGCCGGGTCTCCAGGCTCTCGCCGTCCTTCGGGCCGCCCCACTCACCGGGCGCCAGCCACATACCGCTGCGTGCGAAGACCTCACGCTCGTGGGCGTAGTAGATGGCGGGAAGTTCGATCTTCTCGCGGGCGATGTACTGCCACACGTCCAGCTCGGTCCAGTTGGAGAGCGGGAAGACGCGGACGTGCTCGCCCGGCGAGTGCTTGCCGTTGTAGAGCTGCCACAGCTCGGGCCGCTGCCGGCGCGGGTCCCAGCCGCCGAACTCGTCGCGCAGTGAGAAGACCCGCTCCTTGGCGCGCGCCTTCTCCTCGTCCCTGCGGCCGCCGCCGAAGACCGCGTCGAAGCGGTTCTTGTCGATGGCGTCCAGCAGCGGGACGGTCTGCAGCGGGTTACGGGTGCCGTCCGGACGCTCGCGCAGTTCACCGCGGTCGATGAAGTCCTGCACGGAGGCGACGTGCAGCCGCAGGCCGTGCCGCTCGACGGTGCGGTCGCGGTAGTCGAGGACCTCGGGGAAGTTGTGCCCGGTGTCGACGTGCAGCAGCGAGAACGGCACCGCGGCCGGCGCGAACGCCTTCAGCGCGAGGTGCAGCATGACGATGGAGTCCTTGCCGCCGGAGAAGAGAATCACCGGCCGCTCGAACTCGCCCGCGACCTCGCGGAAGATGTGGACACCCTCGGACTCCAGGGCGTCGAGGTGCGACAACGCGTAGGGGCTGTCGTCGCCCCCGGGGTCGCCGCCGGTCTGGTTCAGAACGGTCGCGGTCGTCACGCCAGTCCCCTTTCGACGAGCAGCGCGTGGAGCGCGGCTGCGGACTCCTGCACGGTCTGGGTGTGCGACTCGATGCGCAGGTCGGGCGATTCGGGCTGCTCGTAGGGGTCGTCCACACCGGTGAGACCGGAGATCTCACCGGCCGCCTGCTTGGCGTACAGCCCCTTGACATCCCGCTCGGAGCACACCTCGACCGGCGTGGCCACGTGCACCTCCAGATACGCGCTGCCCTCGGCCTGGTGGCGCTTGCGGACCGCCTCGCGGGAGTCGGCGTACGGCGCGATCACCGGCACCAGGGCGGTGACCCCGTTGCTCGCCAGCAGTTCGGCCACGAAGCCGATCCGCTGCACGTTGGTGTGCCGGTCGGCGCGGGTGAAGCCGAGGCCGGCGGAGAGGAACTCGCGGATCTCGTCGCCGTCCAGGACCTCGACCCGGCGGCCCTCGCCGCGCAGCCGCTCCGCCAGGGCGTGGGCGATCGTGGTCTTGCCCGCACTCGGCAGTCCGGTCAGCCACACCGTGGCGCCCGTCATCGATATCTCCTGAACATCCGCAGGGTCCTGAATTTCCCGGGTGCTCCGACGGCTCTGCAGGTCGGCCATCAGTGCAGCCCGCACTCGGTCTTGTTGCTGCCGGCCCACCGGCCGGCCCGTGCGTCCTGGCCCTCCAGCACCCGGCGGGTGCAGGGCGCGCAGCCGACGGAGGCGTAGCCGTCCATCAGCAGGGGGTTGGTGAGCACGCCGTGCTCGTTGACGTAGGCGTCCACGTCGTCCTGTGTCCAGCGGGCGATCGGCGAGATCTTGACCTTCTGGCGCTTGGCGTCCCAGCCGACGACCGGGGTGTTGGCGCGGGTCGGGGACTCGTCGCGGCGCAGCCCGGTCGCCCACGCGTCATACGCGGTCAGGCCCTCTTCGAGGGGCGCGACCTTGCGCAGCGCGCAGCACAGGTCCGGGTTGCGGTCGTGCAGCTTCGGGCCGTGCTCGGCGTCCTGCTCGGCCACGGACCGACGGGGCGTGAGGGTGATGACGTTGACGTCCATCACCTCCGCCACCGCGTCCCGGGTGCCGAGGGTCTCCGGGAAGTGGTAGCCGGTGTCGAGGAACACCACGTCCACGCCCGGGACGGCGCGTGCGGCGAGGTGGGCGACGACCGCGTCCTCCATGGAGGAGGTGACGCAGAAACGGCTGCCGAAGGTCTCGCCGGCCCAGGTGAGGATGTCGAGCGCGCTCGCGTCCTCCAGTTCACGTCCCGCGTGCTCGGCGAGCTGCGGCAGATCGGTGGCAGTGGTCACGACGCACCTCCATCGGGTGAAGTGGCGTTGGACAGGCCCTGCGAGAGCAGGCCGAGGAACTTCAGCCGGAACGCCCGGCTGCAGGCGCGGCATTCCCACGCCCCGTGCCCTTCTTCGGAAGGGCGCAGGTCCTCGTCCCCGCAATACGGGCAGTAGAACGGCGCGGCACGTTCGCTCACTTCAGTGCACCCTCTTCCGCGCGGGCCGCCCACGTGGCGAACCGCTCGCCGTCGGTGCGCTGCTCCTGGTAGTTGCGCAGCACCCGCTCGACGTAGTCGGGGAGTCCGTCGGCGGTGACCTTCAGACCGCGGACCTTGCGGCCGAAGCCGGGCTCCAGGCCCAGCGCGCCGCCCAGGTGCACCTGGTAGCCCTCGACCTGGTTGCCGTCGTCGTCCAGCACCAGCTGACCCTTGAGACCGATGTCCGCGGTCTGGATACGGGCGCAGGCGTTGGGGCAGCCGTTGAGGTTGATCGTGAGCGGCTCGTCGAACTCCGGCAGGCGGCGCTCCAGTTCGTCGATCAGGGCGGAGCCGCGGCCCTTGGTCTCGACGATGGCCAGCTTGCAGAACTCGATGCCGGTGCAGGCCATGGTGCCGCGCCGGAACGGCGAGGGGTTGACCTGGAAGTCCAGTGCCTCCAGGGCGGCGACCAGCGAGTCGACCTGGTCCTGCTCGACGTCGAGGATGATCATCTTCTGCTCGACGGTGGTCCGCAGCCGGTCCGAGCCGTGCCGGGAGGCCACTTCAGCGATCTTGGTGAGGGTGGCGCCGTCCACGCGGCCGACGCGCGGGGCGAAGCCCACGTAGAAGCGGCCGTCCTGCTGCTGGTGCACGCCGACGTGGTCACGCCAGCGCTGTACGGGCTCGGCCGGCGCCGGGCCGTCGACGAGCTTGCGCTCCAGGTACTCGTCCTCCAGCACCTGGCGGAACTTCTCCGGGCCCCAGTCGGCCATCAGGAACTTCAGGCGGGCGCGGGTGCGCAGCCGCCGGTAGCCGTAGTCACGGAAGATGCCGACCACACCGGCCCAGACATCGGCGACCTCGTCCAGCGGCACCCAGGTGCCCAGACGCTGCGCGAGCTTGGGGTTGGTTGACAGGCCGCCGCCGACCCAGAGGTCGAAGCCGGGGCCGTGCTCGGGGTGCTCGACGCCGACGAAGGCCACGTCGTTGATCTCGTGGACCACATCCTGGACGGGGGAGCCGGAGATCGCGGTCTTGAACTTGCGCGGCAGGTTGGAGAACTCCTTGCTGCCGATGTAGCGCTCGTGGATCTCGTCCACGGCCGGGGTGCCGTCGATGATCTCGTCGGCGGCGATACCGGCCACCGGGGAGCCGATGATCACACGCGGGCAGTCGCCGCACGCCTCGGTCGTGGACAGCCCCACGGCCTCCAGCTTCTCCCAGATGGCGGGCACGTCCTCGATGCGGATCCAGTGCAGCTGGATGTTCTGCCGGTCGGTGACGTCGGCGGTGCCGCGCGCGTACTGCTCGGAGACCTCGCCGATGGCGCGCAGCTGCGCCACGCTCAGCCGGCCTCCGTCGACGCGCACGCGCAGCATGAAGTACTTGTCCTCCAGCTCCTCCGGCTCCAGGATCGCGGTCTTGCCGCCGTCGATCCCGGGCTTGCGCTGGGTGTAGAGCCCCCACCAACGCATCCGGCCGCGCAGGTCGTTGGGGTCGATCGAGTCGAAGCCCCGCTTGGAGTAGATCGTCTCAATGCGTGTCCGCACATTGAGACCGTCGTCGTCCTTCTTGAACTGCTCATTGCCGTTGAGGGGCGTGTAGTGACCAACGGCCCACTGGCCCTCGCCGCGGTGGCGTCCGGCCTTGCGGCGGGTCGTGGCGGCGGCGGGTCGGTCCGGGGTGGCGGCCATGGGTGTACGTCCTTCTGGGCGGCTCAAGGGGTCCTGGCGTGGCGGGTGCACCCGCGATGACCTGTGCAGACACACCAAAGTGCGGCGCGCGGTAACGCGTCGGGGTGCCCTGCGGGGGTCGGGGTGTCAGCGCGTCCGCAGCGATGGGGACGGCGCAAGATACGGCGGTGCTGAGACTGTCAGCCCGCCGGACAGATGGCGCTGGACATGCGGCCGAGGTCGACGTGTCGCCGACTCACCAAGACAATTCCAGCTCTGGACATGACGGAAGCGTGTCACGAGGCTCTCCGGCCAGTCCACCGTCATCCAGGATTTGGACACCATGGTCCCGGATAGTGAGACGGTGTGGTGCTGATCACTCCGCGATGGCGTGTGTGACCGGGCCGGCGCCCGGCCAGGGGCCCGGAGTCTGTACGTCGGGCTCCTCGGCCAGCGTCGTGTCGTACAGGCGGAAGCCGCGCCGCTCGTAGTTGGCAAGGGCGTGCGGGCCGTCCTTGCTGCAGGTGTGTACCCACACCCGCCGCGTCGGCGCGCGCTCCGGCCACCGTTCGGCGAGGTCCCACGCCCGCGCCGTCCCCTGGGCGAGCAGGTGGCCGCCGATCCGGCGACCGCGGAAGGCCGGCAGGAGGCCGAAGTAGCTGATCTCCACCACGCCCTCGGGGTGGGCGTCCAGCTCGATGAACCCGGCCGGGGTGCCGCGCTCGTATGCCACCCAGGTCTCCACGCCCGGCCGCCCCAGGAAATCCGCCCACTGCGCGTACGGCCAGGGCAGCCGGTCGGTCCATCGGACGTCCCCGCCGACCGCCGTGTAGAGGAAGCGGCTGAATTCGGGCGACGGCGTCTCGGCCCTGACGATACGGACATCCTGCTCCGCGGACGGAGCCTTGGCGGGGACGAGATCCGCGCCGGAGGTCTGCTTGAGGTACCAGGTGGTGACCGGGGTGCTCATGTGCTCAGCACACCACACGGGTGTCACGGGCCGGTACCCCGCCCGATCAGTGAGACAGGCGGCTCGTGGGTGCTGGGCGCGACCGACCGGACGGGGGCGAGGAGGCGCGGGCCGCCGCTGGCCCGCCGGGCGGACGGCCCTCTAGGAGACCGCCGTCATCCGCGCGAAGACCACCACATTGCCCGCGTAGCCCGCGTTCGCGGAGTAGCCGCCTCCACAGGTGAGTACGCGCAGCTCAGGGCGCCCGGTGCTGCCGTAGACCTCCTCGGTGGGGAAGGCGTCCTTGGCGAAGACCCGGACCCCGTAGACCTCGAAGGTCGCGGTGCGGCCGTCCTTGCGGGTCACCCGGACCAGGTGGCCCTTCTTCAGGGCGCCCAGACCGTAGAAGACCGCGGGTCCGCTGAAATTGTCGACATGCCCGACGATGACGGCCGTGCCGTTCTCACCCGGCGCCGGGCCGCCCCGGTACCAGCCCGCCAGGTTGGGGTCCTCCGCGGGCGGGGCGGCGACCCAACCGTCCTTGTCCAGGCCCAGGGGGACCATCGGGGCGGACACCTTGATCGCGGGGATGGCCACCCGGGCGGCGGCGGAGTGCGGCAGGGGTGGAGGGCCGGAGCCGTCGCGGGGGCCGACGGCGGGGGAGAGGGAGGCGGCGGCGCCGCCCGGCTGGGGCGGACCGTCGGCCTGGTCCGACAGTCCGTAACGCACCATGGCGAAGCCGGTCAGGCCGACCAGCGCGAGCACACCCCAGTTGGGGCGGCGCGGGGCGGCCGGCGCGTGCCGCTCCTCCGGCGGGCCCGTCAGGCTCATCGCATTCCTCCCGTGATCGCGCGCCCCCTGCGCGTACGGATCGCAGTCGGCACGCTAGGCGTGCGCCGGTGCGGCTGCGACAGCAGACGGCTGAACGGGTGGGGCCGCCGGCGGCCGGGGGCTGCCCCCGCGGCCGGACCGGTCCCGGCCGCTCCACATCACGGAACGCCGGTCCATCTGCTGGGACGGCGGAGCGGCACCCGAAGAGCCGCAGCCCCTCAAGCCCGTCGGGCCGCCATCACCGCGGGCGCCGTCGACTGCGGCAGCAGCCGGCCGGGCAGGGAAGGCAGCCGCAGCTCCACCTCCACCCCGTCCGCGAAGCGGTACGGCCGGTGGGACAGAACCCCTGCGAGATGCCGGCGCAGCCGCGACAGCTCGGCGCGCACCGTGACCGCGCGACCTCCGTCGCCGAACAGGTCCCGGGCGAGTTCCGCGGCGCTGCGCCCCTCCGGATGCGCGGCGAGGACGAACAGCAACTCGGCGTGGCGCGGGGTCAGTTCGTGCGACCAGTCGCCCATGGGGCCGCTGACGGTGAGCGTCGTGCCGTCCCGGCCGCTGAGGTCCAGCAGGACCCGCCCGGGCCCCGGGGGCGGTTCCTGCTGCGGGCCGATCCGGATCAGCCAGCCGCCCGGCAGCGGCTCCAGCGCGCACATGCCGTAGCGCGGCAGCCACAGCGGTCCCGCTTCCGGCGCCTTCGGCAGCGCCACCCTGTCCGGCGGGGTGATACCGGTGACGCCCGCGACCCAGCCATGGGGGTCGACGGCCAGTGCCCGCCCGCCGAGCCGTGCCAGCACCGGCGCCGCGCTCGACCGCAGCCGCTCCAGGGAGCCGTGGTGCCGGGTGCGCAGCTCGCCCTCGGCCAGGCGGGCGACGGCGGAGACCAGCGGCAGCGTCGTGGGGTGGAAGGACGGCGCCGGGCCGCTGACGTCGACGGTACCCAGCAGGCGCCCGTCGCGCGGGTCGTGCAGCGGTGCGGCGGCGCATGTCCACTGGTGGTGGCTGCGCACGAAGTGCTCGGCCGAATGCACCAGCACGGGGCGCCGGGCCACCAGCGCGGTGCCGATGGCGTTGGTGCCGACGACGCCCTCCGTCCAGTCGGCGCCCTTGCCGAAGCCGAGCCGGTCGGCCATCCGCCGGATCGGCGCGCACCCCTCGCGCCACAGCACCCGCCCCTCGGCGTCGGTGACGACCATGATCTGCTGCGCGGCGTGGGCGGCCGCGAGCAGCCCGTCGTGCAGGACCGGCAGCACTGCCGTGAGCTGGGAATTGTGCCGCCGGTGCTCCAGCTCGGCCACGGAGAGGGGTTGCTGATCGGCGTCGCGCTCGGGGTCCACCCCGGATCCCAGCGCCCGCAGCCAGGACTCGCCGATGAGCGGGCGCGGCGCGTCGGACGGCGGGTCGAGCGGGGAGGCGCCCGAGAGCGCGGCCTCCCGTACCGAGGCGATGCGACGAGCGGTTTCGCGGATCTCCTGGGCCGACCAGATGGCGCTGTCGATCGGTCTGTCCCTCACGCTGCTCTCCGTTGCGCGCTGTCGCCTTCGTCGTGCCCATCGTGCCGTCACCAGGTGTTCTCCGGTGGGCCAATGCGTAGATCCGGTGCAACGAAATGCAACCGTTGTGGCCTATGACGCACCGGGGGAATCTGGTGCGAGCGGCCGGTGTCGGCCCGATGTCGGTGGTGTCGCCGGTCATCTGCCGTGGATCGACGCGCACGGGGCGCGCCGGGGATCGCGTCCGTCGCGTGGTTCGTCGGCACGGCGCACGAGGGGGGAGCTCAATGGTGGCCACCGCGCCGCGTGTCGTGGTGATCGGCGCGCAGGAAGGAGTGCGCCTCGCCCGCGCCGCCCGCCTGGCCGGCCACTACGGCCTTCCCCGTATCGCGGCGGTCGACGTGCTGGCCGGACGTCAGCCGCTGCCCGTGGACGGTTACGTCATCGACGGCGCCCCGCGGCTGCTGGACCGGGTGGCCGGCGTCGGCGGTCTGCTGCCCGCGCTGGCCTTCGCCGACATCGTGGTGCATCTGCGGGATGCCGGCAGCGGCGAAGGGCAGGAGGCCACCCGCGTCCTGGGCTACTACGAGGCCCGCGGCGTCCTGGTCGGCTTCCGGACGGAGACGCCCGTGAGCAACATCATCGTGGCCGTCGAGGCGGCGCTGCGCGGACGTACCGCCGCGGATCCGCCGCGATGGCCCTGAGACCGGGAGCGGCGCCGAGTCGGCGCGGCACCGCTCCCTGACCGGTGCGGCGGCGGTAACCCCTGTCCCCGTCCCCCTGAGGGGCGGGGAGCTGCCGCCGCACCGGTACCCCCGCGGCCCCCCGTCGCGGTCAGCCCTCGACGACCGGCCGGGCCCGCTCCACGACCGCCGCGAGATCCAACGTGTGCGGCAGGGTCCCGAACGCGGCTCCCGCGTCACCGCCGAGCCGGGACGCGCAGAACGCGTCGGCGACCTCGGCCGGCGCGAAGCGCACCAGCAAGGAGCCCTGGAGCACCGTCGCCATCCGCTCCACCACCCGACGGGCCCGCGCCTCGATCCCTTCCAGATCGGCCAGTTCGGTCAGCAGTCCCTTGATTCCGCGATCCAGCCGGTGGTCCGCGCCCCGGGCCGTGCCGATCTCCGTCAGGAAGGCGTTCAGCGCGGCGGGCTCCCGCTGCAGCGCCCGCAGGACATCGAGGGCCTGGACGTTTCCCGAGCCCTCCCAGATCGAGTTCAGCGGCGCCTCGCGCAGCAGCCGCGGCATCCCCGACTCCTCGACATAGCCGTTGCCGCCCAGGCACTCCAGCGCCTCGGCGGCCAGCGACGCGCACCGCTTGGTCACCCAGTACTTGGCGGCCGGCACGGCGAGCCGCAGAAAGTTCCGGTCCTGCTCGCCGCCCCCGTCGTACGCCGCCGCCAGCCGCAGTGCGAGGGTCGTCGCCGCCTCCGACTCCAGCGCCAGGTCCGCCAGCACATTGCGCATCAGCGGCTTGTCGATCAGGGGGCCGCCGAACGCTTCCCGGTACGTGGTGTGGTGCACCGCCTGCGCGACCGCCTGCCGCATCACCGCGGCCGCCCCGGTGACACAGTCGAGCCGGGTCGCGGCGACCATCTCGATGATCGTCGCCACCCCGCGCCCTTCCTCGCCGACCCGGCGCGCCCAGCTCCGCCCGTCGAACTCGATCTCGGCGGAGGCGTTGGAGCGGTTGCCGAGCTTGTCCTTGAGCCGCTGGATCCGGAAGGAGTTACGGGTGCCGTCCGGCAGCACCCGGGGCAGCAGGAAGCAGGTGAGCCCTCCCGGCGCCTGGGCGAGCACCAGGAAGATGTCCGACATCGGCGCCGAGCAGAACCACTTGTGCCCGGTCAGGGTGTACTCACCGGGCGCCGCGAGCGGCTCGGCACGGGTGGTGTTGGCCCGTACGTCGCTGCCGCCCTGCTTCTCCGTCATCGCCATTCCGGCCAGCACGCCCGTCTTCTCGGCGGGCGGCCGCAGTTCCTGCTCGTACACCCGGGAGGTCAGCCTCGGCTCCCACTCGGCCGCCAGCTCGGGGTCGGTGCGCAGGGCGGGGACGGCCGCGTGGGTCATCGACACCGGGCAGCCGTGCCCCGCCTCGGCCTGGGACCACACCAGGAAACCCGCGGTACGACGGACGTGGCCGTCCGGCCGGGCCCACGCGGCGGTGAGGCCGTTGGTGACGGCGTGGCCCAGCAGCCGGTGCCAGGCCGGATGGAACTCCACCGCGTCGATGCGGTGACCGTAGCGGTCGTGGGTGTGCAGGACGGGGGGATGGGAGTTGGCCTGCTCGCCCCACTGCTGCGCGTGCGCGGAGCCGGCGGCCTGCCCGAGGGTGCGCAATTCGCCCCGCACCTCATCGAGGCGGGCGTCGGCGACATACCGGGCGACGCCCTCGGTGAGCGCCTTGTCGGACGTGAAGACGTCATATCCGACCAGCGGCGGGGGCTGGTTGGTGACCGTGTGAGTGGTGGCTGCCATGGCAGCTACGGTAAGGAGGTGCAGCCGGCAAACGAACCAACCGAGCGGCCCGCGGGCCGTTTGACCAGGGCCCGCGTCCTCTACCGCAACGTCTCCAAGCGTCGGCTGGCCTGGTTGCTGCTCAAGGACACGGTCAACTCCTGCATGCAGTACCGCGTCACCGGCCTGGCCGCCGAGGCCGCGTTCTTCTGCCTGCTGTCGCTGCCGCCGCTGCTGCTCGGGCTCATCGGCCTGCTGGGCTACATGGAGCCGTGGATCGGCCACGACACCATCGACACCATCCGGCAGAACATCCTCGGCGCCTCCGCCACCGTGCTGTCCGACAAGGGCGTGGCGGAGATCGCCGGGCCGCTGCTGGACGATGTCTTCACCGGCCGCCGTCCGGACGTCATCTCCCTCGGCTTCGCCATCGCCCTGTGGTCCGGCTCCCGGGCGCTGAACGTCTTCGTCGACACCATCACGATCATGTACGGCCTGGACGGCCGGCGCGGCATCGTCAGGACCCGCCTGCTGGCCTTCGTGCTCTACCTCGCCGCGCTCGTCGTCGGCGCGATCGCGCTGCCGCTGATGGTCGCGGGGCCCGACACGGTCGTCAGCTGGATGCCGGCGAGCGAGGGCATCATCAGGGCGCTGTACTGGCCGGTGGTGCTGATCCTCTCGGTCGCCTTCCTCACCACGCTGTATCACGTGTCGGTGCCGGTCCGTTCGCCCTGGCCGGAGGACATTCCGGGTGCGGTGGCAGCGCTCGGCATGTGGGTGCTCGGCAGCTTCCTCCTGCGGATCTACCTCACCGAGACGGTCGAGGGGCCGACGGTTTACGGGTCGCTGGCCGCGCCGGTCGCCGTCCTGCTGTGGATCGGGGTCTCCGCCTTCGCGGTGCTCGTGGGGGCGGCGATGAACGCGGCGCTCGACCGGGTCTGGCCGTCCGTGGCCACGGCGGCCGGGCGGGCGGAGAAGCAGCGCCGGGTACGGGAGCAGGCGGCGAAGCGGGCGGCGGCGGACGCGGAGTCGGCGGGGGAGCCCGGCGTGGGGGAGTGGGGCGCGGGGCTCGCGGGGGCTCATGAGAGCGACGGGATGTACGGGGACGGCGGGGGCGACGGGGCCGAACGGGATCGCGCGGGCGACGGGGGCGGGGCCCGTGGTGATGCGGGGCGCGGACCCGATGGCGCGGGCGACTGCGGGGGTGGCGGTGGAGCCGAGCCGCCGTCCGAATACCCCGAGCGCTGGGCGCAGTTCCTGCCGCCCGGAGATGTGCGAGCCCGGCTGCACCCGCAGCGCCGCCACGGCGACTGAGCCGAGCTGAGCGCGGCGGCCGGGAGGCGGGCCGCCGGTACGCGGCGTGCGCGAGCCATTGACAGCCCCGGGACTCGGGCAGATGATCCTTGCCATTATCGCGCGAACGAAAGTTCACCACGCGAACATCTCGTGGAATTTCCGCGCTCTCCGCCGGGTCATCGCGAATCCGAGGTCTCCATGTCCCACACCGGTCACCCACCGCCCACCGGCACCGCGACCGTCTCCGGCCGCCGCCACACCTTCCGCTCCGTCGCGCCGGTCCTGGCGCTGTGCTGGCTCGCCGTCTTCTTCGACGGCATGGACGTCAATGTCTACGGCGCCGTCATGCCGCACATGCTCGACGACCCGGGGCTCGGCCTCACCCCCGGCGCGGCCGGCACGATCGGCAGCTGGACCACCTTCGGCATGCTGATCGGCGCCCTCGGCACCGGCACCCTGACCGACTGGCTCGGGCACCGCCCGGTGCTCGTCGCCAGCGTGCTGCTGTTCTCCGGCGGGTCCGCGGTCTGCGCTCTGGCCGGCTCGCCCGGCCTCTTCGGCGCCGGGCGGTTCGTCGCCGGGCTGGGCCTCGGCGGCCTGATGCCGATCTGCCTGTCCATGGTGATGGAGTTCGCGCCGCCGCGCCGGGCCGCGCTGGCCACCGGGCTGCTGATGACCTCGTATCACGCGGGTGGCATGTTCGCGACGGGTCTGGGGCTGACGCTCGCCCCGGCCCTCGGCTGGCGCTGGGTGTTCTGGGCAGGCGTGCTCCCCGCCGTCGTCGCCGCGCCGCTCCTCCTGCGATCGCTGCCCGAATCCCCCGGCGTGCTGCTCGCCAAGGGCCGTACCGCCGAGGCGGCGGCCGTCGCCGACCGCTACGGCATGGCCCGCCCCGTCCCCGCCGACGCTCCCACCCAGGGGGCGAAGGGCCGCCTCGACGCGGTCCGCGCACTCTTCCGCCCCGGAGCCCGCTGGGCCACGCCGCTGCTGTGGCTCGCCTCCTTCTGCGGCCTGCTCCTGGTGTACGGCGTGAGCACCTGGCTTCCGCAGATGATGCGGGCCTCCGGCTACGGCCTGACGTCCTCGGTGAGCTTCCTGCTCATCATCAACGCGGGCGGCATCGTGGGCATGCTCGTGGCCGGCCGCACCGCCGACCGCTTCGGTCCCGTCAAGGTCTCCGCCCTCTGGTTCCTGCTCACCGCCGCGGGTGCGCTGCTCCTGGGCGCGCGACTGCCGCTGGGGCTCACCTACGTGGTCGTGGCGATCACCGGTGTCTGGCTCTTCAGCGCGCAGGTGATGGTGTACGCGGCGGCCGACCGGGTCTATCCGGCCGCCGAACGGGCCACCGGAATCGGCTGGGTGACCGGCATCGGCCGCACCGGCGCGGTGGTCGGCCCCTGGCTGGGTGGCACTCTGGCCGCCCAGGGGAACGACCAACTGGGCTTCACCGCTTTCGCGTTGGCCGGCCTGCTCGGCGCTCTGGCCATCAGCCTGGTGCCACTCGCCCGGCGCAACGGCCGCACGGCACCCGCGGCGCCCGCGGCCGTCGGCACCGAGCCCTGAGGCTGCGCGGGACGGGCGGGGGCGCGGATTCGTTGGAGGCTGTCGCGTAGGCCGGCGCCCCCCTGAGCGCGCCACCCGGCCCGCGGGAGTGCGGAGGAGGCCGAGCCCTTGCCGTCCGGTTGCCGACCGGTTGGCGAGCGGTTGGTGGTCGGCCCGAACCGGCCCGCCCGGAAGCCGGGTTGTGGACGCTCGGCAGGCCGTCGCGTCGGCCCGGCATGCTCCTGTGCCGAGGGTTGGCGGCCTTGTCCCCATTGAGCTTTGGGGGCGACCGGACCGGCGTGGACCGCCCGGGCGCGTGTGCCATGCCCTTGCGGGCCGCCGCGTCGACCGATACGCCGCCCACTGCGGCGCCCGCCCTCCGGTGGCAAGGCGCCCTCAGGCGTCACGGACGGGGCCGTGCCACCCGGGGCGGCCCGGAGTTCTGGCCCCTCCCCATGGATGGGGTCAGTGGGCGGGGATGCGGGCGTAGCGGCCGGCGATCCGCAGGTCCGCCTCGATGTCGGCGGCGGCTTCACGCAAGGCGGGCAGGAGGGATTCCCGGGCCTCGTCAGCCGTGCAACGACCCGCGTGGGTCGAGACGTTGACGGCGGCGACGACCCGGCCGGTGCGGTCGTGCACGGGTACGGCGATCGAGCGCAGCCCTTCCTCCAACTCCTGGTCCACCAGGGCGTATCCCTCGTCACGTACCTGTTCCAGGAGGGCGCCGAGCCGCTCGGGATCGGTGACGGTGTGCCGGGTGAGCGGCTCGAGGTCGGTGAGGGCGAGCCGTGCGGACCGCTCCTCCGGTGACAGGCCGGCGAGCAGGACCCGGCCCATCGACGTCGGGTACGCGGGAAAGCGGGTGCCCAGGGTGATGTTGACGCTCATGATGCGGACGGTGGGCACCCGGGCCACGTACTGGATGTCGTCGCCGGACAGGATCGCCATCGAGGCGGAGTCGTGCACCCGCTCGACCAGCGCGGCCAGATGGGGTTGCGCGATGGCGGGCAGGGTCAGCCCGGAGAGGTGCGCGAAACCCAGTTCCAGCACCTTCGGCGTCGGGCGGAAGAGCTTGCCGTCGGTGGCGATGTAGCCGAGGTGCTCCAGGGTGATCAGGGCCCGGCGGGCGGTGGCGCGGGCCAGGCCGGTGGCCTCCGCCACGGCGGTGAGCGTGAGGTCGGCGCGGCCCGTGCCGAACGCGGTGAGGGTGATCAGCCCGCGGGCCATCGATTCGACGAACTCCGGTCCCAACTCCTGCTTGGATGCCTGCATCCAGGCCGCGGGGGCCGGCCCCGGCGGGTCGCCGGCGTCCTGCTCCGCGGTGGCGGGCGCGCTCAGGGCGTACTCCATCGCGGCCACCGTCTCCCGCAACCGCGGCAGTACGGCGTCCCGTAGCTCCTGCGCGCTCAGCCGGCTGGTGTGGCTGACCGCGCTCAGCGCGCAGACCGTGCGCCCCGACGGGTCGCGGACCGGTACGGCCACGGCGACCAGGCCCGGTTCGATCAGCTCGTCGTCCAGGGACCAGCCGGCCGTGCGGGCGGCGGCCACCCGGTCCTCGAAGTCGGTTCCCGGGTCCACCCCGGCGGGCCGGCCGTCACCGCGCGGCGGCACGGCGGGAAAGCGGGCGTCCGTCGGGTCGGCGGCGCGGCGCGACCGCCAGCGTTCCCAGTCCCGCGCGGTCCACCGGTCGGCGAACAGCGCGCCGGGCGCGCCCCGTTCGGCGGGCAGCAGATCGCCGATGCGGAAGGCGAGGGACATCGCGCGCCGGCGGGTCGCCTGGTGCACGAAGCGCACCCCGTCGCCGTCCGGTACAGCCAGCGAGACGGACTCGTCGAGCTCGTCCGCCAGCCGGTCGGCGAGCGGCCCGAGCCGGTCGGGCAGCTCGGAGGCGGCGAGATACGCATTGCCGAGCTCCAGCAGGCGCGGTGCGAGCACCGCGTCCCGGCCCTCGGTCCGTAGGTAACCGAGGCGGTCGAGGGTGCTCAGCACGCGGTCGACGGTGGACCGCGCGAGGCCGGTGTCGCGGACGAGGTCCCCCACGGCCCGGCGGCCGCCGGCGGCCGCCAGCTCCCGCAGAACGGCCAGGCTGCGCATCAGCGGCCCGACCGCCTCCGTTGGCGGTGGCGGCGGGGCGAGGGGGGCGGGGTGGGTCATGAGCTCTCCACTGGTGCGGCGATCTGGTCGGAACCGTACCCGGCGGACCGTTGACAGAGCCGGGACCGGGGTTCAAACTCAGGGCAGCTCAATTATGAACTTAAGTTCACCACGCGAACAAGTTCGTGGACAAGAGCAGTGCGAACAAGAGCGCAGCGCGACCCGCGCACCCCGAGCACTTCACCAAGGGGCGGTCCTCCCGGACCGTGTGCCCGTACGACCCGAGGGCGAGGACATGGCCGAAATCCGTTCGCTGCACGACGCCGTCAAGGAACTGATCCACGACGGGGACACCGTGGCGCTTGAGGGGTTCACCCACCTCATCCCGTTCGCCGCGGCGCACGAGATCATCCGGCAGGGCATCACCGGCCTCACGCTCGCCCGGATGACCCCCGACGTGGTCTACGACCAGCTGATCGGCGCCGGAGCGGCACGCAAGCTGGTCTTCTCCTGGGGCGGCAACCCGGGCGTCGGCTCGCTGCACCGGTTCCGCGACGCCGTCGAGAACGGCTGGCCCGCCCCGCTGGAGATCGACGAGCACAGCCACGCGGGGATGGCCAACCGCTATGCCGCCGGCGCCTCGAAGCTCCCCTTCGCGGTCCTGCGCGGCTACCGGGGCAGCGACATCCCCGGCCGCACCACCACCGTCTCCACCGTCACCTGCCCCTTCACCGGCGAGAAGCTCGCCGCCGTCGCCGCGCTCAATCCCGACGTCACCGTCATCCACGCCCAGCAGGCCGACCGCGCCGGCAACGTCCAGCTGTGGGGGCTGGCAGGGGTGCAGAAGGAGGCGGCGCTCGCTGCGCGACGCGTCCTGGTCACCGTCGAGGAGGTCGTCGACACGCTCGAACCCCGCCCCGGCGGCATCGTCCTGCCCTCCTGGGTGGTCGACGCGGTCGCCCTCGTCCCCGGTGGCGCCCACCCCTCCTACGCGGCCGGCTACTCGGTCCGGGACAACGCCTTCTACCAGGCGTGGGACGGAATCTCCCGCGGCCGCGAGACCTTCGGGCGCTGGGTCGAGGAGAGCGTCCTCGGCCGCCCCGAAGAGGACATTCCCGCTCCGGCCCCCGACGGCGGGACGCCGGCCCCTGCCGCGACCGCCGTTCCCGCCGCGGCCCCTGCCGACGCCGTGACCACCGCTCCCGACTGCACCCGCGACGAGCTGATGGAGGTCAACGCCGCCCGTGCGCTGGCCGGCGCGCGCACCTGCTTCGTCGGCATCGGGCTGCCCAGTACGGCCGCCAACCTCGCCCGGCACACCGTCAACCCCGACCTGGTGCTGGTCTACGAGTCGGGCACCATCGGCTCCAAGCCGACGCAACTGCCGCTGTCCATCGGCGACGGCGAACTGGCCGACACCGCCGACTCGGTGGTGTCCGTGCCGGAGATGTTCAACTACTGGCTCCAGGGCGGCCGGATCGACGTCGGCTTCCTCGGCGCCGCCCAGGTCGACCGGTTCGCCAACATCAACACCACCGTCGTCGACCGCGGCCCCGACAAGCCCGAGGGTCGGCTGCCCGGCGCGGGCGGCGCCCCCGAGATCGCCGCCAACTGCGGCCAGGTGCTGATGGTGCTCCGGCACAGCCGCCGCAACTTCGTCGGCGCACTCGACTTCGTCACCACCCTCGGCCACGGCACCGGACCGCGCGACCGCGCGGAACTCGGCCTGCCCGGCGCCGGCCCGACGGCGGTCATCACCGACCTCGGCGTGCTGCGCCCCGACCCGGACACCGCCGAACTCGTCCTCACCGACCTGCACCCGGGGGTGACGGTCGAGCAGGTCCGCGAGGCCACCGGCTGGGAGCTGAGGGAAGCCGCGCGGCTCGGCGTCACCGCGCCGCCCACGGAGGCCGAACTCACCGCGCTGCGCGCCCTGAAGGCCGCCGCGCCCGACCCGGCCGATGCGCGGACCGCCGCAGGCCACACTCCCCGGAAGGAAGCCTGATGATCACCGACCGTCCCCGGGACGTCTACGTCGTCGACGCCGTCCGCACCCCCGTCGGCAAGTACGGCGGCGCACTGTCCGGAATCCGCCCCGACGACCTCGCCGCACAGGTCGTCAAGGCACTCGTGGACCGCGCCCCGGGCCTCGACCCGACCCGGATCGACGACGTCCACCTCGGCAACGCCAACGGGGCCGGCGAGGAGAACCGGGACGTGGCGCGCATGGCGGTGCTGCTCGCAGGGCTTCCCGTGAGCGTGCCCGGCGTCACCGTCAACCGCCTCTGCGGCTCCGGCATGGAAGCCCTCATCCAGGCCGCCCGGTCGGTGGCACTCGGCGACGCCTCCGTGGTCATCGCGGGCGGGGTGGAGTCGATGAGCCGCGCCCCCTGGGTGCTGCCCAAGCCCGAACGCGCCTTCCCCGCGGGCCCGCAGACGTTGCACTCCACCACCTTGGGCTGGCGGCTGACCAACCCGCGGATGCCCGACGAGTGGACCGTCTCCCTCGGCGAGGGCGCCGAGCTGATCGCCGACCGCCACGGCATCACCCGTGCCCAGCAGGACGCCTATGCCCTGGCCAGCCACGAGAAGGCGGCGCGGGCATGGAAGGACGGCGCCTTCGACGCCGAGGTCGTGCCGTGCGGCGACGGGTCCGATACAGGTGGCGAGCCGGCCGCGGTCCGCGACGAGTGCGTCCGTGAGAACACCTCTCTCCAGGCCCTCGGCAAGCTGCGACCCGCTTTCCGCAAGGAGGGAGGCACCGTCACCGCGGGTAACTCCTCGCCGCTGAACGACGGTGCGGCCGCACTGCTGCTGATGGACGAGCGGGGCCTGCGCGAGTCGGGCTGCGAACCGCTCGCCCGGATCCGCAGCAGCGCCGTCACCGGCATCGAACCGCACTACTTCGGACTCGGGCCGGTCGAGGCGGCCGAACGGGCCCTGGACAAGGCCGGACGCGGCTTCGGCGACCTGCGCACCGTCGAGCTGAACGAGGCGTTCGCCGCCCAGGCGCTCGGCTGTCTCGCCGGCTGGCCCGACCTCGACCCGTCCCTCGTCAACCCGCACGGCGGCGCGATCGCCATCGGGCACCCCCTGGGAGCCTCCGGCGCCAGGATCGCCGGCGCGGTGGCCCACCGGCTGGCGGCCGCGGGCTCCGGTACGGGCCTGGCGACGCTGTGCATCGGCGTCGGGCAAGGTCTCGCCGTGGTGCTGGAGAGGTAGCCGTGGGCCGTCGGGCCCGGAGCGCTTCAACCCACTCGCACAGAGCCCGAGTTGAAGACTCCAGACTCTCCGCAGTCGTCCTTCGCCCCGCCCGCCACACGCCTTCGCCCCCACCCACCCCTGCCATTCACCGCATGAAGAGGCACTCATGACCCCACCCACACCACTCGGCGACGTCACCGCCCCGGCGGCCGACCCCACCGCCGGCGCCGCACTCCCCGCCCCGCAGGCCCGGCCCACCCCGGCAACGCCCCCCACCCAGGCCGACATCAGCCGCGAGATGGCAGCGCTGGAAGGCGCGGCGGAGCAGGACCGGGCCGCCGGCCTCATCACGTCCCCGCATCCCGCGCGGGCCTACACCCCCTACCGCAGCAGCGTCGCGCGCCACCCCCGGCAGCCGCTGGTCGAGATCGACGCCCTGGCCGACCCCGAGGCCGTGGAACTCTCCGGACCCGCCTTCGGCGTCACCGACATCACCGACCTCGACGCCGACCTGACCCGACAGCACCACGGCGAGCCCCTCGGCGAACGCATCACCGTCTCCGGCCGCATCCTGGACCGCGGCGGCCGCCCCGTACGCGGCCAGCTCGTCGAGATCTGGCAGGCCAACGCCTCCGGCCGCTACGCCCACCAGCGCGACCAGCACCCCGCGCCCCTCGACCCCCACTTCACCGGCGCCGGACGATGCCTGACCGACGACCAGGGCCGCTACGAGTTCACCACCATCAAGCCCGGCGCCTACCCGTGGCGCAACCACGACAACGCCTGGCGCCCGGCCCACATCCACTTCTCGCTCTTCGGATCGGCCTTCACCCAGCGGCTGATCACCCAGATGTACTTCCCGGGCGACCCCCTCTTCGCGTACGACCCGATCCTCTCCTCCGTCACCGATCCCGCCGCGCGGGCCCGGCTGGTGGCCGCCTACGACCACGAACGCACCCGCCCCGAATGGTCCCTCGGCTACCACTGGGACATCGTCCTGGACGGGCCGTCCGCCACCTGGATCGAGGAAGGCCGCTGATGACCGGCACCACCGACCGCGCCGGGCAGGCCGCCCCGCTCGCCGTCACCCCCTCCCAGACCGTCGGTCCCTTCTACGGCTACGCCCTGCCGTTCCCCGGCGGCGACCACATGGCACCCACCGGCCACCCCGACACGATCACCGTGCACGGCACCGTCCTCGACGGTGCCGGGGCGCCCGTCCCCGACGCCCTCCTGGAGTTCTGGCAGGCCGACCCGGACGGCAGCCTCACCGGCGCGCCCGGCTCGCTGCGCCGCGACCCGGTCACCGGCGCGGTCCTCGGCCGCAACGGCGTGGACTTCACCGGCTTCGGCCGCGTCCCCACCGACGCCGACGGCCGCTACGCGGTCCGCACCCTGCCCGCGACCGCCCCCGCCGGCACACCGGACGCCGCGCCGTACCTCGCGGTGTGCGTCTTCGCGCGCGGCCTGCTGCACCACCTCTTCACCCGCGTCTACTTCCCCGGGAACGAGACGGCCAACGCCGCCGACCCGCTGCTTTCGTCGCTGCCGGCACACCGGGCACACACGCTCCTGGCCCGGCCCGACGGCCCCGCCCGCTACCGTTTCGATGTCCGTCTGCAGGCAGCCGAGGACGGCAGCACCGAGGAGACGGTCTTCCTTGCCTTCCGATGACACCCGCCGGCCCGTGACGCCGCCGACCCGCGAGGCCCCCCGGGCAGCCGCCGACCTGGGGCTGCTCAGCCCGTGCTGGGCCGGTTCCGCGGCGGCCGAAGCGACCGGAGACGCCGCGTACCTGCGCGCCATGCTCGACGCGGAAGCCGCCCTGACCCGCGCCCAGGCCGCACTCGGGCTCGCACCGCGGGACGCGGCCACAGCCGTCACCGAGGCCGCCGCGGCTGCGTTCGACGCCGGTGATCTGGCGCTACGCGCCCGCTCCGCGGGCAACCCGGTGGTCCCGCTCGTCGCCGACCTGACGGCCGCCGTCGCCGACCGTGACCCGCAGGCCGCCGCCTACGTCCACCGAGGCGCCACCAGCCAGGACATCCTGGACACCGCCACCATGCTGGTCTGCGCGCGCGCCCTTGACGCCGTGCTGGCGGACCTCGCCCACACCGCGGCCGCCCTGCGCCGAACGGCCGCCGCGCACCGCGACACCCCGATGGCGGGCCGCACCCTCACCCAGCACGCGGTACCGACCACCTTCGGCCTGAAGGCCGCGGGCTGGCGTGCCCTGGTCCTCGACGCCCACGACCGGCTCACCGCCGTACGTGCCGCACTGCCCGCGCAACTGGGCGGCGCGGCCGGCACTCTCGCGGCCTTCCACGCCTTCGCCGAGGCCGACGGCGTCGCGGCGAACAGCCCCGAGGGCGGCACCGCCGCGAACGGCTCGACGGTGGAGGCCGCTCCCGACCTCGGCGGCCGGCTGCTCGCCGCGTACGCCGCCGAGACCGGGCTCACCGAACCGGCCCTGCCCTGGCACACCTTGCGCACCCCGATCGCCGACCTCGCAGGCGCCCTCGCCTTCACCGCCGGCGCGCTCGGCAAGATGGCGGCCGACGTCCTGACCCTGACCCGCACCGAGATCGGCGAGGTCGCCGAGGGCAGCGGCGGCGGCTCGTCCGCCATGCCCCACAAAGCCAACCCCGTGCGCGCCACGCTGATCGCGGCCGCCGCCCGGCAGGTCCCGGCGCAGGCCGCGGTCCTGCACGCGGCGCTCGTCGCCGAGGACGAACGCCCGGCCGGCGCCTGGCACGCCGAATGGCAGCCGCTGCGCGAGGCCCTGCGGCTGGTCGGTGGCGCGGCCCGCGACGCGGCCGAACTGAGCGCCGGCCTGCGCGTCTTCCCGGACCGGATGCGGCAGAACCTCGCCGCGACCGGCGGCCTGATCACCACCGAACGCCTCGCCGCGGCCCTCACCGCCCTGACCGGCCGCGGCGAGGCCCGCCGCATCCTCGACGCGGCGGCCCGGCGCACGGCCCAGGACGGCGTCGACCTGTACGACGCGCTGCGCGCTGCGCTCGCCGATCACCCCGCCGCCGCTTCTGCCCTCCCCGAGGACCGGCTCCGCCGGCTCCTCGACCCGACCGGCTACCCGGGCTCCGCGGCCCGGCTCGTCGACCGCGCCCTGGCGCGACCCGAGAGTGACCCGCAGGAGCCCGCATGAAGCACCACCCGACCCCCGCACAACCGGACACCGCCGACGCGACGGGGCTCGTGCACCACCAAGTGGACGGACCCGCCGACGCGCCCGTCCTCATCCTCGGCCCGTCACTGGGCACGTCCCTCTCCCTATGGGAACCCCAACTCCCGGAACTGGCACGGCAGTACCGCGTCGTCCGCTGGGACCTTCCGGGACACGGCGGTACCCCCACCGACGTGCTGGAGCCGAGGGACGGCCCTGCCCCCGCGGTGCCCACCGCCACCGTCGCCGACCTCGCCCGCCTGGTCCTCGACCTCGCCGACTCGCTCGGCGTCGATCGCTTCGCGTACGCGGGCGTCTCCCTCGGCGGCGCCGTCGGCGCATGGCTCGCGGCACACCACCCCGACCGGATCGACTCGCTCGCCCTGATCTGCTCCTCCGCCCGGTTCGGCGAGCCCGCCGCCTGGCGCGAACGGGCCGCGCTCGTCCGCGAACAGGGCCTCGCCCCGATCGCCGCGGCCACCGCAGCCCGCTGGTTCACCCCGGCCTTCGCCAACTCCGCACCGGCACGGGACCTGGTCCTGGCACTGCGCGACACCGTGGACCCGGCGGGCTACGCGGCCTGCTGCGACGCCCTCGCCGCCTACGACCTGCGCGCCGACCTGGACCGCATCACCGCCCCCACGCTCGTCGTCGCGGGCCGCGAGGACCCGGCGACGCCGCCGGCGCACGCCCGCGAACTCACCGACCACATCGCCGGTGCGACTCTCGTCGAGCTGCCCCGCGCCTCCCACCTCGCGAGCGCGGAACGGCCCGCACCGGTGCTCGCCGCGCTCCTCGGCCATCTCGCGGAACACCCCGCCCGCCCCTCCGGGCCCGTTCCGGCAGACGCGGCGGCCGGCGACGACCGCTCCCGGCACGCCGCCGGCATGACCGTCCGCCGCGCCGTCCTCGGCGACGCCCACGTGGACCGCTCGATCGCCCGCACCAGCGCCCTCACCGCGGTCTTCCAGGACTTCATCACCCGCTACGCCTGGGGCGAGATCTGGACCCGCCCCGGCCTCTCCCGCCGTACCCGCAGCTGCATCACCCTCACCGCGCTGGTGGCCCGCGGCCACCACGACGAACTGTCGATGCACCTGCGGGCGGCACTGCGCAACGGCCTGACACCCCAGGAGATCCAGGAAGTGCTCCTGCAGTCGGCCGTCTACTGCGGCGTCCCGGCCGCCAACACCGCCTTCGCACTCGCCGACCGGGTCGTCGACGAATACCTCACCGAGCACACCCCGCACCCGGACACGGCAGAAACGGACAGCTGATGCACCAGAGCCACACCACGGTCGGCATCGTCGGCGGCGGCCCCGCCGGCCTGCTGCTCGCCCGACTGCTGCACCGGTCCGGAATCGACTGCGTCGTCCTGGAGAACCGCGACCGCGCCTACGTCGAGCAGCGGCAGCGCGCGGGCATCCTCGAACAGGGCACCGTCGACGTCCTGCGCGAGTGCGGCGCCGGCGCGCGGATGGACCGCGAGGGCCTCGTCCACGACGGAGTGGAACTGCGCTACGACCGGCGCGCCCACCGCCTGGACTTCCCGGCGCTGACCGGCGGCCGCCGGGTGACGGTCTATGCCCAGACCGAGGTCGTCAAGGACCTGATAGCCCTGCAACTCGACGCGGGCGCGCCCCTGCTGTTCGGGGCGCAGGTGCGCGACGTGACCGGCGCGGACACCGACCGGCCGGTCATCCACTACACCCACCAGGGCCACGAACACACCCTCACCTGCGACTACGTCGTGGGCTGCGACGGTTTCCACGGCGTCACCAAACTCGCCGTCCCGGAGACCGAGCGCCGCACGTACGAACGTGCCTACCCCTACTCCTGGCTCGGCGTGCTCGCCGATGTGCCGCCCTCCTGCGACGAGTTGATCTACGCGCACTCCCCGCGGGGCTTCGCGCTGTTCAGCATGCGCACACCGACCGTCAGCCGCCTCTACCTCCAGGTCCCCAACGGCACCGATCCCGCCGACTGGCCCGACGACCGCATCTGGGACGAACTGCAGGCCCGCGCCGCGGTCGACACCCCCTGGAAGCTGGAGCGCGGCCCGCTCACCGCAAAGGCCGTCCTGCCGATGCGCAGCGCGGTCACCGAACCGATGCGCTACGGACGGGTCCTGCTGGCCGGGGACGCCGCGCACATCGTGCCGCCCACCGGCGCCAAGGGCCTCAACCTCGCCGTCGCCGACGTCACCGTGCTGGCCCGCGCCCTGGCCCAGGTGCACGACACCGGCTCGACGGAGCTGCTCGACGCCTACTCCGACACCTGCCTGCGCCGGGTCTGGCGCGCCGAGCACTTCTCGTACTTCATGACGACGACCCTGCACACCGCGGCGGATCAGAGCCCGTTCGACACCCGCCTGCAGATCTCCCAACTCGACCGCATCGCCACCTCCCCGCACGCCGCCGCCGAACTCGCCGAGAACTACACCGGACTGCCGCTGGGGTGAGGCCGTCGCACGCCGGCCGCTACCGGGACGGTCACTGCTCCGCCTCGCAGGCCGTCCGGTAGCGGACCAGCAGCATCGCGGCGTCGTCGTGCAGCGGGCCGTCGGCATGCTCGACCAGATCCTCGCGGACCGCACGCAGCGCGGCCTCGGGGTCGGGGTCCTTGAGCAGGTCGGCGCGCTCGTCCAACGGGTAGAAACGCCCCGCCCCGTCGCGCGCCTCGGTGACCCCGTCGGTGTAGAAGAGCATCTGGTCGCCCGGCGCGAACGCCACCTCGTGCGGGACCGGCGCCTGCGAGACGTACGGGGTGAGGCCGAGCGGCAGCGCACGGTCGGGCGGGGACGCGAAGCAGACCTCGCCGGCGGGCCGCACGATCAGCGGCGCCGGGTGCCCGAAGTTCAACAGCGTCGCATTCGGCCCCTCGCCGATCTCGGCGAGCACGGCCGTCACGAACCGCTCGCCGGACAGATGCCTGTTCAGCGCCCGCTCCACCCGCTCGCCGACGGCGGGCAGATCCGGCTCGTCGTGCGCCGCCTCACGGAAGGCCCCCAGCACCACCGCCGCGCTCTCCACCGCCTCAAGACCCTTGCCCTGCACGTCCCCCACGATGATCCGCACCCCCGCGGGCGAGGTCACCACTTCGTAGAGGTCGCCGCCGATCCTGGCCTCGGCCACCGCCGACGTGTACGACACGGCGATCCGCAACGGGCCCGCGGCCAGCGGCACCGGCCGCAACAGGACCCGCTGGGCAACCTCGGCGATCGAGCGGACACTCGCCAACTCCTCCTCGCGGCGCTGGCGCATCACCGCGGCGACCACACCGGCCGCGGTGACGCCGGCCACCGACAGCAGCGCGGGCAGCCCGCGCCTGCCCTCGAACAGGCCGTTGTAGAAGCCCAGACCGAGGCAGAGCACACATGCGGTCAGACCGGCGAGGGCCGTACGCCGCCACCCGCCGACCAACCCCGCGAACGCCGGGCCCAGAGAGACCAGGGGCAGGAAGCCGACCCCCGGGCCCGCGGTGAGTTCAACCGCGCTGACCACGGCCATGACCGTGTAGGGGAGCGCGGACAGGACACGGGAGCCGGTGCGCGGCTCCCCGTTCTCCACGGCCAAGGTGTACTCCGACGGTGTCGCGAGAGGGAACGGGGACAGGGGGGACATGGGGGCCGTCGGCCGCCGGTCTGCCCGAAACCGGCCCCCGACCTGAGCATATGCAACAAATGCCGACCCGAATTACCTCGAATGCGCCGCTGTTACCGAATCGCAGCGGGCCGGGATCTTACGGACCCATGACACGGCGGCCGACACGCGGGCCGGCCCGCCGCGCTGCGCTTAGCGTGACCGGCATGCGTGTATTGGTCACCGGCGGTGCCGGGTTCATCGGATCGCAGGTCGTCGAGGCGCTCCTGGCGCGCGGGCACGAACCCGTCGTGTTCGACGCACTGCTGCCCTCCGCCCACGCCGAGCCCCCACCGCCGCACCCCGCGGTACGGCGCATCGTCGCCGACGTCCGGGACCGTGCCGCCGTCGACGAGGCCCTGCGGGACGTGCAGGCGGTCTGCCACCAGGCGGCGATGGTGGGCCTGGGCAAGGACTTCGCGGACGCGCCCGACTACGTCGGCTGCAACGACCTGGGCACCGCCGTCCTCCTGGCCGCGATGGCCGCGGCCGGTGTCGGCAGCCTGGTGCTCGCCGGATCCATGGTGGTCTACGGCGAGGGCCGCTACGCCTGCCCCCGCCACGGCGTGGTGCGGCCCGGCCCGCGAGCGGAAGCAGACCTCGCCGCCGGACGCTTCGACCCGCAGTGCCCCGCCTGCGACACCGCACTGGGCCCGGAGTTGGTGAGCGAGGACGCGCCGACCGACCCGCGCAACGTCTACGCCGCGACCAAGCTCACCCAGGAGCATCTGGCCGCCGCCTGGGCGCGCGCCACCGGCGGCCGGGCCGTCGCGCTGCGCTACCACAATGTCTACGGCCCGGGAATGCCGCGCGACACCCCGTACGCGGGTGTGGCGTCGTTCTTCCGCTCCGCGCTGGCACGGGGGCAGGCACCGGTGGTCTACGAGGACGGCGGCCAGCGGCGGGACTTCGTCCACGTCCGCGACATCGCGGCCGCCAACGCGGTGGCGCTGGAAGCCGCCGCAGACCGCGAGGCGGGGACCCTCACCGCCTACAACACGGGAAGCGGAGTGCCGCACACCGTGGGGGAGATGGCGCATGCCCTGGCCGAGGCGTGCGGCGGCCCGGCGCCGGTGGTGACGGGGGAGTACCGGCTGGGCGACGTCCGGCACATCACGGCGTCGTCGCGGCGGATCGCCGACGAACTGGGCTGGCGGGCGCAGGTGGACTTCGCGTCGGGCATGAAGGAGTTCGCACGCGACGGCATGCGGGCCGGGGCGCCCACGGAGCCCGAGGTGGCCACGGAGCCCGAGGTCGCCACACGGCCCGGGACGTCCGGGGCCGGGGCGGTGGGGTCCGGTGTCGCCGTGCCGGCCGGGGCGGTGCAGGGGCCCTGAGAGGACCTGCCGCCCGCCCGACTTGCCGCCTCTCCAGGCCCCGACGCCGCCCCGTCGACCGTGAAGCCCCACACCGCTGTACGCCCGCTCCCGCCGAAGCCGACCACGCACCACTCCCGCCGGGCCGACCCGCCCGTGCACCCCTCCGATGTGTAGGTGAACGCATGACCTTCTCCCCTCCCCGAGAGCCCCTCCCCGCTTCGGTGGACGTCGTACTGCCCTGCCTGGACGAGGCCGCCGCACTGCCCTGGGTGCTCGCACGCATCCCGGCCGGCTGGCGGGCGATCGTCGTGGACAACGGCTCCACGGACGGCTCGGCCGACCTCGCCCGCGAACTGGGCGCCACCGTCGTCCACGAACCCCGCCGCGGCTTCGGCGCCGCCTGCCACGCCGGGCTGCTGGCCGCGGAAGCGGACATCGTCTGCTTCTGCGACTGCGACGCCTCCCTCGACCCCGCACTGCTCACCCCCTTCGTCCACGCCGTGCGCGACGGCGACAGCGATCTGGTGCTGGGGCGCAGACGCCCCCAGGGCCGCGGCACCTGGCCGCCGCACGCCCGACTCGGCAACATCGCCCTCGCCCGGATGCTGCGCCGCCGCACCGGCCTGCGGCTGCACGACCTCGGCCCCCTGCGGGCCGCCCGGCGTACCGCGCTGCTCGACCTCGCGCTCACCGACCGGCGCAGCGGCTACCCGCTCCAAATGGTCGTCCGCGCCGCCGACGCCGGCTGGCGCGTCGAGGAACGGGACGTCCCCTACCGGCCGCGCACCGGCCGCTCGAAGGTCACCGGCACCTGGCGCGGCACCTGGCACGCCGTACGCGACATGCGATCCGTGCTGCATCAACCGCCCCTGACCGCCCGTACGGAGGGATCCGCCCGATGACCGACCCCACTGGCTGTCCGGGACCCACGACGGTCCTGGTCATCGCCAAGGAACCGCTGCCAGGCCGGGTCAAGACCCGCCTCACGCCGCCCTACACACCGCACGAGGCCGCCGAACTGGCCGAGGCCGCACTGCACGACACCCTCCAAGCGGTACGCGCCATGCCCGCCAGGCGCCGCGTGGTGGTCCTCGACGGCCGCCCCGGCAACTGGCTGCCGCCGGGCTTCGAGGTCCGTCCGCAGAGCACGGGCGGCCTCGACGAACGCCTGGCAGCGGCATTCGCCGGCAGCAGCGGACCGACCCTGCTCATCGGAATGGACACCCCCCAGGTCACCCCCGAACTCCTCGCCCCCGCAACGGACTTCGACGCCTGGAACGCATGCGACGCCTGGCTGGGCCCGGCCGAGGACGGCGGCTTCTGGGCACTGGGCCTCGCGGCCCCCGACCCGCGCCTGCTGCGTGGCGTACCGATGTCCACCCCTCGCACCGGAGCCGCCCAGCGGGCCCGTCTGGCCGCCGCCGGACTCCGGATCCGGGAGCTGCCCCCGCAGCGGGACGTCGACACCGCCGCCGACGCCGAAGAGGTCGCCGCTTCCGCACCGCACGGGCGGTTCGCCGCGGCCCTCGCCAGGCTGACCCCGGTCGTCCGACGATGAGCACCAGCACCCCCGTCACCCGGGACGACACCGCGCCCTGGGGCGCCGACCCTTACGCCGACGCGCTGCGCAGCGGCCGCGGCCCGCTCTTCCTGCGCCGCACCGACGGCTGGCTGCTGCCCCTGGAGGTGGAGCGCTGGTGTGCCGGTGCGGACGCCGCCGATCTCTCCGCGCTGCGCCGCTGCGAGGGGCCGGTCCTCGACATCGGCTGCGGCCCCGGCCGGCTGGTCGCCGCGCTGCACGCACAGGGCCGCCGGGCGCTCGGTATCGACGTCAGCGAGGCCGCTGTCGCCCGTACGTCGGCGACCGGCGGCGCCGCGCTGTGCGCTTCGGTCTTCGACTCCCTGCCCGACGAGGGGCATTGGGGAACCGCGCTCCTGCTCGACGGCAACATCGGCATCGGCGGCGACCCCCGCGCCCTGCTCGCCCGGATAGGCGAACTGCTCGGCCGACAGGGCCTGCTCCTCGTGGAGACCACGCCTGCGGACATCGACGAAAGGGTGCAGGTCCGGGTTGACGACCTGCACGGCCCGCGCCGCCGGCAGGGCAGCCGCCATTCCTGGTTCCCCTGGGCGCGCGTCGGTACCCCCGCGCTGCTGCGCCATGCCGCGGCCACGGGCTGGACGCCCACCGAGCGTTGGACCGTCCCCGAGCAGCAACCCGCCACCGGCCAGGGGCGCCGCCACCTGGAAGGCGCCCTCCCAGGACAGGGCCCCTTCCCCGGGCAGGACGCCTTCGCCGGGCAGGGTTCGGGACCGGATCAGCCTCCGGCCGCCGGGCGCTGCTTCGTCGCGCTGCGCCGCCGCGCCGAACCCCTCAACCGCGGCTGAACCGTGCGCCACAGCAGCAACAGGGCGGACAGCGCGAACAGCGCGGCGGTGATGAGCAGCCACCGCGGCAGGAAGACCTCACCGGACAGGCCGGTGGCCGCTTCGTAGTGCGCCGCCGCACCGCTCCCGGCAGAGCCCGCGATCAACGGCAGCCACACCAGCAACAACAGTGCGGACAGGGCCGCCGGGACCCGGACGTACGCGGTCCATGCGCGGCGCCGCCCCCTCCCCGCCGTGACCCTGCACACCGCGCGGTCCGCGAGCGAGTACAACGGAAGCAGCACCAGGTCGTGCAGCAGCGCAGCCCCGACGAACCACACCACCACCATCGGCCACTGCGCACCGGCCAGCAGCCGCACTCCCGCATAGCCCGTGAGCGCGAACGAGCCGAGCACCAGCACCAGATGCAGCGGGCCCTCCCCGTACCAGTGGCGCCGCCGCCACACCGCCCACTGCCGCGCTGCCGCACGACCCGACCGCCGCAAAATCCCCCGGCGGCCCGACACCCGCTCCCCATCCTTACGGGCCCCACCGCCCATACGGGCCCCACCGTCCGTGGAGGTCGTGCTGTTCCGGCTCTGCGCGCCGTGCTCGTCGCTCCTCCGGCTCTGCCCGCCGGGCTCGTCGTCGCTCCGGTTCTCGTCCATCACAGCTCCCCGAACGTCATACGCGCCACCCACTTGGTGTTGAGCACACCCGGCGCCGCCGGCACGATGACCCGCGCCGGGTACCCGTGATCCCGGGACAGCTCCGCGCCGTTCACCCGCAGCGCGAGCAGCGACCGCTCGTCGCGCACCTGGTTCTCCCGCAGCGCGGCCCGCCGGAACGCGCCACGCAACTGGAGCGACTCCACCAGGACGTCCGGCGGCCGCTCCCCGGCCCCCACCAACGCCGCCAGATCACGCAGCCGGACACCGCTCCAACGCTGATCGTCCGTCGACCACCCCTCCACACAGGCGATCGGCAGCGCCGACTCGTACTGCGGCATCGCCAGCAGCTCTGCACGGCTGAGCAACACCCGGCGCTCCCCGCTCACCACGGTCAGCCGCCAGGTGTCAGCGGTGTCCTGCTCGCGGATCCCCATGGACGAGGCCGTCTTGTTGATCTGGAAGCCGTTGGGACCGCTCCCGGGGCTGCTGCCCCCGTGCGGCGCCAGCAACGCCGTACGCCGCCACGCCCCACCGATGCTCTGCCCCGCCGTCGTCACGAGCAGCAGCAACGAACCGGCGCCCACCAGCCCCAGGGCACCCCGGCGCGAGACGGTCGGCGCCCCCGGCCGCGCCGCAACCAGCCCGGTGTCGTCCTCCTGCGCCGCGGGGTCCGCGCGCTCACGAAGCGCCTGTACGACGCGCGGCATCCGCAGCACCACATGCGCGACGAACGCGCCGATGAACACCCAAGCGCCGTAGAAATGCAGCGGGTAGAACGACCCGGGAAAGAGGTATTCCAGCTGAATGTTGAGCAGCCCGGTCACGAACTCGAACAGCGCCCCGCCCACCAGCAGAAGCAGCGACACCCGCTCCAGCGCATGACCCACCGACCGGGCAGGCGGCATCGTGAACAGCTTCGGGATCACCGACCAGAGCTTCGCCAGCAGGACGGGGACCAGCGCGACACCCACCGTGACATGCAGCCCCTGGGTGACCCTGTAGAGCCAATGCGGGTCGGTCGGCCAGTCGAAGAGGTAGAACCCCAGCACACCCTTGCCGGGCGTCTGGTCGTTCACGCCCGCCAGATCCGGGTTGTACGCCGCGTAGGAAAGCAGGCCGGTCACGAACAGAAGCGTGATGCCGCCCAGCAGCACCACACCGAGCAGCGCCGTCAGCCGTGGCCCGCGCAGCGCACTGCGCCAGAACGACGGCGACGTGGGGGAGGGGAACTGATGAGCACGCATGTGTGTCCTCGGCGTCTCACGCGACGACGATCGCCGCCCTGCCACGACGGTATGCCGCGACAGGTGCGCCACCGCGGGTGCGACGCGTGACGAAAGTCTGACGTCCCCGAAGATCTGACGGATCGGTGACACCGGCACCGCGAAGCAGCCGAACCCCGCCGGTCACGCCCTAGCGTGCCGATGTGACTCCAGATGAACGCACCGTGCGCCGCGCCGACCTGCTCGCCGCCGCGGCCGGCGTCCTGCTCGTCGCGGCTGCCGCCGCCGTCGGCACCGTCATCCAGCACGCCAACGGCAGCCTGCACGTCAACTGGCCCCCGCTGTACGCCTCGTGGTTCCCACACCTCGGACCCGGGACGCCCGCCGCCCTCGCGGTCGCCGCCGCCGTCATCGCCTGCGGACCCCCACTTGCCGCTCGCCTGCCCTGGCGCGCCCTCGTCCCGGCGGCCTGGGCGGCGACACTGGCCTGGACGCTCTCCCTGGCACTGATCGACGGCTGGCAGACCGGGGTCGCGGGCCGACTCACCACCAAGTACGAGTACCTCACCGTCATCCGCCGCTTCGACGACCTCGGCCCGACCCTGCGCGACTACACCGCCCACATCCTCAACAACGCGCCGGACCACTGGCCCGCCCACGTCGCCGGACATCCGCCGGCGGCCGTCCTGACCTTCGTCGGACTCGACCGGATCGGTCTGGGCGGCGGAGCCTGGGCCGGCCTCTGGTGCCTCGTCCTCGGCACCTCCGCGGTGACCGCGGTCCTCATCGCCCTGCGCGCCCTCACCGACGAGACAACCGCCCGCCGTGCCGCCCCGTTCCTCGTCCTGGCGCCGGCCGCGGTCTGGGTGGGCACCTCCGCGGACGGCTACTTCGCCGCCGTCGCCGCCTGGGCCCTCGCTCTCCTGGCGCTCGCCGCGACCCGAAGAGGCCCCTCTCGGGTGCCTGCCGCCCTGGGCGCCGGCCTCCTCTTCGGCCTGACGTGCTACCTCTCCTACGGCCTCACCCTCATCGCGGTGATCGCCGCCGCGGTGCTGCTGATCACCCGTACCACGCGCCCGCTGCCGCTGGTGCTCGCCGGAATCCTCGCCGTGGCCGCGGCCTTCACCCTCGCGGGCTTCAACTGGTGGGAGGGCTACCGCCTCCTGGTCGAGCGCTACTACCAGGGCGCCGCGTCGGTCCGCCCGTACGCCTACTGGGTCTGGGGAAATCTCGCCTGCACGGTTCTGATCACCGGCCTGGCGACGGTCGCCGGCCTCCGACACACCCTCGCCGCGGCACCCCTCGCCCTGCGCCCTCTGCTGCCGTCACGCGCCACCCCGAAGCCCGAGTCCGTGTCCGAGTCCGCGTCCGTCTCCGAGTCCGCGTTCGAGTACAGGTCCGTATCCCCGTCCCCGACGCGGTCCCGGTTCGACTTCCCGCCCAAGCCCGCAGCCCGAGCCGAATCCCGAGTCGAATCCCGAGCCGGATCGAGGTCCGGGGCCCGGTCCGAATCGCAGGCCGACTCCCCGACCGAGGCTCTGTCCCTGTCCCAGCCCCTGCCGCTGGCCCCGCGCGCTCGCCTGGTGATCCTCGTCGGGGCAGCCCTCGCCGCGCTGCTCGTCGCCGACCTCTCGGGGATGAGCAAGGCCGAGACCGAACGCATCTGGCTGCCCTTCGCCCTCTGGCTCCTGCCGGCCACCGCCCTGCTGCCGGCGTCCAGCCATCGCCACTGGCTGACCGCCCAAGCGGTCATGGCGCTGCTCGTCAACCATCTGCTGTATACGGGCTGGTAGAGCTGTAAACGGGCTGGTGGAGCGGTCACGACTCAGGCAGACGGGCACGTCAGGTCAGGGGCGAGCGCCGACTCAGGCACGCCATCAGGGGCGGGCGCCGAGCTCACGACACCCTTCTCCTCCCCGCTGCCGCGCCCCGCTCGGGCGCCGGCTCACAGGGGTGTGGACGTCGGGCCGAAGTACGGCCGGGCAGCGCGCACCCGGCTCGGATGCAGGATCCGGATCGGGCCGCCGTTGCACGACGGGCAGGCGGCCCGGGTCAGCGGGGACGAGACCTTGACGCCGCGAACGAAGTAGTCGACGCGCTGCCGACCCGAAAGATCGGCGGAGTGCCGGATCTCGTAGTCCTCATCCCACCCGTGTCCGCAGTGCAGACAGACGAACCCATACGCCTCGTGCACCGTCTCGGTGTCCTTCTCCATGGTCACCACGCCCTCTCGCGGCCCGTCGTACCTCTCGCGCCGGGTCCAGCTTCGTGCCGCACCTTCCAGTATCGCGCTCGGTGGGCGATATGGGCAGTACGAAGACGAGGGAGACGGCGGCGGCGGTGTGCCGGGTCCGTGGCGGAGCGGGGGCTGGACAAGCAAGCCGAGGCGTCGCGTTTGCGCTGGTCAGGGCCTGGCCCCAGCTGGGGATGGGTGGGTCAGGGCATGTGGGCGGGGCGGCGCCTGTGTGCAGGGGGCGGCTACGTATGGGGTGTGGCGGCTGCGCGCATCGTCGGCTGCCCACCAGGGGCGTACTGGTCCGTCGTGTGGGTGGAGAAAGTGGAGCCGGGAGAGGGGTGGCGGTCGCGGCGGGCGGCCTCCACGGCAGTGATCACTTCCTGGTTCTTCCTGGTCGACCGGCTGGGGGTCGACCGGCTGGGGCGGGGACCGGCCGGCGATCGACCAGAACCGGCCGGGTGGGGAGCCCGCGGGGGAGCGGCCCGGATCTCCGGTAGCGCGGCACGGTCGTCCCCTGGTCGCCGCTCTCCTCCGGGGGCGGCGGGGTGCAATCAGCCGTCGGCTCGCTCCAGGGCCGCGTACACCGCCGTGACCAGGCCCCGATTGCGGGGGTCGTCGCCCGAGGTGCCGCCGCCGTACCGGTTCATCGTGTACGCGTAGGACAGCCGGTTCTCCGGGTCGGCGAAGGCGTACGAGCCGCCCGCGCCACCGTGACCGAAGGCCAGCGGGTTGGGTCCGGCGTGCCCCTCGTGGTTCAGCATGTAACCCAGGCCCCAGTGATGCTCGCGCCCGGCAGGCGCGAGCGCGTCCAGGGCTAGATCCCGCTCGCCGGGACGACTCTGCGACCTGCGCATCTCCTCCAGCGTCGCCGGCGACACCAGCTGCCCGCACGCCAGCGCCCCGTACACGGTCGCGAGGCCGAGCGCCGAGGCGTGGGCGTTGCCCGCGGGAATCTCGGCCGAACGATAGGCGGCACTGTTGACGTCGCCGGTCGGGATGTACGTCAGCGCCAGCATGACGACGGCAAGCGGATGATCGGCGATGCTGTGAAACGGGGGCGCGGGCACTCCGGGGAAACGCTCGGCGATCCGCGCCTCGTCCAGCTGCCCGACCATCTCCGCACACCGCGCGTGCTCCTCGACCGGTGTGCCGATGAACACCCGCGCCCCGAGCGGCTCGGTGATCTCGCTACGCAGGAACGTGCCGAGGGACTGCCCGGTGATCCGGCGGACGACCTCTCCCACGAGGTATCCGAACGTCACCGCGTGATACGCCTGCGCCGTACCCGGCTCCCACCACGGACGGGTGGCCGCGAGCCGGCCGCACACGTTCTCCCAGTCGTAGGCGTGCCGTACGGTCAGCGGCTCGCGGGGCGCGATCAGTCCGGCGCGGTGGCTGAGCAGCCAGCGCACGGGCACATCCCCCTTACCGGCCTGTGCGAACTCCGGCCAGTAACGGGCCACCGCTGCATCGAGATCCAACTCGCCCCGGTCCACCAGCAGATGGGCGCAGAGTGCGGTCATCCCCTTGGACGTGGAGTAGACATTCACGAGTGTGTCGTGCTCCCACGTCCGCGTCATGGCCCGGTCCGAGTGTCCGCCCCAGAGATCGACCACCGGCTCACCGCCGACCGTCACCGCCAGCGACGCACCGACATCTCCGTGCGCGCTGAAATTCCGCTCGAAGGCAGCACGGACGCCCTCGAAGCCCGGCGCGCAGCGGCCACTCACGACGGCTCGTTCCACGATGTCTCCCTCGCCTCGTCCTCGTACGCCGACCCTGTCCACCCCGCCCGAAGCCCCCCAGCTTCGGCCACCCCGCCCGGAGGTCTAGCGCCGGTCACCCGGCCCGGAGCCTCAGCTTCGGTCACCCGGCCCGGAGCCTCAGCCTCGGTCACCTGCCCGGAGCGCTAGCCTCGGTCCCCCCGTCCGGAGCCCCAGCATCGATAACCCGCCCCGCACGTCGGCCTGTCCGCGTCGCCCCGCGCGCCTTGCCTCCCGGACTGACCAGATCGATGCCCGTGGCAACCATAGGAGCTGGTCCTGCTCGGCGCGAAGGGGTTCGAAGGGTGACGGCGTCCGGTGTGGGAACGGACCTCACTGCCCACGGGGCCAGGCGAGCGGCTGCCTTGGCCGGTTCTCGCCGCATCCCGGATCACGCGGGCTCGGCCCACAGGCACGATGGACCCATGACCCAGCACGAGAGCCGGCCCGTCGAGGCACTCCTCGTCATTGACGTACAGACAGCCTTCTTCGCAGGTCGCGAAGCGGTCCCTGACGGCGAGCGGGTGCTCGACCGCAGCCGGGATCTGATCGACCGGGCGCGTACCGCCGGCGCGCTCGTCGTCCACCTGCAGAACGACGGACCGCCCGGAGCCGTGGACGAACCGGGGACGCCGGGCTGGGAACTCCATCTGCCGGTACGGCCGGACGACCGACGCGAGAGAGTGGTCCGCAAGACCGACGACGACGGCTTTGACGGCACGCCGCTGGGCGACCTGCTCACGGGTGCGGGGGTGCGGTCGCTGGCTGTCTGCGGCGTGCTGTCCGAGATGTGCGTCAGCGCGACCGTCCGTACGGCACTGGAGCGCGGCTACCGCGTCGTCCTTCCGCACGACGGGCATGCCACCTACGACATTCCGCCGGCGCCGGGCATCAGCGAGCGAGTCCCGGCCGCGATGTCATCCCGGGCCGCGGAATGGGCCCTCGGCGACAGCGTCGAAATCCTGCCCCGCGCCACCGACGTCACGTTCACCGCCCCGCCTGGTACCGCGCGGCACAAGGCAACACCCGGCACCCCGCGACCCGGCGACCGGTAACCGCGCGGAACGCCAGCTCGCCCACAGAGGTCTCCCGCCCCCCCGGCCCCCCGCCCCCCTCCCCAACCCCAGAGCCAAACACCCCACCCCAGGCCAAGACTCCAAGCCCCAGACCCCCTAGCCCAGACCTCCGACCTCCAGCCCAGACCTCCTAGCCCAGGCCCCGAGCCCCAGGGCCCAGGCCCCGAGCCCCAGGGCCCGGGCCCCGAGCCCCAGGGCCCAGGCCCCGAGCCCCAGGGCCCGGGGCCGAGCCGAGACCAACCCACCCGCGCCGACCCGGACGCGCCCGGGCCCAACCCACCCGCGCGCCGACCCCGACGCGCCCTGGGGCAACGCACCCGTGGCCCGCGCCGGCCCCGGGGCAACCCACCCGCGCCCAGGCCCAACCCACCCGACGCCCGCGCCGACCCCGACGCCCCCGGGGGCAACGCACCCGCGCCAGGGTCGAGCCCGACGCCCCCAGGGCGACGCGCCCGGGTGACACCCAGGGCAACGCGCCCGGCCCAACTCGCCCGGCCCATGGCGTTCACCCCAAGACGCTCACCCCAGGGCGCCCAACCCAACACCCTGCGCTGGACCCAGCCCCTCCTCCCCCCCCTCGCCCCCACCTCTCATCAGTTCACGCTTCTCTGCAGTGCTGTCACGTACTCCTGCACGAAGTGGTCGCGTACTCCGTCGGAGGCGGGTGCGAGCATGTCGGCGGTGTAGCCCTTTGCGCGGTCGAAGAGGCCGCTGATCACCGGCATTGCGTCGTGCACCCCGCCCTTGGAGTCGATGTAGCGCAGGGCCGCGACGTGGTGGAAGGCGGGCTCCGGGGGGAGCTGGGCCACGATGTCGTTGTTGTTGACGAAGCGGTACATGCGGTCGGTGAAGGCGCTGTTGAACTCCCTGGCCAGGGCCCGGTCGCACGTGCGCGGTTGGCCGAAGGTGTAGACCCCGTCGGCCGTCAGTCGCGGCTCCTCGAAGTGGAGCCGTGCCGCGGCGAGCATCGCCAGGGCCCCGCCCAGGCTGTGGCCCGTGAACCACAGCGTCTGCTGGTTGTCGCGGAGTTCCTCGATGGCGGCTCGGACCTGCGGCCAGATCGATTCCAGCGCCTCGCCGAATCCGTAGTGCACGAACCCCTTGCCGCTGGGCCCCGGCAACGGCGGCGTGGCGGCATCGGACAGCCAGTCCCGCAACTGTGCAGGTTCCGTCCCCCGGAAGGCGGTAATGATCATGTTGTCGCCGCCGATGGTGTACGCCTGGGTGTCCTCCAGCGGGAACGGAGGCCGGAACCGGGTGTGGTGATGACGGACCCGGCCGAAGCTCCACTCCTCGGCCTTGGCCTCGATGGTGTGCTCGTCCTTGTAGGCGAGTTCGGCGGCCTGGGCCATGCACAGGGCATGGCCCAGGCTGTAACCGGTGGCGCGGTGATCGATGAAGGTGCTGGACACGGGGACCTCCCGAGCAGTGCTGACGACAGACAGTTATCAATTTCCCTGTCTCGCTACACACAGTAACCGTGAAGGGCGCGATGATGCCGTGCCGGTCGTTCAAACCACTCGTTCGAGCCTCCGGTCGCACACACCGGGCCGGGAGGCGAGCCTGGAAGCGTCCGGCTCCCAGAGGAAGGCCCCACAGTGAACAGCGCGAATCACGCGAATCAGGCGTCAGTCACGGAACATCAACATCCATCGGCCGAGGTCGTGGTGGAGGTCGTCGGCTGCGCCACGGCAGATGCGCACGCCGTCTTCAGCGCCTTGCGCACGTCCTTCGCCTCCGACCGAGCCGCGGACGATGTGCCGCAGGAGATGGAGGGGCCGGGTTCGACGGTGTGGACAGCGACGTTCGACGTCACCGATCTGCGGGCCGAGGCCGAGCCGCGGTCGCTGACCGCCCCCCTGACGGTCACCCTCCAGGGTGGCTACTGGGCGGTGGCCCGTCTCCGCGAGGCCCTCGCCGCCCCGTTCGCGGTGCGGGTGGAGGGCAGCGTCGCCGGTGACCAGGAGCAGGAGGTGCAATTGCGACTGGAGAGCCGCTGACACCTGGCGATGCCCGGGGCGCCCTGGCACGCGCCCTCCGGCACACCGCCCGTGCGGACCACCTGTCCTCCTTCGTCTCAGTCCCGCGCGCACAGGGGTCGCCCACCCGGTGCAGACCACTCGCCCCGCAGCCCGATCGCCACCGCTCGCCCCTGCGGACCGCCCCACCAGAGGCCGTTCGCCTCACCCGGGGTCTGCTCGCGCCCCCGCCGAAGTACGCGCGCACCCGGCCGCCGCCGACGCGCGGCGGCCGTCGTCTCCTGGTAGGCAGGAGGCATCCGGTTCACGATCGGAAAGGCGCGAGCGAGTGGAGTCCACCCACCCTCCGGCGGATGCCGGCGGACCGCAGTCGGCGTACGACGAGCGCTCCGAAACGGTCCTGCACGTCAACGGAACGCCGTACACCCTGACCCTGGACCACCGCACCACGGTCCTGGACGCACTCCGCGAGCGGCTCGACATGACCGGCGCCAAGAAGGGCTGTGACCAAGGCCAGTGCGGCGCGTGCACGGTGCTCGTCGACGGGCGGCGCATGAAGAGCTGCCTCCTGCTGGCGGTGGCGCAGCAGGGGCGGCACCTCACCACCGTCGAGGGCCTCGCCGACGGGGCGCAGCTCCATCCCCTGCAGGACGCGTTCGTGGATCGGGACGCGCTGCAGTGCGGCTACTGCACCCCCGGGCAGATCTGTTCGGCCGTGGGTGTGCTGGCGGAGGCGGCGGACGGCTTTCCCTCGCACGTCACCTCGCCGACCGCGGAATCCGGGGCGCCCATGGCACTCACTCCGGACGAGATCCGGGAGCGGATGAGCGGCAATCTGTGCCGGTGCGGCGCCTATCCCCGCATCGTCGAAGCCGTGATGGACGCCGCGGGCGGCACGACAGGCGCGGCAGCGGCGACCGGTACGCCGGCTGCGGCCGGTGGGGGAGTGGCGTCGTGAAGCCGTTCGGGTATGTGCGGGCCGCGAGTGTCGAGGAAGCCGTACGGGTGGGAAGCGCGAACCCCGGCGCCCGGTTCCTCGGCGGCGGTACGAATCTCGTCGACCTGATGAAGCTCGGGGTGGAGAACCCGCGGCTGCTCATCGACGTGACCGGGCTGCCCCTCGACCGCATCGAGGAACTGCCGGACGGCGGGCTGCGGATCGGGGCGATGGTCCGCAACAGTGACCTCGCCGCGGCCGTCGCGGTGCGCGACCGCTACCCCGTCCTGTCCCAGGCGCTGCTGGCCGGCGCCTCGGGGCAGTTGCGGAACGCCGCGACCACCGGAGGCAATCTGCTGCAGCGGACCCGCTGTGTGTACTTTCAGGACATCTCCAAGCCCTGCAACAAGCGCGCTCCGGGCACCGGTTGCCCCGCCCGCGAGGGCGAGCACCGGGACCTCGCGGTCATGGGACACTCCGCGCACTGCGTCGCCACCCAGCCATCTGACATGGCGGTGGCCCTGGCCGCCCTCGACGCCACCGTTCACCTGCACGGCCCCGAGGGCGAGCGTCGGGTGCCGGTGACGGATTTCCACCGGCTGCCGGGTGACAGCCCCGAACGGGACACCGTCATCCGGCCCGGCGAACTGATCACCGCCGTCGAGCTGCCGCCGCACCGCCCCGAGGCGCACTCGCGCTACCGCAAGGCCCGCGACCGGGCCTCGTTCGCCTTCGCCCTGGTCTCCGTGGGCGCCGTGCTCGATGTACGCGACGGCGTCGTGCGGCACGCGGCGCTGGCATTCGGAGGGCTCGCGCACCGCCCCTGGCGGGCACATGCCGCCGAGGAGGCACTGCAGGGTGCACCGGCCACCTCCGACACCTTCGCCGGCGCGGTCGATACCGAACTCGCCGCCGCCCGGCCGCTGCGCGAGAACGGCTTCAAGGTCACCCTGGCCCGCAACCTGGCGGTCGGCGTGCTGGCCGACCTGGCCGCCCGCACCTGACCGGGGCGCGGTACCGGCATCCGCCGCGCACCCCCAGGTCGGAAGACGACTCCCCCGGAAGGCGCCCCCGAAGACGCCCCCCGGGAGACGCCCCTCCCTCGGACGACGACAGACGGAACACGACCACAAGGACGCGCGCCATGAGCCACGACCCGTTCCCGCTCAGCACCTCCCCGCACCCGCTGGGCGCACCGCTCGTCCGCCGTGAAGGCCGGGAGAAGGTCACCGGTGCCGCCCGTTACGCGGCCGAGCACACCCCGCCGGACTGCGCCTACGCCTGGCCGGTGCCCGCGACCGTCGCGCGGGGCCGGATCACCGCCATCGACACCGGCGCCGCCCTCGCGATGCCCGGAGTGCTCGAGGTGCTGACGCACAAGAACGCGCCCCGCCTCGAACCGTCGGACGACCCGACCCTGGCGGTGCTCCAGGACGACCGCGTCCCGCACCGCGGCTGGTACGTCGCCCTCGCGGTCGCCGAAAGTCTCGAAGCGGCACGGGACGCCGCCGAGGCCGTGCGGTGCACCTACGAGACCGCCGCCCACGACGTGAGCCTCACCGCCGACCACCCCGGCCTCTACACACCCGAGACGGCCAACGGCGGCCACCCCGGCCTCCGTGAACGCGGCGACTTCACCGGGGCGTTCGCCGCCGCTCCCGTCACCGTCGACGCGACGTACCACCTCGCCCCCCTGCACAACCACCCCATGGAACCGCACGCCGCCACCGCACGGTGGACGGACGGACACCTCATCGTCCACGACTCCAGTCAGGGCTCCACCAAGGTGCGGGACGACCTCGCCACCCTCTTCGGGCTCGACAAGGGTGAGATCACCGTCATCTCCGAGCACGTCGGCGGCGGTTTCGGCTCCAAGGGCACGCCCCGCCCGCAGGTCGTCCTGGCCGCGATGGCCGCCAGGCACACCGGCCGTCCCGTCAAACTCTCCCTGCCGCGCCGCCACATGTCCGCGACCGTCGGGCACCGCGCGCCCACCGTCCAGCGCGTCCGTATCGGCGCGTCCACCGACGGCGTCATCTCCGCACTCGCGCACGAGGTGGCCACCCACACCTCCACGGTCAGGGAGTTCGTCGAGCAGGCCGCCGTCCCGGCCCGCGTCATGTACACCTCTCCGAACAGCCGCACCGAGCATCGCGTCGCGCGCCTGGACGTGCCGACCCCCTCGTGGATGCGCGCACCCGGTGAGGCTCCCGGCATGTACGCACTGGAGTCCGCCCTCGACGAACTCGCCGTCCTCCTGGACGTCGACCCCGTCGAACTACGGGTGCGCAACGAACCAGAGACCGAACCGGACAGCGGCCGCGCCTTCAGCAGCCGCCACCTCGTCGACTGCCTGCGGGAGGGCGCCGAGCGCTTCGGCTGGCTCCCCCGGGACCGGCGCCCCGCCGTACGTCGCGAGGGCGATCTCCTGCTCGGCACCGGGGTCGCGTCGGCGACCTACCCCGTCCTCATCAGCGGATCCGACGCGGAGGCGCACGCCGCCGCCGACGGTGACTACCGCGTCCGCGTCAACGCCACCGACATCGGCACCGGCGCCCGGACCGTGCTCGTGCAGATCGCCGCCGCAGCGCTCGGCACCTCCGAGGACCGGGTGCGCATCGAGATCGGCAGCAGCGACCTGCCGACCGCGCCGCTGGCCGGCGGCTCCGCGGGCAGCGGCTCCTGGGGCTGGGCCGTCCACAAGGCGTGCACGGCACTGACGGAGCGGCTGCGCGAGCACCAGGGGCCGCTCCCCGCCGCGGGGGTGACGGTCCGTGCGGACACCCGGCAGGAGGCGTCAGCGAAGGGTCCGTACGCCCGTCACTCCTTCGGCGCCCACTTCGCCGAGGTCCAGGTCGACACCGCGACCGGCGAGATCCGGGTACGCCGCCTGCTGGGGGTGTTCGCGGTCGGCCGGATCCTCAACTCCCGCACCGCGCGCTCCCAGTTCATCGGCGGAATGACCATGGGCCTCGGGATGGCGCTGATGGAGGGCAGCGCACTGGACCCCGCCTTCGGCGACTTCGTCGCGACGGACCTGGCCTCCTACCACGTGCCGGCCTGCGCCGACGTCCCGCTGATCGACGCGCACTGGCTCGACGAGGACGACCCACACCTCAACCCCATGGGCAGCAAGGGCATCGGGGAGATCGGCACGGTGGGCAGCGCGGCGGCCATCGGCAACGCCGTATGGCATGCGACCGGCGTACGCCTGCGCGACCTGCCCCTCACCCCCGACAAGCTGCTGCCGCACCTGCCCCGCCCGACGAACTGACCTCGGCCCGGCACGGACTGCGCAGGGGCCAGGCCCGGCGGCACGCCCACGAACGGTCCACGACGTACTCCGGCGGCCCACGATCTGTTGCGAGCCAGGCGAGGCCCGGGTCACGATGCCACATGACCCATACGTGAAAAAGCGCTCACTCTTCGTGTTCGGGGCTCGTTGCGGCAACGAGGTGAAGGACGTGAGCCTCGCGGTGAGGAGCCACGAATGACACTTGCCGGCGACCGTCGCTACACGGTCGAGTTGCATGCCTCGGCGGAGCGCGTCCCGCAGATCCGGCGCATCGTGGCTGCGCACCTGCGACATTGGCGTCTCGACCCGCATGTACCGTCCGTCTGCGGAGGAGTGACGGAGCTGTTGACCAACGTGCACCGCCATCTCGGCCCGGACGCCCGGTGCGTGGTCGAAATCCGCTGTTCCGGCCGCCACCTCACGGCTGCCGTGGCCGACGAGGGCCCGCCGCTGCCCCGGCTGGAGAGCGCCGGGGGCGGACTCTCGGCGATCGCCGCGCTGAGCGACAGCTGGGGCACCTGCGGCACCGAGGACGGCAAGGTCGTCTGGTTCACCCAGCGGGTGGATGCGTCCGACGAGACCCCGGTGACGGCCCCCAAGCAACTGCGCAGCGTGCCCGACACCAAGGGGCAGCCCGCCACACCCGCGCTGCCGCGCGAGCCGCGACCCGAGGAGAACCTCGCCGCCACCACGGCCACCGCCCCCGCGACACCTCTCGCCGAGGCCGTCTGACACCACCTCAACTCACCGCGGCCAACAGGCCCGCCCCTGCCCTGGCCCCGTACACCACGGCCCCTGACCTACCGGCCGTACGCATCGGCGCCGGCCCTCCCGGCCTCTTTCACGGCCGCCGGGCCGTCACCAGCCACGCCGCCCCGCCGAGCATCACCCCGTCCGGTCCCTGATGCTCGGCCAGGGCCTCCCGCAGTGCGGCAAGCGCCTCGGTCTGCGCCCGGCTGTCGCCCCCGGTGAACGCCGACCGCGCCACGGGCAGCCCCAGCTGATAGGAGACGACGTCCTCCGGGTCGGCTCCCATTCGCATCGGCTCGTCCACGGCCCGGACCGCGATCTCGTCGTAGCCGGCGCCCGTCAGCACCTCGCGGATACGGTCGGCGTCCGCGAACGAGAAGGGCCCAGGGGCGCCCGGCTCCCCGACGTCCGGCAGCGGCAGATACGGCGCGATGGCGGCGAACGGCACACCCAGGAACGCGTTCTCCGCCAGGGGACGCCAGCAGAGGAACGCCAGCCTGCCGCCGGACCGCAGGCCACCGGCGATATTGCCGAACGCGGCGGTCGGATCGGCGAAGAACATCACCCCGAAGCGGCTCAGCGCGCAGTCGAAACCGCCCCGCGCGAACCGGTGGACCTGCGCATCCGCCTTCTCGAAGGTCACCTGCCGCCACCCGTCAGCGGCCGCCCGCCGCCCGGCCACGTCCAGCAGCGGACCGGACAGATCGACGCCGAGCACCGCACCGTCGGAGGCGACGCGGGCCGCCTCGATGGTCGTCTCCCCACCGCCGCATCCGATGTCCAGCACACGGCTGTCGGCCCTGAGCGGCAGCGCGGCCAACAGGTGCGGCGTGAAATGGCGGAGCATCGCATCGTGGCGCGCAGCCTCCTGGGCCCAGTAACGCCCGTCGTCTCCGTTCCACGCCTGCGCCTGTTCGGCGTTGCCCGCCGCGACGCCGTCGCCCGGCCACGCCGCGTCGCTTGCGCCCGCACCCTGCACCATGACGATCTCCCTTGCCGCTCGACGCACGCCGAAGGCGGAGGTACCCGCCTCCCACCTCATGTATATGCCGTACGGGCAGTGTCGGTCCCGTCCCGCGCACGTCTGCCAGAATCGCCGCATGGGTGAGCATGCGGCCGACCGCGGATATCTGCTGGACAACCGTCAGTCGGAGGCGGGCATCCGCTTCGGCGCCCTCGCCGAGCTCTTCGACCCGGTGACCTTCCGGCACGTCGACCGGCTCGGAATCGGTGCCGGCATGCGGTGCTGGGAGGTCGGCGCCGGCGGTCCCTCCGTGCCCCTCGGGCTGGCGGAGCGGGTCGGGCCGACAGGGAAGGTGATCGCCACCGACATCGACGTGTCCTGGACCCGGGACATCGCCGACGGCGTGATCGAGGTGCTGTCCCACGACGTGGCGGCCGATCCGCCGCCTCCCGGAAGCTTCGATCTTGTGCACGCACGCCTGCTCCTGGTGCATGTCGCGGACCGCGCCGAGGCCCTGCGCCGGATGGTCCGGGCGCTGCGGCCCGGCGGCCGGCTGCTCCTGGAGGACGCCGACCCCGCGTTGCAGCCACTGCCGTGCCCGGACGAGTCCGGTCCCGAGCAGCGGCTCGCCAACCGGTTGCGGTCCGGCTTCCGCGCCCTGATGGCGGACCGCGGCGCGGACCTCGCCTACGGGCGGACCCTGCCCGGAGTGCTACGTGAGGCCGGTCTGGAGGATGTGCAGGCCGACGCGTACTTCCCGATCACCTCGCCGGCGTGCGCCGTGCTGGAGGACGCGACGGTGCGGCAGATCCGCCACCACCTGACCGAACAGGGGCTTGCCACCGACGAGGAGATCGACCGGCACTTGGCGAACGTCGCCACCGGGCAACTCGACCTGGCCACCGCCCCGATGATCTCCGCGTGGGGACGCCGCCCGTAGCCCGCCCGCCCGCCCGCCCGGCCGTCGTTCTCGCGCTCCGGATGAACATCTCCGGGAGGCGAGCAGGCTGAGGAAGCAGGCTCTCAGCGGTCGGCGAGAGCCAGTTGGACGCCGAGGCCCACGAAGGCAACCGCGAAGGTGCGCCGCATCCAGGCCATCACCTTCGGCCGGGTGACGACGTGATCGCGTACGGCTGCCGCGAAAGCACCGTAGATCACGAACACGACGAACGTCATGATCATGAAGACGGCCGAGAGCCGGAGCATGAGCGGCAGCGAGTCGGTGCTGGTGGTGGGGACGAACTGGGGCAGGAACGCCAGGAAGAACATGGACAGCTTCGGGTTGAGGAAGTTGATCAGAATCGCGGTTCCGGTGACATGAGCCGCGGACCTGTCCCCCTTCGTGCTCTCTCCCTCGGTGTCGATCTGCATCGCGCCCCTCTCCCTCAGCGTCTGCCAGGCGAGAAAGAGCAGATAGGCGACGCCCGCCCACTTGAAACTCTCGAAGGCCAGTGCGCTCGTGTGCAGGATGGCGGCAAGGCCCGCGATCGCCGCCGCCATGTGCGGAACGATGCCGAGGGTGCAGCCGAACGCCGCCACCACCGACATCCGCAGTCCGCGCGTCAGGCCCGTGGCCACGGTGTACACGGCACCGGTGCCGGGCGAGACGACAATGATGAACGCGGTGATCAGAAACTCAACACTCATGCAGGACCGCTCCTTTGCTCCCTCGTGGTCGGCTCACCCACCTTGCCAGGAGCCCGCCTCCTGCGAGCCGCACTTCCGGAACGGGAACGGGAACGGGAACGAACGCGGGCGCGGGCTGGTGGCGGAAGTCGCCGGTGACGGGAACGGGGGCGGCCCCGGCCACGGCCCCGCCCCGGCAGTCGCCGGCCTCCCGTGTCCCGCCACCCTCCCGCTGGGCAGTCGGCGGCCGCCCGGTTTTCGCGTCCCGGCCCGTCGCCTTCCGGCCGCACGGCCCGCCGTGCTCATGCCGCCGCCCCGGCCAGGGTGTTCGCTCTCCGTACGGCGATCGGTCAGATGAGGGCCACCACCCCTTCCCTGGCGCTCGCTCCTCTTGGAACACTGCGTGCGACCTGTGTTTTCCACACCTCCGCACACGACCGCACAAAACGATCCATCCACCCTTCCGCGAACTCCCCACACCCAGAGGTTCCAGACTCATGGCAGAACTGAATCGGCGGCGCTTTCTCCAGATCGCCGGTGCGACCGCGGGCTTCTCGGCCCTGTCGAGCAGCATCACCCGTGCCGCGGCCATCCCCGCCGCTCGCCGCGCGGGCTCCATCAAGGACGTCGAGCACGTCGTCGTGCTGATGCAGGAGAACCGTTCCTTCGACCACTACTTCGGCGCCATGAAGGGCGTACGCGGCTTCGGCGACCCGCGCCCGGCGACGCTTCCCAGTGGGAAGCCGGTCTGGCACCAGCCGGACGGTAACAAGGACGTGCTGCCCTACCACCCGGACGCCGAGAACCTGGGCATGCAGTTCATCGAGGGCCTCAACCACGACTGGGCCGGCGGTCACAAGGCCTGGAACAACGGCAAGTACGACCAGTGGATCCCCGCCAAGTCGGCCGGCACGATGGCCCATCTGACCCGCCAGGACATCCCGTTCCACTACGCGCTCGCCGACGCGTTCACCGTGTGCGACGCCTACCACTGCTCGCTGATCGGGGCCACCGACCCCAACCGCTACTACATGTTCTCGGGCCACACGGGCAACGACGGCAAGGGCGGCGGACCGGTCCTCGGCAACGAGGAGGCCGGATACGGCTGGACGACCTACCCGGAGCGGCTGGAGCAGGCCGGCATATCCTGGAAGCTCTACCAGGACATCGGTGACGGCCTCGACGCGAACGGCAAGTGGGGCTGGATCGAGGACGCCTACCGCGGCAACTACGGCGACAACTCCCTGCTGTACTTCAACGCCTACCGCAACGCCAAGCCCGGCGACCCGCTGTACGACAAGGCGCGCACCGGCACCGACGCCAAGAAGGGCGACGGCTACTTCGACGTCCTCAAGGCGGACGTGAAGGCGGGCAAGCTCCCGCAGATCTCCTGGATCGCCGCCCCCGAGGCGTTCTCCGAGCACCCCAACTGGCCCGCCAACTACGGGGCTTGGTATATCTCCCAGGTGCTCGACGCGCTCACCTCCAACCCCGAGGTGTGGAGCAGGACCGCGCTGTTCATCACCTACGACGAGAACGACGGCTACTTCGACCACGTCACCCCGCCGTTCCCGCCGGCCTCCGCCGCACAGGGCGCGTCCACCGTCGACACCACGCTCGACCACTTCTCCGGCAACGGGAGCTACGCTGCCGGGCCCTACGGCCTCGGCCAGCGCGTTCCCATGCTCGTCGTCTCCCCCTGGAGCACCGGCGGCTACGTCTGCTCGGAGACCTTCGACCACACCTCCATCATCCGGTTCATGGAACGTCGTTTCGGCGTGCAGGAGCCGAACATCTCGCCCTGGCGGCGCGCCATCTGCGGCGACCTCACCTCGGCCTTCGACTTCGGCCTCGAGGACACCGAGCCGGTCTCGCTGCCGGACACCGACGCCTACCGGCCGCCGGACAACGAGCGGCACGACAGCTATGTGCCGAAGCCGCCGGCCAACCCCGTACTGCCCAAGCAGGAGGCGGGCTCCCGGCCCGCGCGCCCGCTGCCGTACGCGCCCTGGACCGACGGCAGCGCCACGCCGTCGACCGGGCGCTACACCCTCACCTTCAGCGCCGGGGATGCGGCCGGTGCGTGCTTCACCGTCACCGCCGGGAACCGTACGGACGGGCCGTGGACGTACACCACGGAGGCGGGGAAGAAGATCTCCGACACCTGGAACACCGCGTACTCCAAGGACGTGTACGACCTGTCGGTCTCCGGCCCGAACGGCTTCCTGCGGACCTTCAAGGGCTCAGGAGAGACCGTAGGACCGGAGGTGACCGCCCGGCACGACGCGACCACCGGGGGCATCGTCCTCACCCTGACCAACCCGGGCAGCGCCGATTGCCGTCTCACGGTCACCAACGGCTACGGGGGCGCGAGCGAGACGCTCACCGTCCGCGCCGGGGCGACCGTCCGGCATGCGGTGGATCTCAGCGCCGGCAAGCGCTGGTACGACCTGAAGGTGGTGTCCGACAAGGACGCCGCCTACCTGCGCCGCTTCGCCGGCCACGTCGAGAACGGCCGGCCGGGAGTCAGCGACCCGGCCCTCATCACCGACTGAACGGCCGGGCCGGCCGAACTGCGCGAACCGGCCGACGCTGGAAGGCAGTTGACGTTCAAGCCGTCGGTCCGGCCAGGAACGGGGTGTCCGCCGGTTTCGCGGGCACCCCGTTCCGCGGCGTGGCCGGATGCGCTGACCGGCCCGGGTGCGTGGCACCCGGGCCGGGTACGACGGTTCTGGACGGTCGATCAGACCGCGGTGATGGACCACCAGTTCTTCGCCACGTTGCTGTCCGGTTCGAGGACCACGACCTCGTTGAGCACGTTGCCGTAGTACGGCGTCATGACCTGCCGCGAGGAGAGCGACGTGATCTTGTACTGGTTGTCGTAGGGCCGCTGCTCGATCAGCCACTGGAACTCGTAGCTGATGTTGCACGCGCCCTGGGTCACATACGTCTTGCCCGCGTACGGGCCGCCCGGCTTGAGGCACTTGCCGGTCTTGGTGTTGCGGATGAGGTAGGAGCCGCCGACGGTCTCGAACCGCCACTCGTCGCCACCGAGGGTGGCGGCGGGGTTCCAGGCGTACATGTAGATGCCGTCGGCCGAGCTGTTGCCGTACCCCTGGGGGAGCAGGCTGCCGCCGGTGGCGTTGTTGAGGATGCGGTAGGCCGGGTATTCGGCCGCGCTCGCCGGGCCGACGGTGAACCCGCCGAGCAGGGCGGCCAGCAGGCCGAGGACCGGAACCAGCCGACTGAGGACGCGTTGCATGAAAGACCCCTCCTGAGCTCTCGTGCCGTCTCGCGTTGTTGCGTACGCATGCGCCGGAACCGCGGCACGCGCAGCTCGCCAATGGCATGCGAACGCTTACTTAACGTAGCCAAAGGGTGGCGGCCTGCCTGCCGCGAATCTGACCTTTCATGCGATCAGGTGTCTTGTGATGTTTAAACGAGGGGAGCTGCCGAGACGGGCGCACAACGGCGTGACGGCGGACGGGAAGGAACTCGACTCCCCTCCGGTGGGCTCCGGTTGAGCGGTGGCTCTGCCCCCGAGGGGCCGAAAGCCGTCGCCGCGTCGGCCCGCGGTGGCCGGTAGCCGGGAGAGGGGGCGGGTGATCGCGTCGCACGCCCCCGGGAGGCGACGTCCCAGGGATCGGTGGCTCCTGCGGGCAAGGCGCCTACCGCGGGGCCGGCACCTGTTCCGGCCGCGGCGCCTACTCCTACTCCTGCTCCACCAGTCGCAGTTGCAGCCAGCACGAGAGCCGGACATCCGGGTCGTCGAGATCGAGGCCGAACAGCTCGCGGGCGCGGCGCAGCCGGTACTTGAGGGTGTTGGGGTGGACCGTCAGCCGCTGGGCGGCCTCCCCGACGTTGCCCACCGCGTCCAGCCAGGCGACGACCGAGGCCGCGTAATCCGTGGCGCGGCTGCGGTCATGGGCGCGCATCGCCTCGATTCCGGGGTGGCGCAATCGGGGCGTTCGGGCCAACTCGTCGGCGCAGTGGAGCAGCAGGACACGGGCGTGCACATCGGTGAGCGCCGCGACGGCCGGGGCGTCCGGGGACGCGGTGGTCACGCGCAGGATGTCGGCCACCTCGGCGCGCAGCCCGGGCAGTTCTGCCGGGTCGTCGGCGGGACGGCTGACGGCGGCGCGCAGCGGAGTCTCCAGGGTGCGGCTCAGGGCGGCGACGGCCTGTTCGCCGAGCCGGCGGGCCTCGGCGGGGCCGGCCTGCGGGAGCAGCACGTGGACGGTGGTGCCGACGGTGGCCACCGCCGCCTCGTGGTGGACGGCGGCCCAGTGCCGGGCGGCCGCGGCCGCGAGCCGGACGACCGCGGGGCCCGTCCGGTCCACGCCGTACGCCGCGGGCGCGAAGCCGAGGAGCGTCATCTGCGACCGCTCCGCGAGGCCCAGCTGGAAGCGGATCTCCTGCGGTGTGCCCTCGCCGCGCAGCGCCGCGCGCAGGGCGTCCTCCCGGGCGCGCAGGTCCAGTTCCGCGGAGCTGCGCCGTCGCAGCATGTGCAGTGCCGCGAGCCGCGCGGCGTCCAGGAGCGCGCGGTCACCCGACGCGTCGAGCAGGCCCTCTCCCTCGATCGCCCAGATGGTGCCCAGCGGCAGATCGCCCGCCCGGACGGCCGCGGCCACGCGCGGCAGCTCGTCGGGGGAGAGGACCGGCAGCCGTACCACTCCGGGGGCGCCGAGGACCTCGCGGTACTGCCGTTGCTGCTCGGGATCGTCGGGGACGCGCCGCTCCAGAATGCCGCGTCGGCGCAGCTCGTCGATCCGCTGGCCCGGTATCGAGGAATACGCCAGCACCCGGTGGTCGAGGTCCTCGATCGCGACCGAGCCACCGATGACCGCCGCGACGGCGTTGGCCAGCGCGAACAGTTCCTCGCTCGTGCCGCCGAGGTCCGGCGGGTTTGGCGGATCCGTCATTTCCATGGCCGGACCCTAGGCGATCGCGCCAACGACGGCGAGGGGTGGGGCCTCCAGCATGGTTCCGAACGCCTCCAGGGGCGGCCCTGCCCCGTACCGGCTGCCTCCAGGGGCGCCAGGCGCAGCCACGCCCCGGGCAGCCGCATGCCTCCGGAGCGATGCGCTGCCTGCCGCACGCAACCCACCCGTACCAAGGAGATCGCCCATGGCCCCCCGCACCACCACGGCTCCCGCCCGGCCCTCGGCCGATGCGCTGCTCGGGCTGTTCCCGCCCGGCACCACCGCCCCCGACGGGACACTCCGCATCGGCGGCTGTTCGGTGACGGAGCTTGCGGAGCGCCACGGCACCCCCGCGCTCCTGATCGACGAGGCGGCGCTGCGGGCCCGCGCCCGCCGCTATGTCGACGGGCTGGCCGCCCGCCGCCCGAATGCGACCGTCAGCTTCGCCTCCAAGGCATTCCCCTGCACCGCCGTCTACCGGCTGCTGGCAGAGGAAGGGCTCGGCGTCGACGTCGCGAGCGGCGGGGAACTGGCCCTCGCCCTGGCCGGCGGCACCGACCCCGCCGAGCTGATCGTGCACGGCAACGCCAAGACCGATGCCTACCTCCGCGCGGCCGTCGAAGCGGGCGCCGGGCTCGTCGTCATCGACAACTTCGACGACATCGACCGCCTGGAACGCATTCTCGCCGGCACGCCCGGACGCGAGCAGGGCGTCCTCGTCCGGGTCACCCCCGACGTACGGCCGGACACCCATGAGGCGATATCCACCGGCCAGCGCGGCGCGAAGTTCGGTCTGTTGCCGCCCGAGGCACGTGCCGCCATCGACCGGCTGCGCGGCAGCGACCGGCTGCGCCTGGACGGCCTGCATGTGCACATCGGCTCGCAGATCCTCGACACAGAGCCGTTCGTCCGGGCGGTGGCGGCCGTCGCGGAACTCGGCGAGTTCGACGTGTACGACCTCGGCGGAGGGCTCGGCGCCCGCTACACGTACGCGGATCACCCGCCGAGCGTCGAGGACTATCTGGACACGCTGACCTCCGCGGCCGCCGGTCTGCTGCCCGACCGCGCGCGGGTGATCATCGAGCCCGGCCGGTCCCTGGTCGCGGAGGCGGGCGTCTCGCTCTACCGCGTCGTGACGGTCAAGCGCGCCGACGGCGAGACCTTCGTCGCTGTGGACGGCGGAATGGGCGACAACCTCGAAGTCTCGCTGTACGGGCAGCGGTTCGAAGCCGCCGTCGCCACCCGAGTCGGCGGCGGCAGCGAACCGCACGGCGGCGAACTGTGCCGGCTCGTCGGCCGGCACTGCGAATCCGGCGATGTGCTCAGCGCCGGGGTCTTCCTGGACGACCCCCGGCCGGGCGATCTCATCGCGGTCCCGGCCACCGGCGCCTACACCTACTCCCTCGCCAACAACTACAACGCCGCCCGCCGCCCGCCCGTCGTCTTCTGCAGCGACGGCCGCTCCCGCCCTGTCGTCCGCCGGGAGACCTATGCCGACCTGATGCGTCGCGACCTGCCCTGACGGCGCCCGCTCCCGACCGCCCGCTCCCCGGAACGAGACTGCCTTGCGACCCGAAACAGGCACCACGCCCGGCGGCGCCGCCCACCCGGCCGCTGCCGCCCCCGACGCCCCGCCCACCGCGCTTGCGCTGCACCGTCAACTCCTGCGCCGCAAACCGGTGGCGGCATTCCTCGCGGACGCCGCGGCGCCCGCCGACTGCGGCGGACTGCGCCGCACCGTGGGCACCTTCCAGCTCACCATGATCGGCATCGGCGCGACCATCGGGACCGGCATCTTCTTCGCCCTGGACGCGGCCGTCCCCGAGGCCGGTCCCGCCGTCACCGTCTCCTTCGTCATCGCTGCCGTCGCGGCGGCGCTCACCGCCCTGTGCTACGCCGAACTCGCCTCCGCGGTACCGGTCTCCGGATCCGCGTACTCCTACGCCTACGCGACACTCGGCGAGTTCGCGGCCTGTGCGGTCGGCTGGTGCCTGCTGCTGGAGTACGCGGTCTCCGGCGCCGCGATCGCGGTCAGCTGGGGCCAGTACCTCAACGACCTGACCCGGCGGCTGTTCGGCGTCCAGATGCCCGAAGCCCTGTCCGCGCCGCCCGGAGCCGGCGGATACCTCAATGTGCCCGGCGCCGTACTGGTCCTGCTGTGCGGGCTCCTGCTGGTGCGCGGCGCCAAGGAGTCGGCGCTGGTCAACACCGTGATGGTGCTGCTCAAGCTGGCCGTGCTCGCGCTCTTCGTCACGCTGGGTCTGACCGGCTTCGACAGCGCCCACCTCCAGCCCTTCGCGCCGATGGGCATCGCCGGCATCGGCGCGGCCGCCTCCACGGTCTTCTTCTCCTTCATCGGACTCGACGCCGTCTCGACCGCGGGCGAGGAGGTGCGCGATCCGCGCCGTACGCTGCCGCGCGCGATCATCCTGGCGCTGCTCGTGGTCACCACGGTCTACGTCCTGGTGGCGCTGGTGGGGGTCGGGGCACAGCCCTGGACCGCGTTCGCGGGCCAGGAAGCGGGCCTGTCGGCGATCCTCGCGCGGGTCACCGGGGCGGGCTGGCCGGGAGCGCTGCTCTCGGCGGGCGCGGTGCTCTCCATCGTCAGCGTCACCCTGGTGGTGCTCTACGGCCAGACCCGCATCCTGTTCTCGATGGGCCGCGACGGCATGCTGCCGGCCGTCTTCCACCGCGTCGACCGCCGGACCGGCACACCGGTGGCCGGCACCCTCATCGTCAGCGGATTCGTGGCGCTGACGGCCGCGGTGTTCCCGCTGGACGTCCTGGCGGACCTGACCAGCCTGGGCACCCTGGTCGCGTTCACCGTCGTGTCGGTGGGCGTGATCGTGCTGCGCCGCACCTCGCCGGACCTCGACCGGGGCTTCCGCGTCCCCGGATACCCCGTGGTGCCGGTGCTGTCCGTGGCGTTCTGCGGTTATCTGCTGTACGGGCTGCCGCCCGCCACCTACCTGCTGTTCGCCGGCTGGCTCGCAGCGGCCCTGCTGGTGTACCTCCTCTACGGCCGGCACCACTCGAGGCTCCGGCTCGAACTGTCCGCGCCGCCCGGTGAACCGGCGGCGCCCGACGGGCTCGGTGCCCCGGGCGGCGCGGACGATCGGCACCCCTGAGCCGACCGGGCTCCACCCACCGGGCCGTGAGCGCACCGCACAGGGGCCCGCGTATCGGGGCCGGCACACCGAGCCCGACCCCCGTGGTGGTCCGGGTACGCCGAACGCCGCCGCCCGGATGGCCGGGCCGCCGCGGCCGGGGTCCACTGGGGTGGGCGGCCCGTCACGGAAGGGCCGCGGTGTGTGCCGCAGTCGTGGCGGCCGAAGTGGAGGAGACGCTTGATGACGACCAGCGCCAGGGCGGCCGCCGCCGCGGTCACTGTCGCCGTGCTTGCCGCCGTCGTCGGCGGATGCTCGGACAACGGCGACGGATCCTCCAGCTCCAAGTCCCCGACCCCCACCGCGAGCGGGAGCAAGGGCGGCTCGCCCTCCGCGGACGCCGGGACGGTGAACTCCCGGTCCGGGAAACTCGGACAGATCCTCGTCGACGGCCAGGGCCGCACCCTCTACCTCTTCGAGGCCGACACCTCCGACAAGTCCACCTGCACCGGCGGGTGCGCCAAGGCATGGCCGCCCGCGACCACCACCGGCACCCCGAAGGGCGGCGGCGGGGTGAAGAGCGACCTGCTGGGCACCACCACCCGGGACGACGGCAGCAAGCAGGTCACGTACAACGGTCACCCCCTCTACTACTTCGAGGGCGACCAGGAGCCCGGCGACACCAACGGGCAGGGGCTCGACCAGTTCGGCGCCAAGTGGTTCGTCCTCGACGAGGCCGGCAACAAGGTCGAGAAGTCGGCGGAGGACAGCAGCAGTGGCGGTGGCGGTTACTGACCGCCTCGCGGGGACCCCTCACGCACATCGGAGACACCATGACCCACCTGCGCCGCCGTCCGCGCCGCCCCTTCGGGGGCCGCGCCGCCCTGGCAGCCTCGTTCCTGTGCCTGGCCGCCCTCACCGCCTGCTCCGACGGCGACGGCGGCTCGACCGGCGACGCCACACCCTCCGCATCCCCCTCCTCCCCGGCGGTCGGCGGAACGCGGATCACCATCAAGGACTTCACCTTCGGACCGGCCGACCTGACCGTACGGCCCGGCGCGAAGGTCACCGTCGTCAACGAGGACTCCACGGCCCACACCGTGACGGCCACCGGCGCCAAGCCCTTCGACACCGGCACCATCGGGCCGGGCCGCACGGCCACGTTCACCGCGCCCTCGAAGACCGGCGGCTACCCCTACTTCTGCACCATCCACCCGTCCATGAAGGGTTCGCTGACCGTCCGCTGACCGCTCCCGCGAGGCTTGGAGAAGCCGTGGCACAAGACCTCCCCGCACCGCAGCCGGCTCCCCGGCGGGTGCTGCGCGTGCTGCGGGGCGCCGCCCGGCTGCTGGCCGCGGCAGGCCTCGCCGTGGACGCGTACGTCCATGCCCACCTGGCAGGCAGCTACGACGCCGTCACGGAAGGCATCAGCCAGGGCACGCTGTTCCGGATCGAGGCGGGGCTCGCCGCGCTCGCGGCCCTGCTCGTGCTGATCTGGCGGCGGCCCGCTCCCGACTTCTTCGCCTGGCTTGTCGCCGCGGGCGGGCTCGCGCTGCTGCTGGTCTACCGCTACGTCGACGTCGGCACGCTGGGCCCGGTGCCGAACATGTACGAGCCGCTCTGGACCGCGGACAAGAGACTCAGCGCCATCGCCCAGGCCGTCGCCGTTCTCGCCACCGTCTTCCTGCTGTTCAGCCGCCCCCGGACGCCGGGCAGACGCCGTAGGTGAGCGGGAGACGTATATAGGTGTATCCGGCGTCGCGAGAAGGACGCCGCGCGCTGGGGAGTGCACGCCGGAGACCAATCGGATGCGTAAATGTCCATGTTTGGTAACACACAAGCTGATTCATCATGAAGCCGACTGATCGGGCGTCACAGTGTGGGTGCCCGGCGAGGTGCTGGGCACTGGGCACCACCGGCCCCCTTCTGGGGTGCCGTATGCAGGAGGTTTCATGTTCCGCTCCGCATCCCGCGTCATCGCCGCCGTTCTCGGCTCCACGGCTCTGGCGGCCGCCGCCGTGCTTCCGGCCGCGGCTGCCGGCCACCCGCACGACCCGCGCCCGCAGCGTTCCTCCGTCGTGCTGGGCGCCATCCAGTACGACAGCCCCGGGCGTGACGACGGCTCCCGCCGCAGCCTCAACGCGGAGTGGGTGACGGTCCGTAACACCGGCCGGCACGCAGTCAACCTCCGGGGCTGGACGCTCTCGGAAGGCCGCCACCAGGTCTACCGCTTCGGCCACCTGGTGCTTCGGGGGCACCAGTCGGTACGGGTGCACACCGGGCACGGCCGTGACACCCATCGGGACGTCTACCAGGACCGCCGCAACTACGTGTGGGACAACCGCTCCGACACCGCGGTACTGCGCAACGACCACCGCCACGTCGTCGACACCGAGAGCTGGGGCCGCCATCACGGTGGCGGGCACGGCCACGGCCACGGCCACTGATCGATGAAGGGCATCAACTGATCCCCGCGGCCCCCGAAGTCCGACTTCGGGGGCCGCGTCACGTCCGGGCACACGCGACTGAACGCCGCGTCGGTCGTGGGCGCTGCCACCCTGGTCACCAACCGGGACCGTCCGCACGAACTCACTGAAGTCTTCGAGGTGTTCGGCTGCCACCTGGCCGATTTCACCGGCGTGCTTTCCTCTTCGGCGCCATCGTCCGCGCCGTGGCCATGATCAGCGGGGCTCGGCGGCCTCTCGCCGGTGGCGCTCCGCACACGGGGTCGACGCCTCTCGTCGTGAGGCGTCATCGACCGGCGATCCCGCCCCGCGGACGGCGTTCACACGGGCGGGGTGGGGCGCGGGCGTTGGCGTCAGACGGGCTGGATGTTCTCCGCGTAGGGGCCCTTGGGGCTCTGTGCGAGGTCGAAGTGCACCTGCTGGCCCGCCTGGAGCCCGACGAGATCGTCGGCCGCGATGTGCGAGTAGTGGGCGAACACCTCCGCGCCGCCCTGCGCCTCCTCGATGAAGCCGAAGCCCTTCGCCGTGCTGAACCACTTCACGATGCCGGTAGCCATTTGTTTTTCTCCTCTTGGGTAGTCGCCGAGGCTCACGCTCGTGAGCCTCGCGTCGCCGCGATGATCGCCTCGCCCGGAGAAACACCGAAGAAATAAAAAAAGCGCGCCCACCGACTTCGAAATGGCCGGGGTGCCGGCAATCGATCGTACGGAGATAACGGCAGCGCGGCACGACACTAGCACGGCGCAAGCGGGACGAGCATGGGCCGATTTCCGTCCGGCGGCCGTCGCATAAACCCTCGGTGTACGCCGGGTTGTTTCCTGCTCCGGCGGGCGGAAGCTTTCGTGCTCACGCTGTGTGAGCGGGTCGCCTCGAAGTCCGACGGCGCTGGTGCCGACCCCGTCGGGAGGGCGCCGATGCCCTCGTCCGACCCTCTCCGCAGGGCGCCGACATCGAATATCTAGGGCCGCCAGTGTAGAAATAACGCGCGTCGCGGTAGCGATTATCGAGCCACGAAAACGCACAAAAGCATTGCTGTACAGGGTCCGGCAGGCCGTGCTAGTGTCGTTCTCAGTTGCAGTTGTGGTTCCCAAGGACTTCAAGCGCCTTCGCCGGCGGATACGGCGGGAGCGCTTTTGTATTATCCGGTGTATTTCCGGACGGGGTAATCATCGCGGCGACGCGAGGCGTGCACAGTGTGCGCCTCGGGCATTGCCCCGAAGGAGAAAAAACATGGCTACTGGCACCGTGAAGTGGTTCAACGCGGAAAAGGGCTTCGGCTTCATCGAGCAGGACGGCGGCGGCGCTGACGTCTTCGCCCACTACTCGAACATCCAGGCTCAGGGCTTCCGTGAGCTGCTGGAGGGCCAGAAGGTCTCGTTCGACGTGACCCAGGGCCAGAAGGGCCCGCAGGCGGAGAACATCGTTCCCGCCTGACGCTGACGCGTACAGCCCAAGGGGCCCGCACCAATCGGTGCGGGCCCCTTGCGCTGTCCTGGTGCGGTGACGGCGGCCGCTCCGGCGTCGGCGAGGGTCGAGCCGGGGCCGCCGCCCCCTACTTCAAAGCGCTGCGCTGCTGCCACTGCGGCCAGGTCTCCTGCCAGACCTCCAGGCCGTTGCCGACGTCGGTCTTCGTGGTGCTGCTGGTGCCCTTGACCTCGACGGTGGAGCCGACCGGCAGGAAGTCGTAGACCCGCTTGGCGTCCGCGGTGGTCATGCCGAAACAGCCGTGGCTGTTGTTGACCACACCCAGGGACTTGTTCCACGGGGCGGAGTGCAGAAAGGTCCCGGAAGCGGTCAGGTGTGTGACCCACTTCGAGTCCAGCATCCACTCGTCACCGTGACCGATGGTGGAGGAGTCCATCGTCTCGGCCGCGTTCTTGCTGCGGACGGTGTGTACGCCGCCGCGGGTCGGGTCCTGCGGCGATCCGGCGGAGCCCGTGACGGTGCCCACGGCCTTGCCGTCCTCGTACATGGTCAGCGTGTGTGACGGCACATCGATGACGGCCCGGTGGTCGGCGCCGACGGTGAAGGAGAAGTCGTAGTCCCGCGCGAACCAGCCGCCGGACCCCGAGTCGATGCCCGCCAGGCCGCCCTTGACGGAGACCTTCGTGCCGGCCGGCCAGCGCTCCTTGGGGCGCCAGTCGATCCGGTCCTTGCCCGAGTAGTCCTTCACCCAGCCCCAGGCGCCCTCGACATGCGGCCGGCTGGTGACCTTCAACGCCTTCTCGATCTCGGCACGCCGGTCCTCGGCTATCGGATGGTCGAAGAGGATCGAGACCGGCATGCCGGTGCCCACGGTCTGTCCGCCGGCCGGGGAGTTGGTGAGCTTGTTGACCTTGTCGGCGGACTCGGTGGTGAAGGCCGAGGTGGCGGCGGACTTCTTGCCGTCCGTCGATTCCGCCTCGGTGCGGACGGTGTACGCGGTCTGCGGCCTGACCTTGCGGTCCGATGTCCACGACGTGCCGTCGCCGGTCAGCCGACCGCCGATCTCGGCGCCCTTGTCGTCCTTGACCTTGACCGAGGTGAGCTGTCCGCCCTTGGCGCGCACCGATATCCGGGAGCCGAGTGCGGCAGATTTGCTGCCCGCCGCGGGGGTCACGGTCACCTTGGTCTCGGAACCTCCTGCCTTCGCCGAGTCGGCTCCGGCCCCGCAGGCGGTCATCAGCGCGGCCGCCGCTATCAGGGCGGGTATCAACCGGGCAGGGTGGCGACGGAGTGGGGCATGCACGAGGGATCCCTCCAAGGCAGACAAGCGGCAGTGGCGGGGCGCGGCCCCGGCGGCAGTACCGCCGGGGCGCCTTGCACCCACCGCATAGCCAGAGGGTTTGTCCGCTGAAGAGGTTGTCCGCCGCGGCCGTTATTTGCGACACGGTGATGTACGGCACGGTGCGACGGGAGTCCCGTCGACGGTGACGCGGGGAGGAGGGGGAGGGAGCGAGGCGGACTTCGCGCGCGTGGAGGCGCGGGCGTGGGCACGCGCGAGCGCGCGTGCGGGGGCCGGAGTTGCCAGGGAGCGGCGTGCCGGAGACCGAGGCGCGTGGCGCCGCAGGGTCCGGTGGTCCGAAGGACGCGTGGTGGACCGGGGAGTGGCAGCGGCTCGAACCGTGACCGAACGGCGGGGGGGGCCGGCCCCCCGGGGGGGGGGCCCCCCCCCCCGCCCCCCCCGCCCCGGGGGCGGGGGGGGGCCCCAGCGGGGCGTCGAGCAAAACAACGCGCACGCCCCCGCCGCGCGG